>NZ_CP041982.1:636861-952792 GCF_014522305.1 Lactobacillus sp. PV034 | reverse complement strand
CATTAAGAAGTCTATTATCAAGTGTATTAAACCAAAAAGATGTTCATTTTCGTTGGGGTACATTAATGGCTAATTTAATTGGTTCTTGCTTTTTAGGAATCATTATTGGTGCTGCTCAACGTCATGAGGTATCCAATATTACACAATTAATTGCTGCTATTGGTTTTTCAGGTGGATTAACTACGTTTTCTACTTTTACAAGTGAATCTTTTAAAATGTTTAAAGATGCAGCTAAATGGCGCGCTTGGCTTTACTGGTGTGGTACAGCAGTTGCATGTATAATAATGTTTTTTGTTGGACTATGGATTAAGTCATTTATATTAAGGAAGAGATTTATGAAAAACGGAGTTAAGTTAATTATTATTGGTTTAGGATGTTCACTTGGTGCCTTAGTTCGATATTATTGTATTGATACAATTGGTAAAGCTTTCCAAGATCCTACAGCTATTATTACTGTAAATATTTTAGGTTGTTTTATTATGGGTATTTTTACTGCATTGGGACTAAAAAAGAAGATCGGTACTAATGTTTTACCCTTTCTAACTACAGGTTTTTGTGGTGGATTAACTACCTTTTCTGAATTTGCTGAAAGTACTTATTTAATTGGATTTACGACACATCCTGTCCTAGTAATCATATATATTTTAGCAACTATGATTATTGGATTAGCTGCTTTGTATTTTGGTATGTATGTGATTTATGGCAAGAATATTAAAGAAGTCTATAAGTAACGGATACAATTTGGAGGATACA
The DNA here is from genome assembly GCF_014522305.1 of Lactobacillus sp. PV034. Lineage (NCBI taxonomy): Bacteria > Bacillati > Bacillota > Bacilli > Lactobacillales > Lactobacillaceae > Lactobacillus > Lactobacillus sp. PV034. The sequence continues at coordinate 952,039 of NZ_CP041982.1, read as the reverse complement.
TTTGAATCAAGAATTAGATTGGAGTTTGCGGCTATTATTAGCCGCTTTTTGTGGTGGTTTAATCGGTTTTGAACGTATCAGATCTCAAAAAGAGGTTGGGACAAGAACTCATGCCTTAATTGCACTTGGTGCAGCACTGGTAATGTTGATTTCTAAGTACGGATTCTTTGATCTTTTACGTATCACTCATTTAAACTGGGAAGTTGACCCATCCAGAATTGCAGCCCAAGTAGTAAGTGGTATTGGTTTTTTAGGTGCTGGTGTGATTATTAATAAACATAATCGTGTTAGTGGCTTATCAACTGCTGCAGGTATTTGGGTTACCGGTGCTATAGGCTTGGCTTATGGTAGTGGTTTATATGTTATGGGTGTGGTAGGAACGATTTTTGTCCTAGTAACTCAAGTTTTAGGAGAAAAGACCGATACACTCTCTATTAGAAGAGATAATAAGATTTCATTATTTATTAAAGCTGATATGAATGAAAAAGATATCGAAGCTTTAGTTAATAGTGTAGGAAAAGATTTTTTTAGAAATAAACCTAGATACTCATTAAATGGCTATCATGATGGAATTTTATCCTTTTATATTAGAGGAGATTTAGATAAAGGAATATCTCCAGCATCTTTGTTTACACATCTAACTTCAAAAAAGGAAATTTCTGTGGTCGAAAAAGTTTAGAAAGTGAGAAATTTATTATGCACATGCCAGATAATTATTTAAGTCCGGCAACTTGTGGAACAATGTTTGCATTAGCCGCTCCGGTGGTAGGACTTTCAATTAAGAAAGTTAAAGTGCAATTAAATGAAAAAAAGGAACTTGCACCAATGTTGGGAATTACATCATCACTGTCTTTTTTAATGATGATGTTTAATGTCCCAGTTCCTGGGGGAACAACTGCTCACGCTGTAGGTGGGACGTTATTGGCAATATTGGTAGGACCGGCGGCCGCGTGTCTATCGGTCACAGTAGCACTAATTTTGCAGGCATTTCTGTTTGGTGATGGAGGTATTTTGGCTTTAGGAGCCAATATCTTTAATATGGCCTGCGTAATGCCATTTAGTGGCTATTTTATTTATAACTTCTTGAGAAAACATGGTCATCCATCTTTGGGGGCAATAAGTGGATCATATATTGGGATTAATCTAGCTGCATTGTTTGCTGGAATAGAGTTGGGAATTCAGCCTCTTATTGCACATACAGCTAATAATCAGCCCTTGTATAATCCTTATCCATTATCAGTGACTGTTCCAGCGATGATGGTTGCGCACTTGGCAGTGGCCGGATGGATCGAAGCCTTTTTTACGTATGTAGTCTATAGGTTTGTTAAACAGGTGGCACCACAAGAACTATATGGTAGTTCCAGTGTAGAAGTAAGTAATACTAAAAAGACAAATAAATTGAAGAAATATTTCTACTATTTTATTATAGTATTACTCATCTTAACTCCCCTTGGTTTATTGGCTGACGGAACTGCGTTTGGTGAATGGTCAAATAGCGAATTATTAGAGAATTTGAAGCAACAGCACTTAGCAAATACCCTACCAAAAGGAATGACGCACGGTTTAAACTATGCCTCACCTTTTAGCGACTATACAATTCCAGGAACCCCCGTATCACTAGGGTATATTCTAAGTGGAGTTTCTGCAATTATTATATTTATCATCATCGGTAAGGTTTTGACGACATTCTATGGACGTAAAAAATAAGCAAAATATTCCAAAATGGTTAAAAAATGACAGTAATAATCCGGTTCCAGCTGGTAAAAAGAATTATGTTTTGGCTAACATAAAAAATGTTATAAAAATTTTGAACTATTTCACTAAAGTTGAATCTCCTGTGAAGATAGGGAGTTCACCATGGGTACGATTAGTCCTATTAATTGCGTATACATACCTTATTCTTACGCAAACCAATTTTATAGTTCTGTGGATTATACTTATAACATTTGGCATTCAACTAGTAATGTTTCCTGGTGATATCATCTTATCTATTATAAAGAAACTAGTGAAACTGATTATTATTTCATTATTTTTACTGGTTCCAAGCATCTTGTTCCATAATCAGAATATTGAGCTATTCTTGATAAGAATTGGTTTAGTATTAATAAATTTATCAATATTTTTAGTATGTACTTCATGGCAAGAATTTGTGGTTGCTTTAGATCAGTTACACTTTCCGCAAACATTAATTCTGATTATTGATATAACGATTAAGTATGTTTATACTTTGGGGAATTACTTAATAGAAATACTCTATAGTGTAAGATTAAGAACATTTGGACAAAATGTAAGCTCCAAATTATTAGGAACTATCATTGGACAGCTCTATTTGTTCGCTCGACATAGAACAACCGAGCAGTATCAGGCTATGGTTTTACGTGGGTATCATTCATTTAAGAAAAAGAGGACAGCTCTAACATTTAATAAAATTGATGCCATACAAAGCGGAGTATTTATTTTTATAATTATTATCAGTATAGTATTTAGAGGTAAGAAATAATGATAGAAATTAAAAATGGAAGTTATTATTATACTTCTAATCATGAAAATGGCATCACTGATATAAATCTAAGAATAGATAAAGGTGAAGCAGTAGGTTTAATGGGACCTAATGGTTCAGGGAAGTCAACTCTTTTAAAGATTTTGGTGGGAATCTATGCTTTAGAAGAGGGGAGTTATCGTTTTAATGATTTAAAGATTGATAAGGACTTTTTAAAAAATCAACAAGAGATTGGAAAGCTTTATCAACAAATTGGTTTAGTCTTTCAAAATAGTGAAATTCAGCTTTTTAATACAAGTGTATACGAAGAAATTGCCTTTGGACCACGAAATTTAGGACTGAATGAAGAAGAAGTTAAAAAGAGAACTGAAGATTGTCTAGACCTATTAAAAATAAATAAGTTAAGAGATCGGATTCCATATCATTTATCAGGAGGAGAACAGAAACTAGTTGCTATTGCTAGTGTGTTATCAATGAACCCAAATGTAATCATATTTGATGAACCTTTTAATGGATTATCACCAAAATATAGTAAACTGGTTACAAGTGTTATTCGTCAATTAAATGAGGCGGGGAAAACAATTATCATCTCAAGTCATAATTTCTTGCAAATTAAAGACTCAATAAACAAGTTAGTTATTTTATCAGAAGACCATACAATCTCAAATAAGGTTGATATTGATGAACTAGATAGTTTACCTAATATTAAGAAGGAAATTGAAAAATTATAAAGTAGACAGGGAGTGGAAACTCTCTGTTTTTTATTGTAAAAAAGCGGTATGATAAGGCTTAGGAAGAAAAACTAGCACTCTAAGCAAAAAAATGCTAAAAAGTGTTGACATTTATTCTAAAAGCATGTAAAGTATTAAATGCTTCAACGAGAGGTAAGCAAAAAAATAAAAATATTTCAAAAAAGTGCTTGCCAAATGTTAAAAATGATGCTATATTTAATAAGCTTCATTTTTGAGAAGCAATAAAATTGTGATTAAAAGAATTAATTAAAAAAAGTTCTTGACAAATATATTACAATTTTGTTACAATTATAAAGCACTGATTCGACTGCAAGTTTTATTACTTCTTTCGAAAAAATAATTTAAAAAAGTTCTTGCTTTTATAAATTATGTGTGCTATAATTAATAAGCTGACTTAGTCAGCTGGTAGTACCTTGAAAACTGAACAAAGTTTCGCTGAAAAGTGTGCGGGGTTTTTAACCCCAATCAATAAGCGAAGTCAATTCGCAAGCAATAAATTTGTGATAACAAATTAAAAAATATCATGAGCTATTTCAAGCTCATTTCTTATGGGAAATGAGAGTTTGATCCTGGCTCAGGACGAACGCTGGCGGCGTGCCTAATACATGCAAGTCGAGCGAGCTTGCCTGGATGATTTTGGTGCTTGCACCAAATGAAACCAGATACAAGCGAGCGGCGAACGGGTGAGTAACACGTGGGTAACCTGCCCAAGAGACTGGGATAACACCTGGAAACAGATGCTAATACCGGATAACAACTTTAGACGCATGTCTAGAGTTTGAAAGATGGGTTTTCTATCACTCTTGGATGGACCTGCGGTGCATTAGCTAGTTGGTAAGGTAACGGCTTACCAAGGCAATGATGCATAGCCGAGTTGAGAGACTGATCGGCCACATTGGGACTGAGACACGGCCCAAACTCCTACGGGAGGCAGCAGTAGGGAATCTTCCACAATGGACGAAAGTCTGATGGAGCAACGCCGCGTGAGTGAAGAAGGGTTTCGGCTCGTAAAGCTCTGTTGTTGGTGAAGAATGATAGAGGTAGTAACTGGCCTTTATTTGACGGTAATCAACCAGAAAGTCACGGCTAACTACGTGCCAGCAGCCGCGGTAATACGTAGGTGGCAAGCGTTGTCCGGATTTATTGGGCGTAAAGCGAGCGCAGGCGGTTTAATAAGTCTGATGTGAAAGCCTTCGGCTCAACCGAAGAATTGCATCAGAAACTGTTAAACTTGAGTGCAGAAGAGGAGAGTGGAACTCCATGTGTAGCGGTGGAATGCGTAGATATATGGAAGAACACCAGTGGCGAAGGCGGCTCTCTGGTCTGCAACTGACGCTGAGGCTCGAAAGCATGGGTAGCGAACAGGATTAGATACCCTGGTAGTCCATGCCGTAAACGATGAGTGCTAAGTGTTGGGAGGTTTCCGCCTCTCAGTGCTGCAGCTAACGCATTAAGCACTCCGCCTGGGGAGTACGACCGCAAGGTTGAAACTCAAAGGAATTGACGGGGGCCCGCACAAGCGGTGGAGCATGTGGTTTAATTCGAAGCAACGCGAAGAACCTTACCAGGTCTTGACATCCAGTGCAATCCTAAGAGATTAGGAGTTCCCTTCGGGGACGCTGAGACAGGTGGTGCATGGCTGTCGTCAGCTCGTGTCGTGAGATGTTGGGTTAAGTCCCGCAACGAGCGCAACCCTTGTCATTAGTTGCCATCATTAAGTTGGGCACTCTAATGAGACTGCCGGTGACAAACCGGAGGAAGGTGGGGATGACGTCAAGTCATCATGCCCCTTATGACCTGGGCTACACACGTGCTACAATGGATAGAACAACGAGAAGCAAACCCGTGAGGGCAAGCGGATCTCTGAAAACTATTCTCAGTTCGGACTGCAGTCTGCAACTCGACTGCACGAAGCTGGAATCGCTAGTAATCGCGGATCAGCACGCCGCGGTGAATACGTTCCCGGGCCTTGTACACACCGCCCGTCACACCATGAGAGTCTGTAACACCCAAAGCCGGTGAGATAACCTTTATAGGAGTCAGCCGTCTAAGGTAGGACAGATGATTAGGGTGAAGTCGTAACAAGGTAGCCGTAGGAGAACCTGCGGCTGGATCACCTCCTTTCTAAGGAAGGCGAAGATGATGGAGAGTGTGAGAGCACTAATAGAAGTCATCGAAAAGCCAAACGGAAGCACACTTGAGAAACTTTGTTTAGTTTTGAGGGTAATACCTCAAAGAGTTAGTACATTGAAAACTGAATATAATCTAGCAAAAAACCGAGACAATCGTAAAACAGATTGCAAGAGCGACCGAGAGAGAGAAAACTCAAAAAGAAGACTTGAAATAGGTCAAGTAGAAAAGGGCGCATGGTGAATGCCTAGGCACTAGAAGCCGATGAAGGACGTGACTAACCACGAAAGGCTTCGGGGAGCGGTAAGTACGCAGAGATCCGGAGATATCCGAATGGGGGAACCCAATACGTGAAGACGTATTATCAATTACTGTTAAGGTAATTGAAGGAAGACGCAGTGAACTGAAACATCTAAGTAGCTGCAGGAAGAGAAAGAAAAATCGATTTCCCAAGTAGCGGCGAGCGAAACGGAAAGAGCCTAAACCAGCTGGCTTGCCAGTTGGGGTTGTAGGACTACGACACGGTACTCGAAGAGATAGCAGAATTATTTGGAAAAATAAGCCAGAGAAGGTGAGAGCCCTGTAGGCGAAATTTCAGAGAGACCCAGTAGGATCCTGAGTAGGTCGGAACACGAGAAATTCCGATTGAATCCGCGAGGACCATCTCGCAAGGCTAAATACTAACTAGTGACCGATAGTGAACCAGTACCGTGAGGGAAAGGTGAAAAGAACCCCGGAAGGGGAGTGAAAGAGAACCTGAAACCATGTGCCTACAAATAGTCAAAGCACATTAAAGTGTGATGGCGTGCCTTTTGTAGAATGAACCGGCGAGTTACGTTATGGTGCAAGGTTAAGTCAGAAAAGACGGAGCCGGAGCGAAAGCGAGTCTGAAGAGGGCGAGAGAGTATCATGACGTAGACCCGAAACCAAGTGACCTACCCATGACCAGGTTGAAGGCGTGGTAAAACATGCTGGAGGACCGAACCCACGTAAGTTAAAAATTGCGGGGATGAGTTGTGGGTAGCGGTGAAATTCCAAACGAACTTGGAGATAGCTGGTTCTCTCCGAAATAGCTTTAGGGCTAGCCTCGTGTGAATGATAGTGGAGGTAGAGCGCTGTTTGGACTAGGGGCCCGTCATGGGTTACTGAATCCAGATAAACTTCGAATACCATATATCAATGCACGGGAGTCAGACTGCGAGTGATAAGATCCGTAGTCGAAAGGGAAACAGCCCAGATCACCAGTTAAGGTCCCCAAATCTATGCTAAGTGGAAAAGGATGTGGAGTTGCGTAGACAACTAGGATGTTGGCTTAGAAGCAGCCACCATTTAAAGAGTGCGTAATAGCTCACTAGTCGAGTGACGCTGCGCCGAAAATGTACCGGGGCTAAGCATAGTACCGAAACTGTGGATGCATATTTATATATGTGTGGTAGGAGAGCGTTCTAAGTGCGGCGAAGTTTGATCGAGAGGACAAATGGAGCGCTTAGAAGTGAGAATGCCGGTATGAGTAGCGAAAGATAGGTGAGAATCCTATCCGCCGAAAGACTAAGGTTTCCTGGGGCAGGCTCGTCCGCCCAGGGTAAGTCGGGACCTAAGGTAAGGCCGAGAGGCGTAGCCGATGGATAACAGGTAGAAATTCCTGTACTGAAACTAATCGATATGAGCGATGGAGGGACGCAGTAGGCTAGTGACGCATGGTGCTGGAAATCCATGTGTAAGCATTAAGTATTGAAGTGAGTCAAATGCTTGCTTCTAAAAGTACAAGATGTGATGCGGAGCGAAATAAAAGTAGCGAAGGTCATGATGTCACACTGCCGAGAAAAGCTTCTAGCCAGAGTAGTTTTACCCGTACCGCAAACCGACACAGGTAGTCGAGGAGAGTATCCTCAGGTGAGCGAGAGAACTCTCGTTAAGGAACTCGGCAAAATGACCCCGTAACTTCGGGAGAAGGGGTGCTGATAGTAAAATATCAGTCGCAGTGAAGAGGCCCAAACAACTGTTTATCAAAAACACAGGTATCTGCAAAATCGTAAGATGACGTATAGGTGCTGACACCTGCCCGGTGCTGGAAGGTTAAGAGGAGAGCTTAGCGAAAGCGAAGGTTTGAATTGAAGCCCCAGTAAACGGCGGCCGTAACTATAACGGTCCTAAGGTAGCGAAATTCCTTGTCGGGTAAGTTCCGACCTGCACGAAAGGTGTAATGATTTGGGCACTGTCTCAACGAGAGACTCGGTGAAATTATAATACCCGTGAAGATGCGGGTTACCCGCGACAGGACGGAAAGACCCCATGGAGCTTTACTGTAGCTTGATATTGAGTATTTGTTAAACATGTACAGGATAGGTAGGAGCCAGAGAAGATAGGACGCTAGTTTTATCGGAGGCAATGTTGGGATACTACCCTTGTTTGATGGATCCTCTAACTCACAGAGCTGAGCGTTCTGGAGGACAGTGTCAGGTGGGCAGTTTGACTGGGGCGGTCGCCTCCTAAAATGTAACGGAGGCGCCCAAAGGTTCCCTCAGAATGGTTGGAAATCATTCGCAGAGTGTAAAGGTATAAGGGAGCTTGACTGTGAGAGTTACAACTCGAACAGGGACGAAAGTCGGGCTTAGTGATCTGGTGGTACTGAATGGAAAGGCCATCACTCAACGGACAAAAGCTACCCTGGGGATAACAGGCTTATCTCCCCCAAGAGTTCACATCGACGGGGAGGTTTGGCACCTCGATGTCGGCTCGTCGCATCCTGGGGCTGAAGTCGGTCCCAAGGGTTGGGCTGTTCGCCCATTAAAGCGGCACGCGAGCTGGGTTCAGAACGTCGTGAGACAGTTCGGTCCCTATCCGTCGTGGGCGTAGGAAATTTGAGAGGAGCTGTCCTTAGTACGAGAGGACCGGGATGGACATACCGCTGGTGTACCAGTTGTCGAGCCTTCGGCACCGCTGGGTAGCTATGTATGGAAGGGATAAGCGCTGAAAGCATCTAAGTGCGAAGCCCCCCTCAAGATGAGATTTCCGATGCGAAAGCAGTAAGACACCTTAAAGACGATGAGGTAGATAGGCTAGGAGTGGAAGTACAGTGATGTATGGAGCGGACTAGTACTAATCAGTCGAGCACTTGACCAAGCAAGAAGAGCTCAGCGGTTTTTTGCGAGAGATTATATTTAGTTTTGAGTGTAAAAGCTCAAAAGAGTACGGTGGCGAAAGCGAGAAGGATACACCTGTTCCCATGCCGAACACAGAAGTTAAGCTTCTCCACGCCGAAAGTAGTTGGTGGGAAACTGCCTGCGAGGATAGGAAGTTGCCGTGCTCTTTTTTAATATTCCGGCTTAGCTCAGTTGGTAGAGCACCTGACTGTTAATCAGGCTGTCGTCAGTTCGAGTCTGACAGCCGGAGTAAGTGGTGAGAGTAAAAGAGGAAGAACATTTTGTTCTTCCTCTTTTTTTATTTTATTAACTAAAAATTAAAAGAGTCAGTTTATTACTGACTCTTTTCTTTTTCTTCCCTAACAAGATTAATAATTAAACATAAAAGAATAAATACTGCTAGTGCACTGATCATCGATATTCTGTAAGTAGGTAACCATAAAAGTAGAATTATCATTCCAATAAAGAACAATAGATCTATTATATCGAGATATGGAAAAAGTGGCATTCGATATGATGGAAGTAATGTGTTGGGTGTTTTCTTTCTATAGGTAATATGAGTAATTATCATGATTGACCAGATAATTAAAAACATACTTGTAGCTACCGAGGAAATAAACTCAAATGCATTATCACCTAAAAATAGGTTTAAAATTGGTGCAAGGCCCATAATAAGAGTCGAAACAATCAATCCATTAGCTGGTAATTGGCGATTATTTAATTTACCTAAAAACTTAGATAATTTATTTTTACCATCATAATTGATAGAGAATAACAATCGGCCAGCACTATAAATAAAACTATTCGTTGCGGAAACAGCTGCACTAATAACTACGAAGTTAATAATTGCACTTGCGTCTTTAATACCCGTCCCTTCTAAGGCTTGAACAAAAGGAGAGCTTGTAGTAGAAACTTTGTCCCAAGGAATTGCTAATAAAATCGCAATAATTGCAAAAATATAGAATAAAATAATTCTGACAGGTAGCTGATTAATTGCCTTAGGAATGGTTGCTTTAGGATTTTGAGCTTCTGATGCGGTTAAACCTACTAGTTCTACACCAATAAAACTAAAGATAACCATCTGAAAGCCACGCAAAAAGCCTTTTCCTCCACGAGCAAAGAAACCACCATCAGTTATTAGGTTGGACCAACCAATTGTGCCATATTGCCCTTTATTGCCTGTTAACATCAAATACAGAATTAAGATAACGAAGGCAATTATGGTAACTATTTTGATGATCGCAAAACTAAATTCTAAATTTCCGAATACTTTAGCTGAAACTAAATTTATTACTAATAGTATTACTAAAGTAATGGTTCCTGGGATCCAAGTCGGTAATTTAGGCCACCAAAATTGAAAATATATTCCTAAGGCTGTAACTTCCGCCATTGCTAAAGTTAACCAGCTAAACCAATAAAGATAGCCTGATACGGTACCAACGCTTTTTCCTAAATATTCAGTTATGAAATCGATGTAAGTATTTTTATGCAGATCAGAAAGAATTAATTCTCCTAAAGCTCGCATTAAAATAAATAGAAATAATCCTACTAGTCCATAGATTAAAATTACTGATGGACCAGCTAGATGAATACTATTTCCCACTCCTAAAAATAATCCCGTTCCAATTGTTCCACCAAGGGCAATCAATTGAATATGAGTATTTGAGAGTGACCTTTTCATCGTCTGTTTTTCTTGTTCAGCGGAAGAAGACTTTTTATGTGCCATAAAAAACTCCTTTCTGGACTTATTAAAATTCTACCATAATATTTTAATGATCCATAATTAAATATGGTGCATTAAGCGAATTTACAAAAATTAAATATAATTAGTTATTTGTGAAAAATAAAGCAATATATCCGATATATACTCTTTTTCATAGCTAAATCTACTATATTTACAATAATAAGTTTGAGAAAATTTGAGCAATCATATTTACAAAATAGGGAATTAAGCTGTATACTGATATTGATCAGCTAATCACAAGCATTATAATTTAGGAGGCACAAAATGGTGCAAACAAAAGAAGATAATGTTGAAAAAGTTATTGATAATTATGTAGCCAAAGCTCATATTGCTCTTGATAAAATGGCAAGTTTTAGTCAGGAAAAGGTTGATAAAATTTGTGAAGCAATGGTCAAGGCTGCTTTAGATAATAAAGAACTTCTAGCAAAAATGGCTGTTGAAGAAACTGGTAGAGGTAAAGTAGAAGATAAAGTTATTAAGAATACTTTTGCAAGTGAAACCATTTGGGAAGATATTAAAGATAAGAAAACTGTTGGTATTGTTAGTGAAGATAAGAAAAATGGCTTAGTAGAAATTGCCGAACCAAAGGGTGTGATTGCTGGAGTAACTCCCGTAACTAATCCAACTTCCACAGTTATTTTTAAATCACTTATTGCTATGAAGACTCGTAATGCGATTATTTTTGGTTTTCACCCACAAGCTCAAAAATCTTGTGTTAAAACAGCTGAGATATTACGTGATGCTGCTATCAAAGCTGGTGCACCAGAGAATTGTATTCAATGGATTGAAGAGCCAAGTTTAGAAGCTACAACTGCCTTGATTAATAACCCTGGTATTCAAACTATTTTAGCAACTGGTGGTCCAGGCATGGTTAAAGCCGCATATTCTTCTGGTAAACCAGCTTTGGGAGTAGGCCCTGGAAATGGACCAGCTTATATTGAAAAAAGCGCAGATATCGAAAAAGCGGTCTATGACATCATGTTATCGAAGACTTTCGATAATGGAATGATCTGTGCATCTGAAAACTCTGTAGTAGTAGATAAAGATATCTATGATAAGGTAAAGGATGAATTTAAGTCTTGGAATTGTTATTTCTTAAATAAAGAAGAAATAAAGCAATTTGAAAAAACATTTATTGATCCTAAACGTGGGACTGTTGCCGGTCCTATCGCAGGTAAGAGCGCAGTAGAAATTGCTAAATATTGTGGTATTGATGTACCTGCTAATACTAAAGTGTTAGTGGCTGAATATGATGGCGTCGGAAGAGATTATCCATTGTCAGCAGAGAAATTATCACCAGTATTTACCTTATATAAGGCAAAAGATCGTGAAGATGCCTTTAAGATCTGTACAGACCTCTTAAATTATGGCGGTCGTGGCCATACGGCAGGAATTCACTCAGAGGATAATGATGTAATTAAAGCTTTTGCATTAGCTATGTCTGCTTGTCGTATCTTGGTAAATACTCCATCCGCATTAGGTGGTATTGGAGGAGTATTTAATGGTATGACTCCATCACTTACTTTAGGTACAGGTTCGTACGGGGCTAACTCAATGTCTCATAATATTTCAATAGATGATTTAATGAATATTAAGACGGTTGCTTTCAGAATGAAAGAATTTCCTGAATTATCAATCACTAAAAATTAATTTTAGGAGCATTACATTTTTATAACTAAAAAAGATTATCCACTTTACCATGGATAATCTTTTTGTTTGCACATTTTTGGTTAATTTAAAGTTTATCGACTTTCTTTAAAATCTTTTTAGCCTTATCTAAACTGTGGTGTTCAGCTCTATAGCGTTTAATATCAGAGCCACTGATATCTGATAAATGACTAAGGTCTTCATCTAATTGCTTAAATTCGGCTTTAAGATCGTTGATTACTTTTTCTTCAGCTTCTGTATAGAGAGCTTCTTTAGATTCATCTTTAGCATCTAATTCAATGCTATCTTTAGAAACTTTTTTAGCATGTCTTAAAATAGACTTGATGTCCTTGATAGTTTCATGTTGTGCAGTGCGGTGGCGCTTGTCAGGTTCACTATCTTCAATCTTAGTTAAGTGGCTTTCAGCATCAGCAATTTTTTTAGCAATTCTATCTAATGCTTTTAATTGTCTTTTAGTATAATCAGGCATAATAATTACCTCCGAAACAAACTTAATATAATCACTTAAGACACTTATAATATAGAACTCAAAAAGAGTGATTACAAAAAATATGTATTATAAATTTTGGCAAAATAAAAACTCATCTTTAATAGATGAGTTTTTATAGGTTTAAATAATTAATCTTAGAATTTCTTAGCTTTCTTCAAGATTTCCTTAGCTTTATCTAAGGTGTGGTGTTCAGCTCTGTAACGCTTGATGTCTGAACCATCTTCATCTGGTAAGTGGCTAAGGTCATCATCTAATTCCTTAAATTCAGCTTTAAGGTCCTTAACAACTTTTTCTTCAGCTTCAGTGTAAACAGGGTTTTCAACTTCGCCTTTTTCTTCAGCCTTTAATTCTTCTTCAGAAACTTTCTTAGCGTGCTTTAAGATTGACTTAATGTCCTTGATAGTTTCGTGTTGAGCAGTACGGTGACGCTTGTCAGGTTCACTATCTTCAATCTTAGTTAAGTGACTTTCTGCGTCAGCAATCTTCTTAGAAATTCTATCCAATGCTTTTAATTCTCTCTTAGTGTAGTCTGCCATAATAATTACCTCCAAAACAAACTTAATGTCTTATCTAAGACATCTTTAATATAGAACTCTTATTTAATAATTTCAAAAATAAAGTCTTATTTTTGAATTCTTAGCTAGTGATTAAAATCTATCAGCTTTCTTCAAAATTTCTTTAGCTCTTTCTAAAGTGTGGTTTTCAGCTCTGTAACGTTTAATATCTGAACCATCTTCTTCAGGTAACTTGCTAAGATCGTCTTCTAATTGCTTGAATTCTGACTTAAGGTCATTAACAACCTTTTCTTCAGCTTCAGTATAAACAGGATCTTCCATCTTGCCTTTTTCTTCAGCCTTTAATTCTTCTTCAGAAACTTTCTTAGCGTGCTTTAAGATTGACTTGATATCCTTAATGGTTTCGTGCTGAGCGGTACGGTGACGTTTGTCAGGTTCGCTTTCTTCAATCTTAGTTAAATGCTCTTCAGCATCAGCAATCTTCTTAGAAATTCTGTCTAAAGCCTTTAATTCTCTCTTTGTGTAATCTGCCATAATAATTACCTCCAAACAAACTTAATATAATCACTTAAGACATCTTTAATATAAAGCTTAATTTTTCGAATTACAAAAATAATGCACTCAAAATTATAAATTTTTTTATCGAACTGAGATGAAGCCCGAAATAACAACATTTGTTGTAAAATAAAATTTAAGAGAAAGAATTTAAAGGAAGGATTAATATGATTAATTTAGGAATTATAGGATCAGGGATGATTGTTCATGATTTTTTACAAATTGCTGATCAAATACCTAATTTAGAGTTAACAGCAATTGCTACTACTAAGAGAAGTGAAAAAGTTGGAAAAGAGTTACAAGCTAAATATGGAATAAGGAAAACTTTTGTAAATAACAATAATCTGTTTAATGATCGAGAAGTAAATACAGTTTATGTAGCGGTGCCAAATAACTTACATTATGAGGTTGCAAAAGAGGCGCTTGAACATGATAAGAATGTTATTTGTGAGAAACCTTTTGTTGCTACACCTGAACAAGCACTTGAATTAAAGAAAATTGCGGATGAGCATCATGTTTTCATAGTAGAGGCAATAACTAATATTTATTTAGCTAACTTTTTATATTTGAAACAACACTTAGATAAAATAGCACCTATTCATAATGTTGAATTGAACTATACTCAATATTCTAGTCGATACGATAATTTCCTAAAGGGGATTATTCAACCGGTCTTTGATCCGACTAAAGATGGTGGAGCGTTAATGGATTTAGGAATTTATAATATCCATGTGGCAGTAGGCTTATTTGGCAAACCTACTGGAGTTCATTATTTTCCAGTTATGCAAAAAGAAATTGATACCTCAGGTAATTTGATTTTAACTTATCCACAATTACAAGCTAGTTTATTAGCTTCAAAGGATTCATATGTAACTGATCAATGGAGTTATATTGAGGGCGAAAAAGGCAGTCTAAAAATTAAAGGGCCGATTAATGAATTAAACGAGATAGAAGTTGATCTCAAGGGGCAAAAACCTAAAGCTTTAAAACTTAATAAGTATAGTCATCGAATGGTAGCGGAATTCGTGGAATTTAGTCGTATGCTTGAAGAAAAAGATAAAAAAGCTGTTGATAAAGCATTTGAGCATTCTTTAGTTGCACTAGAAGTACTAACAGAGGCTAAACAGCAACGCTAAAAGGGAGGAAGATAAAACACTCCCTTTTTTGCGTTATATCAACTATCTTGGTATAATTTTAGAATATATGTTCGTATAAACTAAAAAGAAATGAGGTGAGAAGATGTTAACAAATGACTTAATTAAATATTTAAGGCAAAAATATGGTTTAACTTTTAAGCAAATGTTGGCTAACAATAGAAACATTTTTGTATTAATGCCACCTAATAGTGATGACTTTTTTGCTATTCTTTCTCGTGTACCTAATCAACAAATCGGAATTAGTGAAGATGGACATGCTGTTACTTTAGATTTGAAATGTGGAGATTTTTCTCAAACTTTAGTTGATTTACCTGGATTTACCAAATCATTTAGGATTAAAAGTAATAATTGGGTTGGAATGTGGCTTAATCAAGTAAATGATGAAGAAGTTAAAAAGACAGTAGATTATGCTTATAAATTAGCTCTTAATGGTGAAGTTAAAACTACAGGCCAGTATCTCTTAATTCCAGAAGAAGAAAAAAGTTCAGCATCAGAAACTTATCATGCTGAAAGAATTCCACCACGTAAGACTCATAAAACAAGTGAGCCAATTAAAGGTAAAAATAGTATAAATAATATTCCCCCGGAAATTGAAAAAATGCTGCAAAGCTACGACTATACGATTTTACCTGCTTTAGGTCGCCAAAAGAATTTTTATTATCAAGGTCAATTAATGGCTGGCTATGAGGATAATTATGAACAGAATTACGTGTTTAATCGTTTTTATCCGACTTATCATGATATGACAGTTCATCAACTCAGAACTTATTTTACTTGGCGTACTAAAGTAAGAAAGGGAGTTTATGATGCAACTAGTCGATCCTATGTCTTTATTTATATTTATGAATTACTCAACCAAATAGGTATTAAACAACCTGAGGAAGGATATAAATTATTAACTGATTTATATAACAATTATGTCTTACAGTTTGACCCTGAAATTGCCTCTTATCTCAAGCGTTGGATTAAAGATTATGTGGTCTTTTATAATTTGACAGATTATAAAAGTAAGGTATTATCTACCGAAATAGAGGAAGATAAATTAACAAAAGAATTACTAACTCCTAAGGATTCAACTGAGCTAATAGCAAATCTTGAGAAAATATCTACTTATCATGGTAAAAGTCCACTTGATAAAGATAAATACCAAGATTTAATCTTTTTTGTTTGGAATAAACTTTTATCCCATAAAGAATATTTTGATTTTGCTAGAGAAGTATTATTTGTAACGACGACAAGAGAATATTATTTTTTCTCACGTGCGCTTCTTTACAAGAGAAAACCAAAATTTGAAGTTTTTTCAATTACAGAAAATAGAAAATTTTATCAAAAGGATGGGCGGACTTATTATCAATACCTTTCTCCAGTTACGCGTCAAAAAACAAAATTAAACGCAGTACTTCATGAAATTGATCGCTTAAGTCGCTTAGAGTACCAGAGAGGAAGAAAGCTAAAAGCTAATACTTTAAATCAAGCCATGGTATTGGTAATAGAACAAGCTGTAAAAGACTTTCATCAAGCTGAAATTGAAGCTCAGCGACCAAAAATTAGGATTAATTTTGAACATCTAAATAAAATTCGTAGTGATGCCTCTGAGACTCGAGAAAGCTTATTAACTCAGGAAGAAAAAGAGCTAGAGCGTCAGGCTAAAAATGAATTAGAAACAGAAGAAAAACAAGAAAAGGTTAGTGAAAAAGAACAAACTGTTGAAGGAATAACAAGTAAAGCGTTACCTTATGGTTTAACTGCAGATGAGTATTTTTTCTTAATGTCTTTGTGGCATCAAACCTCATGGAAAGAAAACTTGCAGCAAAAACATTTAATGCCATCTATTTTGGCAGATGCTATTAATGAAAAATTATTTGATGAAATTGGGGATAGCATAATCGAATTTGATGGAGAAGAGCCTCAAATTATTTCAGACTATCTCCCAGATTTAGCAGATTTATTTAGTGAGGAGTAATTATGACTGAACAAAAGCGTAGAATCCCTAAAAGAATTGCTCAAACTGTTTTAAATTCTTTAAAGGGTGGCGTAGTGCCACGAATCGGTTTGCCATATATTACGGTTGGAAGAAAGGCAGAAATAGAAGCGTTACTTCATGATGTTGATATTATTAGTGAAGGTGGAGCTTCTTTCCGTTTTGTTGTGGGCCGATATGGTTCGGGAAAAAGCTTTTTACTACAAGCGATTCGTAACTATGTAATGGATAAGAATTTTGTTGTAGTAGATGGCGATCTTTCTCCTGAAAGAAGATTGCAGGGCACTAAGGGACAGGGCCTTGCAACTTATCGTGAGTTAATTCAAAATTTAGCCACTAAGACTCGTCCTGAAGGTGGAGCTTTACCGTTAATTTTAGATCGCTGGATTAATTCAGTTCAAGCACAAGTGGCGGAAGAATCCGGCTTGAGTCAGGAAAATAGTAGATTTTCTGAGTTAGTAGACAAAAAAATCTATGAGGTAATTTCAAGTCTGAACGAACTAGTGCATGGTTTTGATTTTGCGCAGCTTTTAAAGATGTACTATGAGGCCTATATAAATAATGATGAAGAGACTAGGGCAAAAGTAATTAAATGGTTTAGAGGTGAATACACGCGCAAAACAGAGGCTAAAAACGAATTAGGAGTTAACATCATTATTTCAGATGATGATTGGTATGAATATATTAAGCTATTTGCAATGTTCTTTAGACAAGCAGGCTATACGGGATTAATGGTAATGGTTGATGAACTTGTAAATATCTATAAGATTCCTAATAGCATTAGTCGTCAATATAATTATGAAAAAATGTTAACGATGTATAATGATGCTTTACAAGGAAAAGCAAAGTACCTCGGAATTATTATGGGTGCAACGCCACAAGCTGTGGAAGATAGAAGACGAGGAGTTTACAGTTATGAAGCCTTGCGATCACGTTTAGCAAATGGAAAATTTTCAAAAGCAGGTGCCAGTGATATGTATGCACCTGTGATTAAGTTAGAACCTTTAAATGCAGAAGAAATGTTGGTTTTAACTGAGAAATTAGCCCAGATGCATGCTTCACTTTATGGCTATGAAATGACAATTAGTGACGAAGATCTAGCTACTTTTATTAAGATTGAATATGGGCGTGTTGGTGCAGATAGTAATATTACACCGCGTGAAGTAATTCGTGATTTTATTGAGTTGTTGGATATTACCTTACAACATCCAGACAAACAAATTAGCGACTTGCTCAATTCAGATGAGTTTAGCTACACTAAGTCGGAAGCAGTGTCCGATGAAAAAGGAGCAGATTACACTGAATTTACAATTTAGTTGTGAGTTTATTTTTTAATAAAGGGAGGGATGAAGCAGATGAATGTATTTGAGCAATATGCTCCATTTATTCAGGATTATATTTATGAACAAGGTTGGCAAAGTTTGCGTCCCATTCAAGTAGCAGCTGCGCAAGAGCTTTTTAATACCGAAAATAATGTTTTATTAGCTGCTTCGACTGCTTCCGGTAAGACAGAAGCAGCTTTTTTCCCCATTCTTTCAGATATAAGTGAAAATCCAGCTGATTCAGCTCAGGTGCTTTATATTGCCCCTCTTAAAGCTTTGATTAATGATCAATTTGATCGGTTAAATGATTTAACTAGGGATTCCGAGATCAAGATTTGGCGTTGGCATGGTGATGTAGCCCAGACGCAGAAACGTAAATTATTAAAAAAGCCATCAGGAATATTACAAATTACGCCAGAATCTTTGGAAAGTTTGATGATTAACAAACATATGGCCATTCCTGATTTATTCCATGGTTTAAAATATATTGTAATTGACGAGCTGCATTCATTTTTGCGGAGTGATCGAGGTGGACAAACTTTCTGTTTGCTTGAAAGATTATCTAAATTAGCACAAGTTAAACCTCGGAGAGTGGGTTTATCGGCTACTATTGGAGATATGACGGCTGCCGCCAAATTTTTAGGTGCTGGTAGTGGGCGTAAAACTAGTGCACCGAAGGTTCAAAATGGTAAACAAGTTTGGCGACTATCAATGGAACACTTTTACCAAACTGATCCTCAAGCAACAAGTGATAATTTTGATCCGGCAGAAATTGTTGAACCTAAAACTGACATTGCGCCTGCTTTAGCTGATCCAGGAATTGGCTACATTTTTGAGCATACTCGTGGAAAGAAAAGTTTAATCTTTACTAATAGTCGCGAGGAATGTGAATCAGTTTGCCAAGAATTGCGAGAATATTGTAGCTATAGCCATGAACCTGATCGTTTTTTGATTCATCATGGTAACTTATCTCCCGCATTGCGCCAAACAGCTGAAGATGCTATGAAAGATCCGGATGCCTATGTGTCTACCTGTGCTACGGCGACATTAGAGCTGGGAATAGATGTAGGAAAATTAGAAAGTGCATATCAAATAGATGCACCCTTCACAGTTTCTGGCTTTTTACAGAGGATGGGACGCACTGGGCGTAGAGGAACACCGCCTGAAATGCATTTTATTATGCGTGAAGAACATCCAGAATCAAGAGCAATGTTACCAGAACTTATTCCTTGGAGCTTATTACAAGGGATTGCCTTAATTCAACTTTATGCAGAAGAACATTGGGTTGAGCCGCCTCAGCCGAATCGACTGCCTTACAGTTTGCTTTATCATCAAACTATGTCTACTTTAGCAGCAAGTGGTGAAATGAGTCCGGCTGAATTAGCAAGTCGGGTTTTGTCATTAGCTTACTTTCATAATGTCAGCCAAAAGGATTATCAAGTTTTATTACGGTACCTCCTAAAAATCGATCATATCCAAAAGACTGAAAATGGTGGTCTGATTCTAGGCTTAGCTGGGGAAAAGATTGTTAATAACTTTAAGTTCTATGCAGTATTTATGGAAAATGAAGAGTTTAGTGTTCATGCTGCAAATGAAGAATTAGGGACAATTGTTAAGCCACCGCCGGTAGGAGATAAGATTGCCATTGCTGGACGTGTATGGGTAGTAGATGAGATCGATCGTAAACGGCATCAAGTATATTGTCACGGCGTAAAAGGACATATTGGAGCATATTTTGGGGATGTAGCAGGAGACATTCATCCTAAAATTTTACAAAGAATGAAGCAGATTCTTTTTGAAGATAAGCAGTATCCATATCTGATGAAAAATGCGCAAGCACGATTAGCACAATTGCGCGAAACCGCACAACAAGCCGGTTTGGATCGGCATTCTTTAATTAATCTAGGTGGAAAAATGTGGGCATTTTTCCCTTGGACAGGCAGCTATGCATTTTTAGCTTTAGAGAGATTATTAAGAATCAAATGTAAGGATCAATTAAAGCTTAAAAATTTCGAATCAACTAGGCCTTATTTTATGACCTTTACAATGGATGCAAATGAAGATCAGTTCTTTGAAGTGTTACGCAGAGAAGCAAGAGAAAAATTTGATCCCTTAGAGCTAGTATTTCCAAATGAAGTTCCAGTATTTGATAAATACGATGAATTTTTACCTGATGAGCTTGTCAAAAAGAATTTGCTAATGGTGTATTAGATGTTTCAGAAATGCGTAAATGTGTAGAATCAATGGCATAATAAAAAACGGAAAGTTCAATTGAACTTTCCGTTTTTGTTTGAATAAATTAGCTTATTTATCTTCGTAACCGTTAGGATGGTTTTGGTGCCATTTCCAAGCAGAGGCAATTACTTCTTCAACATTTTCATGTTTAGGTTGCCACCCTAAAACAGTTCTAGCTTTAGTTGAATTGGCAACTAGACTATCTGGATCACCACCACGACGTGGCCCAATAGTATAAGGAATATCAATTCCAGTAACTTTTTTGGCTGCTTCAAGAATTTCTAAGTTAGAGTAACCATGAGCAGTACCTAAGTTAAAGACATCGGATTTATTGGTTTTCATTAAGTGCTTTAAAGCAAGAATATGAGCATCACTTAAATCTTCAACTTGAACGTAATCACGTACGTTAGTACCGTCTTTAGTATCATAGTCGTCACCAAAAATAGTAAAGTTACCATCACCCGCAATAGCACTCTTTAAAATATTTGGAATTAAGTGAGTTTCAGGACCATGGTCTTCACCAATTGAACCATCGCTAGAAGCACCAGCAACATTGAAATAACGTAAGGCAACAGACTTGATGCCATCAGCCTTATCAGCCCAGTGCATAATTTTTTCCATCATCATCTTGGTTTCACCATATGGATTGATTGGATCAAGTGGACTATCTTCAGTAATTGGTAATGACTTAGGAATACCATAAGTTGCAGCAGAGGAAGAAAATACTAAGTATTTTACGTTAGCATCATTCATAGCTTGTAATAAAGAAATCATGCCAGAAACATTGTTATCGTAATATTTCAAAGGCTTTTTAACAGATTCTGGAACAAGAGAATAAGCAGCAAAGTGCATAACTGCATCAATATTTTCATCACGAAGGATTTTACTTACTAAAAATTTATCTTCAATATCACCTTGGTAGAACTTAGCTCTTTTATCAACAGCTTTTCTGTGACCAGTGTAAAGAGAATCAAGAACAACAACTTCGTTGCCATCTTCAAGTAAGCCTTTAACTGCATGCGAACCAATATAACCGGCTCCACCGATAACTAATACTTTCATAAACATAACTCCTTAAAATTATTGAATTGTTATGTTAATCATATCATATGAAGAACAACTTAAACTTAAAAGATCATGAAAGATCATAAAGTAAAGAAGAATTAAGCAGGAATGATGACAGTGGTTAGGCAAAGTATTATGATAGTAACAATTAAGTAGGTTACTATTTAAAAGCGAGGTGCTAATATTGAAAACTATTGAAAATATTATTATCGGTTTTGGTAAAGGTGGAAAAACTTTAGCCAAATTTTTAGCTCAAAAGGGCGAAGAAGTCTTAGTTGTGGAAAAATCTAATCAGATGTACGGAGGAACTTGTATCAATATCGCATGTTTGCCTTCTAAGCGTCTTATTATTGAGGCTGGTAATGGCATGGATTTTGTCGATGCGGTTAGTGGAAAAAATGAAATGACCACGCTTCTAAGAAATAAAAATTATCACATGTTAGCTGATGAAAAGATGATAACTGTCTTAGATGGAGAAGCTAGATTTATTAATGATCACGAAATAGAAGTAAAAACTGCGAGTGGAGTCGATAAATATCGGGGTAAAAGAATCTTTATTAATACGGGAGCAGTTCCAGTAATGCTTCCAATTTCAGGTTTAAAGGAAAGTAAGTTCCTATTAGATTCTACGGCAGCAATGGAACAAACCTCTTTACCAAAAGAATTAGTAATTATTGGAGCAGGGTACATTGGCTTAGAGTTTGCGGCAATGTTTGCTAAATATGGTTCAATAGTTACGGTTTTGGATCATAATTCTGACTTTATTCCTCGTGAAGATGATGATATTAGTGAGGTGGTAAAAAAGGATCTAGAAGATCTAGGAGTTAAGTTTGAATTAGGCGTGGAAATCGAAAAAGTAGTTGATCATGATGACTACACTAGCGTTATTTATAAAACTAAAAGTGGGGAAGAAAAACAAGCTATTGGAAATCGTATTTTAGCTGCTACGGGTCGTAAGCCAAATACTGCTCATCTTGGCTTGGAAAATACTAATATCAAAGTTAATAGTCGTGGAGCAATCGAAGTAAATAAACATTTAGAGACAAGTGTAAAGGATGTTTGGGCAATTGGTGATGTAAAGGGTGGTCTCCAATTTACTTATATTTCTTTGGATGATTATCGTATTATTAAAAGTCAATTATTCGGTAATGGTGAATATACATTAGAAAGTAGAAAGAATATTCCTTATAGTGTCTTTATTGATCCAGCTCTCTCAGAAGTTGGTCTAACTGAAAAAGAAGCAAAGGCTCAAGGAATTGAATATGAAATACACAAATTGCCAGTGGCTGCTATTCCTAAAGCTCGTGTAGCTAAGGATACTCGCGGATTATTTAAGGCGTTGGTAAATCCTAAAAATAATCAAATTTTAGGTGCAACCTTATATGGAATTGAATCGTATGAGCTAATTAATACCATTTCTTTAGCTATTAATCAGAATATTCCAGCCACTGTTTTAAGAGATCAAATTTACACTCATCCAACAATGAGTGAAGCGTTCAACGACCTTTTCAAATAAAGAAAATATAAGAAGAAAAGTATTTGGAATTTTGCCAAGTACTTTTTTTATGTTATATACTTTTAGTAAGTAAATTAAAGAAAGAAGAATCCCGATGATCCATAATTTAACTACTGATGCTCAGGTTAATCACCGCTCAATTCGAAAATATAAAAATCAAACTTTAAGTGAAGAGCAGTTAACTACTTTGTATAAGGTTTTTCAGCATACTTCTACAAGTATGTTTATGCAAAATGCTTCCTTAATACATATAACCGATCCTGCTAAAAAGAAGAAAATTCAGGAACTTTGTAATCAAAAATATGTAGGTGCAGAAGGAGATTTGTTTATCTTTGTAGTTGATTTGTACCGTAATCAGCAAATTCGTAAACAATTAGGTCACGATGATGGCAGAGTTCATACAACTGATATTTTCTTCCAAGCAATGGAAGATACGCTGTTAGCTTTTCAAAATGTTGCTAATGCCGTTGAAAGTATGGGTTTAGGTTATGTTGCTCTTGGTACAGTGAATGATCACCCTAAAGCGATGTTAAAAGAACTAGATTTGCCTAAACTTACTTTTCCTGTTTTAGGGATGCAAGTAGGAGTGCCTGATCAAGAGCCACAATTAAAACCTAGATTACCACTTGAATTTTCTTGCTTTGAAAATGAGTATAAGAAGGACTTTGATGTAAAAGATTTAGCTGATTATGATCAAATTGTTACTACTTATTATGATTTACGTGATGCTAATCGCAGAATTGATTCTTTCACTAAACAAATTTCTGGAGCAAAGCTAGATAATCATGAAACTGATCGTGATGAATTGCCTGAGCTTTTACATGAACAAGAACTTTGCTTAGATTGGAAGTAAAGCAAAATTATAGCTAATAATTTTATAAAGTATATGAGACAATAATTGCAGGAGGTTTTTATGCCATATTCACTTTCGGAAATTATTGTCTTATTTTTTACCTATTCAGTTATCGGCTGGATTTGGGAAACGTTCTATTGTTCCATTAAAGACGGACACTATGAGTATCGTGGCTTTTTATTTGGACCATATTGTCCTGTGTATGGATTTGCAGTAACTACAATTTTAGTATGTACTTATAAAGTACAAGATAATATTTTACTTCTATTTATTGTAGGGATGGTCGTGGCTACGATATTCGAATTCATTGCTAGTTTATTTTTAGAAAAAGTATTCCATCTAGTGCTTTGGGATTATTCTCATCTATGGGGAAATATCCAAGGTCGTGTAGCTCCAATTATTTCCTTGTTTTGGGGAATTGGAGTGGTTCTCTTAGTAAAATTTGTTCAGCCAGTTGTTCAAAGAGTAATTAACTGGGAAGAAATGAAAACCCATGGGGCATTGGCTCTTATTATTGTCATTGTAATGGGGACCGACCTTGTATGTACCATTATCAGTGTAGAAAAATTCCACAATACTACTCAGAAGTGGAACGAAAGAATCAATGCTCGCTTAGACAAGATGCATGCTGAGATTGACCATGTAACTGAAAATTGGAAAGTTAGAAAACAAATGGAAAATTGGCGTGAAGATATGATTAAGCATATTGATGAAATTCGTCCTAAAGAACATTTAACTTGGAACCAAAGACGTTTATTACGAAGCTACACTAAAATGAAGTTTAATGATACAAAGCACTTCAATAATTTGAAGCAAGATTTAATTAAACATGGTTTGTTAAAATAGAAATTTGAATTTAACTGAGCTTTTTTGCTATAATTTTGATTGTTAAAAGTAGCTGAATTAGCTCAGTTGGTAGAGCGCTTCCCTCGTAAAGAAGAGGTCGCCAGTTCGATCCTGGCATTCAGCATTTTTTATATAATTGTGGTCTTATCTAGGGCAATAAAAAAGTCTATGATAAGGCTTTTTTATTTGATTTGTAATAATTTGAAATGTTTTGAAAAATATTGATTTAAATTGAAATTAAATGAAATAGACACACTACAGACACACAAAAAAATCTGTGTATCTGCAGTGTGTTGGGGAGGTTATAAACTTAGTTGCAGTATAGTTGTAGATATAGTTAAAAATATCTATGATTATGCTTTTTTTATAAAAACAATAGGTAAATGATTAATTATATGAAGTGATATAGTTAATTTTAGTAATTTAAGCTAAATAATGGAAAAATATTATGGTTTTAGACTGACAATATCAAACTAATGCCTGAATAGTGGGTTTAAAACCGTAAATTTATAAAAGAAAAAATAATAAGGAGGAATAATGGTAAAAATTGAGTTAACACGTTTTAGAATTAAAAAAGGAAAAGAGGAAAGGGCACAGGAATGGATGGACTTTCTCAATAATCATCATGAGGATACAATAGGCACTATGGCTGCTGAGAAAATGTTTATTGAAACAGTTTTTGCTGAAAAGTCTAAAGATGGATATATGTATTTCTACTGGTATTCTATTCAAGGTGAAGGTGGGCAACCTGTAGAAGAATCAGAAAATTATATCGATAAAAAGCATAATGAATACTGGGACGAATGCATCGATGAAACCTATAAACCTGTTGATATGAACTTAGAAGAGAGTCTAATTACTCCAAGCATCAATAAAATTATTCATAAAAACTAGCTATCTAGGCTATACTTGGCTGGATAAATAAAAGATCTATAAATGTCTGAATAAAAACCGCTACCCTGTAAATGAAAATGGGTAACGGTTTTATTATTTCTTGTATTTGTATCATTTATACTGAGCCTTGATTAATTACGTATCAAGTTAGTTATAAGAAGTTATTCAGATGAGGATAGCTTTACGGAACTTTTTATCACGACAAAGTTACAATGTTAAGCCAATGTAACATAAGTACTCTTTATTACAGCAATGTAACAGAATGGCGCATTTTCTTAATCTAAATCCATTACTTATGAAACAGACCTGCAATATAAACCTTGTACTATAGATACTGTCGATTGAGAGAAATAAATTATATTTATTTTATTAATTAGAAGGAGAAAAATTAATTTTGAAGAATTTTAAATCCATCAATATTAAATCTGTTCTAACTAAATCACTTATGGCAGCAGGCGTTGCTTTTGCAAGTCTTGTTGCATTAACTACTACTACAAATAAAGATGTACACGCAGCAACCACTGCAAATGACCCAGAAGTTGTGACTGTAAACTATGTTCCAGATTACGGAATTGCGGTTTGGAATCATGCAAATACTTTATCACATACAACTGGTCAATATTTACCACACGCAACTTCATGGAAAGTGATTGATTCAGCATATGATGCTCAAGGTAATAAATGGTATGACCTTGGTAAGAATCAATGGGTAATGGCAAAATGGGTACGTGCTGGACTTAATTCTGTAGATCCAGATGTTGCCTATGATTACGTTGCTCCACAAACTCAAGCTCCAGTAGCTCAAACTACTAATAATACTTACAGTAGTCAAGCTACAACTAGTTCATCAAGTAACAACTCAAGCTACACTTCAAGTGTAAGTGGTTCTGAAGCTGCTGCTAAAGCATGGATTGCTGGTCGTGAATCAGGCGGTTCTTACACTGCTCGTAATGGTCAATATGTAGGTAAGTACCAATTATCAGCAGCATACTTAAATGGTGACTACTCAGCAGCTAACCAAGAACGTGTTGCTGACAACTACGTAAAGAGTCGTTACGGTTCATGGACTGCTGCTCAAAGTTTCTGGCAAGCTAACGGTTGGTACTAAAATTAAATAGAATATTTAGTTCTAACACTTTAATAATATACTTCAAACAAACACAGAAAGGATATCCCAAAGATATCCTTTTTTGTGTTCTAGATATATTGTTTTTTGCTAAAAAAAGTTAAACTGTAAAATGTAATAGCTGGATTCTTAAAGAGGAGAAAATAAAATGTCTTATTATATTCATGCAAGTAAATTCTTCTTAGAAAATAGAACTGAAATCGGTGGCTATTTAAAGGTAGAAGATAACGGTAAGTTTAGTCTTTACTATCCAGAAAATGAAAAGCCAGTAGATGGAAAAATTAAAGAATACAATGATAAATGGATTGCACCAGGCTATTTTGATACGCATATTCATGGTCTTTTGGAAGAGGATGTAATGAAGAGCAACTGGGAAGGAATTAATAAAATTTCTGAAGGTTTATTACGTGCTGGGGTAACAAGTTGGTTACCAACCACTATTACTGCTGGTCATGATCAATTAATTAAAATTTGTCAGATGTTTGCGGCTAATAAGGGAAAAGAGACCGGTGCTAAAATCCAAGGAATTCATTTTGAGGGTCCATATTTTACTCCAGAACATGGTGGAGCAGAAAATCCAAAATACATGCGAGATCCATCAATTAAAGAGTTACATGAATATGAAGAAGCTTCTGCAGGGATGCTGGTTAAAATGTCGCTAGCACCTGAAAGACAAGGAGCACGTGAATTTGTTAGAGAAGCTGTAAAAGATGGAATAACGATTGCTTTAGGACATTCTAGTTCTAATTTTGAAAAGGCAATTGCATGTATTGAAGCAGGTGCCTCAATGTTTTGCCATACGTATAATGGGATGAATCAATTATCTCAGCATGAACCTAATATAATTGGTGCAGCATATTCAGCACGCTTAGTTACAGATGAATTGATTTGTGATGGTCACCATGTTGAAGAACCAGCGGTCCGTGCGTTAATTAATGCAAAGGGCCCAGAACATATTGCTTTAATCACTGATTGTATGGAAGCGGGTTTAATGCCAGATGGTGACTACATGTTAGGAGAATTGCCAGTTTATGTAAAAGATGGAATGGCTCGCTTAAAAGAAAATAATAATTTAGCTGGAAGTATTTTATTGTTAAAAGATGCAGTAAAAAATCTGGTTAATTGGAATGTAGTAACACCAGAAGATGCAATTATGATGGCTTCTTATGTACCGGCTAATAGCGTAAATATGGCCAAGAAGTGTGGAGTTATCAAGCCAGATCATGATGCAGATTTTATTGTTTTAGATCATAACTTAGAAGTAGAAGAAACTTACTTAAATGGTGTTTCTAGATTTAAAAAACATAAAAGTTACGAGTAGTAAATGCAAAAAAAGACTAGGAATTATTCCTAGTCTTTTTTGTCTAACTATCTAAATTTTAGTACCAGCCGTGACGGATCCAAAAGTTTTTGGCATTAACCCATGAACCATAACGACTTTTTACGTAATTATTAGCAACTCGTTCTTGATTAGCTGGTGAGTAGTCACCGTGTAAATATGATGCTGATAATTGATACTTACCAACATATTGGCCATTACGAGCAGTATAAGAACCGCCTGATTCACGATTTGCAATCCAGTTCTTAGCAGCTTGTTCAGCAGAAGAAGTAGCTTGAGTAGAAGTAGTTACTTTGGCAGAATCGATAGTATATTTAGCCATAATCCATTGATTAAGACCCAAATCATACCAAGTATTACCTTGAGAATCTGTTGCAGTTGCGATTACCTTGTAGCTATCGCCATGCTTCAAGTATTGACCAGTTGTGTGTCCACCTTGGTAGTTGCTCCAAACAGCAATTCCGTATCCTGGTACATAATTGATTGTAACTGATTGAGTAGCAGCTTGTACTTGTGTAGTTGGGTTAACAGTATTAACAGCAACTAAACCAGAAAATGCAATTGCGACACCTGCAGATAATTTTACTAAAGTAGATTTGAACTTATTCAAACTAAATTCTCCTTTTATGTTAATCAAAAATATTAGTTATTTGTTTTTATCTGATGGTTTTAATAATACAAGCTTAATATTGCAGAGTTATTACAGAATAGGGACGGAAATATTATAATCAGGTAAAAATAATAGATAAAATTGTAAAAAAAGTAAGTTTATGAAGGTAGAAAACACTAAAAACATGGAGTTAGGAAAAAATTTATATTTTAATATTGACTTGTGAAATAAATTCCCTTATATTTATATATGTTGAACGACAAGTAAAAAGTTTAACTGGACAATGGGTTATAGCCAAGTGGTAAGGCAATGGTTTTTGGTACCATCATGCGCTGGTTCGAATCCAGCTAACCCAATATTTAAGCTAGGTCAGAAGGACCTAGCTTTTTTTTACTTAAAAAGTACGATAATTATGGATATAAAAAATGGAGGTTATGATAGTGGAAACTAGACATGGTAGAGATTCTTTTTTTGATGGTGGCCTATTTGCTTATATTGGCTGGAGAATATTAGGCTTTATTTTAACAGTATGTACATTTGGGATCTGTTTTCCTTGGGCTTTATGTTTAATATATGGTTGGGAAACTAACCACACAGTCATTGAAGGACATCGAATGAAATTTGTAGGTAGTGCAGTAGGTTTATTTGGTAATTGGATTAAATGGCTAGTTCTATCAATTATTACCGTAGGGATTTATAGTTTTTGGGTAGGAATAAAACTACGTGATTGGAAGGCTAAGAATACTATATTTGTTAGCTAATAGCATTATTTAGGAGTTTTTAGTCTTATACTATTAGGAAAGAGAATAGTCAATCATTTGTTGGAACGAGAGAGTGTGAGGAGAAATGAGAAAAGTAGCAATTATTGGATTAGGACATGTTGGTGCAACAGTAGCTTATACAATTTTTACTCATGGTTATGCTGATACCTTAGTATTATTGGATAAAAATCAAGCTAAAGTAGAAGCCGAGTATAACGATTTACGCGATACTTTGGCACGCAATAATTATTATGTAAATGTTGTAAGGCAAGATTGGAAAGAATTAAAAGATACTGATGTAATTATTACAGCTTTCGGTGATATTGCTGCTACAGTAAAAACTGGTGATCGTTTTGGAGAATTTGACATTAATGCTAAGAATACTCAAGAAGTCGGTCAACAAATTAAAGCAAGTGGATTTAATGGTGTAATAATTAATATTTCAAATCCTTGTGATGCAATTTCTACTCTTTTACAAGAGAGTACAGGATTATCTAAGAACCAAGTATTTGGCACCGGAACTTTTTTAGATACAGCACGGATGCAACGAATTGTGGGTGAAAAGTTAAACGAAGACCCAAGAAGTGTAGAAGGATTTGTGTTAGGAGAACACGGCGCCTCACAGTTTACTGCTTGGTCAACTGTACGAGTAAATGGTAAAAGTGCAAATGAGCTTTTTTCTAAATCTGAAGAAGAAACTTTGGGTGCGCAGCCCAATAAGAACTCGATGAGAGTCGCAGCTGGAAAGGGATATACTTCTTATGCTATAGCTACCTGCGGAGTTAGATTAATGCAGGCTGTCTTTGCAAATGCGCGTTTATTTGCACCGACATCAGTATTCTTAGATGAAGTAGGTACCTATATTGGCTATCCTGCAATTATTGGAAAAGATGGGATTGAAGAAGTTCCAGCACTTGAGTTGACTGAAGCTGAAGAACAAAAATTACAAGATTCAGCATCAATTATCAAAAAACATATTGCTCAATTAAAATAAAAAGAGGTATTAATACCTCTTTTTTTGTTTCTATTAAATTAGGGTCTACAATGTAGGTAAAGTGAATTAGAGGGATTAGGATGATACTTATGATAAAGAAAAATAATATTTTAAAAAAAGTTAGTTTACCTACAATTACCCTGGGAATGTTAATGGGGACGCTGTTTTTAGGTTCTACTGCTCATGCCGATACTATTAATAGTAGTAATAATTTACATTCAGAAAATATAAAAGTTAATAGAGCAGACGAAGATGTAACGCAAATACATAATGTTACTGAAACTATTAATTATGTATATGAGGATGGAAGCCAAGCTGCCCCTACTAAAACTGTTACTCGTTCTTTTTCAAGAGTGGATATTGAAAACAAAGCAAATAGGATGATTGTAAATCCAGGTGGTGGTTGGAATACTCGAAGCCAAACCTTTGATGCTGTGCCTTCACCAGAAATTTCAGGTTATAAAGCTAATATGAATATCGTTGATCCTCAAACTATAAATCCTGATAGTCAAAATCTAATATTTACAGTTATTTATACACCACTTGAAGAGAGGGCTGAAATGAGTAATACCTCAAATAATAATTCAAGTGGAGCTGAATCTAATACTAACCAAAAAAGTGAAAATGCTGTCGTAACTGCTGCTGATGGTAAAAAAGGACAGCTTCCTCAAACTGGTGTTAAAGAAAATAGTCAACTTATTGGATCGATAATAGGGATGATGCTAACTTTAATAAGTATATTGGGCTTTAGTAAAAAAGTAGAAGAAAAGTTATAATTTTTCTTGCATTACTCAATTAATTTTTGTATTATAGTTGAGTAACGTTAAGGAGGCCTAGCGAAGTGGCTAAACGCGGCGGTCTGTAAAACCGCTCTCTCTGAGTTCGGTGGTTCGAATCCACTGGCCTCCATCGTTATTGGGTTATAGCCAAGTGGTAAGGCAATGGTTTTTGGTACCATCATGCGCTGGTTCGAATCCAGCTAACCCAATTGTTCTTAAAGAACACCCAACCCGAAAAAAAGACCATCTCTGATGGTCTTTTTTTATTTCTTTATTTAAAAATCATGTGCGAGTTTGCCGTGCCAAGAAAATATGTTTTCTTTTATATGAAAAATATTCCCATATCCTTTTTCTTTTAAATAATCATAAGCTTCTTTTGCGCGTCGACCAGTATTACAAATTAGAAGATATGAATGATGTTTTGGAAAATTAAAATGAATTAATTCATCAAGAGGAAAATTAATACTTACTGGAATATGACCAGTGGCAAACTCGATTGAAGATCTGACGTCAATCAAATAGCTATTAGGATTGTTTTTTAGATGTTGATTAATACTTTTAATTGAAATCACAGTCATATTTTATACCTCCATAAGTTAAATTTTATAGATATTTTTTGGAGGAAAGTGGAATTAATTATGAATAATTTTGGAAGAAAGGAAACAAGTCATGACAAGGTTGGTTAAGGTAGGATCTGCTGGAGATGAAGTAGAGTGGAAAGAAGCACTTAAGAATATTCAACCTGATGACGTTTTATTGTTAGAACCGGGCTATTATCAAATAGAACCAGGATTTAATGTAGTTGATCTAACTATTAAGGGAACGGGTTCTAGTCCTGAAGATACTGTAATAGAAGGATATTTTGTGTTAGGCGAAGATTGTAGTTTTTTTACTTTAGAAAATATTGCTCTTAATACTAAAACTAAAAATAATGCTATCTTTGTAGAATACGCAGCAAATACATATCTAACAATGAGAAACGCAGTGATTCATGGTGGCAATGATGATACTGCTGGAATTGCAATTAATGGAAAATGTACTCTTGAGCTTTTTTCAACGAAAATTGTTGGAGCAAGTTTGTCTCTGTTTGAAAGTGCTGATTTTAGAATAACAATGAATGATAGCTTAATTGATTATCCATCGGATAAATATGCCGCTATAGGTATTCAAGGAAAAGGGACAGCCATTATTTCTAGTTCAAAAATAAATGGCAGTGTCAGTACTTATCCTGGCTCTAACAGTGAATTGGATATTAATAATAGTCAAATTGATAAATTATTAGTTCATGGTTCAACCTGGATGAATATGATTAATTCTAGTATTTTAGCGCGCGATGATACAGCACTTTATTTATCAGATGAAAGCTGGGCTAATATAATTAGATGCACATTTGCCGGGGGAGTTTTTGTTGATAAAAAAGTAAAACTTATCATGCAAAATTGCCGAATGGATCGCTTAATTGTATGTGATCAAGCGCAAATAACTTTGAACAATTGTACAATTCTCAGTCATGCAGATTTTCAGGATCAAGTGAAGGCTGATGCAACAAGAACAGCTTTTTCGGGAGGAAATCATTTTGAATACTTTTTAGCTCTTAATAAAAATGCTATTTTAAAAGGAAAAGATCTAATTTTAAATCCTAATGGTTCACTTATGGCAGTGCATGATAATTCAAGAATAAAACTAAAAGTACTTTCTGCCAGTCAAGAAAGTATAGATATTGAAGGACTTAGTGAATCAAATATTGATATAATTGGTTTGAAATGGAAAATAAAAAAGAACGATTAGTTTTAAAAATAAAACTTGTGGTCTAGAGAATAAAATTTAGTAAAGACCTGGAGATTTTTTATGCAAGAACCTATTTATATAAAAATTCATAATCAAATAAAACGTGATATTGAAAATAAAAAATATAAAGTTGGAGAAAGAATACCTGCTGAGCGACATTTGGCGCAGCAATTTAATGTTTCACGCATGACATTAAGACAAGCCATTAAGACACTTGAAGATGAAGGTATTTTAGAAAGACGACTTGGCAGTGGAACTTATGTAGCGAGTCAAAAAGTTCAAGAAAAAATGTCAGGTATCATGTCATTTACAGAAATTATGCGTGCTAATGGTCAAATACCAACTAATAAATTAATTTCTTATCGAATAACAAAACCATCTCTATCTGAAAAAGAAAAACTTAAAATTGATGATGATACTTCAGTACTGCGGATGGAACGGGTTAGATCAGCTGATAATATTCCTATTTGTTACGAAGTGGCAGCAATTCCTTCTCCTTTGATTGCTGAGTTTTCCAAAGATGAGATCGCTTCTAGTTTATATAAAACTTTAGAAAATGCTGGAGGTTATAAGATCGGAAATGTTATTGAAAATATCGGAGCTGCAGTTGCAAATGAGAATGATGCTAAACTTTTATCGATTAATAAAGGTGATCCCTTAGTTACACGTCGGCAAATAACGGAGTTAAGTAATGGACAACCTTTTGAGTATGTTCTTGCCTCTTATGTAGCTGATAGGTTTGAATTTACTTTTTCCAAAAATAATAACTAATAAAAAGTGCATTACTTAAGTAATGCACTTTTTATTTAAGATCTTCTTTTATTTTAGTGGTAGAGATGCCGGGAGTACGGGGTAAATAAACAACATTGGTATATGGCTTAAGAAAGTCGAATTGCCCCTTCCAATCATCACCCATTACAAATGTATCGATATCATATTTTTGGACATCTTTGATTTTTTGATCCCAATCCTCTTCAGGAATTACTTCATCTACATAGCGGATAGCTTCAAGAATATATTTTCTTTCTGCATAATCATTATAAGCTTGCTTATGTTTCTTAAATTCATTAAATTCATCGGTCGATAAGCCTACAATTAAATAATCTCCCAATTCTTTAGCGCGCTTAAG
This sequence comes from Lactobacillus sp. PV034, assembly GCF_014522305.1. Lineage (NCBI taxonomy): Bacteria > Bacillati > Bacillota > Bacilli > Lactobacillales > Lactobacillaceae > Lactobacillus > Lactobacillus sp. PV034. The sequence goes on along the minus strand of NZ_CP041982.1, from coordinate 918,147 downwards.
CAAACGTACATGTCCATAATGTAAGAGGTCAAAAGTACCGTAAGTAATAATTTTTTTCATTGTTGTCTCCTTATAATAATTCAATTTTAACAAAACATATAAGTGAAGAAATAGTAAAAGTTTAAATTTTTTTTATTTTATCCTGATGTAGTTTGTTAAAATAACTATATTATAGGAGAAAACATGAAAAATTTTTTATTTAAGATATATTTGAATTTTATTAAGTTTATTTTACGTTGGACTCCAACAGATGATAATTTATATGTAATATTGAACGGTAGTGGTCGCTCAGGTTCGAATGGTTATATTTTTTATAAATATCTAAAAGTTAACCATTCCGAAGTTGAAACAGTTTTAGTGGAACCATGGCCAAGTTCCCATTTATCTTGGCAAACATGGAAGAAAATTGCAGCAGCCAAGTACCTTTTTACTACCCATCAACCTTTTAAGATAAAGAAAAAACAAATATGTACAAATTTTTGGCATGGAATTCCTTTAAAACGGATGGGTTTCATGGCTGCTAACGATAGTTATAAAAATGACCTGCATAATATGAAAATTTGGCAAAATATAGCTGATCGAGTAATCTCCAGTAGTGCTTTATATGATACTTTGATGAGTGCGTGCGTAGGAATTGAGGGTAAAAAATATATTAATAATGGTTTTCCAAGAATCGATGCCTTATATGCACCTGTAGTTTCAAAAAAAGAGCTTTTAAATTCACTTTTTAATACTAATGATAAAGATGGCAAAGTCGGAATTTATATGCCAACTTTTCGTTTTGAATTGGATGATAAAGAAGTAATGAATAAAATTAAAATGGGTAATTTTTTTGCTTTTGCTGATTTTGATGGAGAAAAGTTAAATCAAGAGTTACGAAAACTTCATCATTACCTTATTATCAAATTACATCCATATGAAATGAAATTGTTCGAGAATAAGGGAAAGAATTATTCGAATATTGTATTTTTAAATAACAGTTATTTGGAAGAAAATAATTATGATCTTTACGAATTATTAGGATTAACTGATTATTTAATGACTGATTTTTCTTCAATATATTTTGATTATCTACATTTAAATAAACCAATAATTTTCATTACTAATTATTTAGAGCAATACGAAAAAACTCGTGGATTATTAATTGATCCATATGAAGATGTGGTTCCGGGTCCAACCGTTAATAATCAAAGAGAATTGGTTAGTCAGATTGCAACCTTAAGTAATGAAAGTTTTGAAGAAAAACGAAAATACTGGCTAAAACTTTCCTATACTGCACCTTTGCAAAATAATTGTAAACGTAATTTTGATAATCTTTAGTTAAGGTGAAATTGTTTTGAAACGAACATTATTAAATATTTTTTATAATGCGATTTATCAGATTTTTTTAGTACTTGTGCCATTGGTCACAGTACCATATTTGTCACGAAATTTAGGACCTAGTACTTATGGTATCTATAGTAGTGTCAATAATACAATTCAGTTCTTAATGGTATTTTGTTCTATATCTGTATCATATATTGGAATGCGTACTGTTTCCAGAATTAGAGCCAAAAGTACTAAAGAAGAATTGGGAAGAGCATTTTGGGGATTATGGTATTTCCAGGCTTTAGCAAGCGTCATAATGATTGTGGCAACCATAGTAATAGTCTATTTTGCTAAGGTTCAGTATTGGAACTATATCTTATTAATGATTCCTTTTATGATATCAGCTCAGTTGGATATTGCTTGGTTTTTTCAGGGATTACAAGAATTTGGCAAAGTCGTTTTAAGAAATACAACTGTAAAATTATTATCAGTTGGATTAATATTTATGCTAGTCAAAAATCCAAGTGATCTTTGGAAATATATGTTGATCATGTCTTTATCAACCTTACTAGGTTCATTTGTATTTTGGATAAATATCAAAAATTATGTTGGAAAACCTAGGCCACATTTCTATAAGTTTAAAGAATCTGCTATTGCAATTGTTACACTCTTAATTCCTCAAATTGCGACTCAGGTTTATACTTCATTAGATAAACCGATTCTGGGTTGGTACCAAAATTCAACTCAAGTTTCTTTTTATGACAACTCGCAAAGAATTTCAAATATGATCCTGGGTGTTATAACTAGTATTACTTTAGTGATGATGCCCAAAATGGCCGCTGAGGGTAAAGAAAAACAGAAGGTAGTTTTGAAAAAATCATTGGAAGTTACAGTAATGTTAGGCTGTATTTTTGCAGTAGTTGTTATGATTAATACTAAACAATTTGTACCATTTTTCTTTGGTCAGCAATATATTCCAATGACAAATTTGATGTTTTGGTTTACTTTAACGATTATTATCATTCCACTTGGAGGTGTTTTTGCTAATCAATTTGCTTTAGCAAATCAAAGAGATAAAGAGTATGCTCTTCCAGTAGTAATTGGTGCTATTTGTGAGTTGATCTTAACTTACTTTTTAGATAAACACTATGGAGCAACTGGAGCATTAATTGCAATTTTAATTGTTGAATTAGTTGTTTGTATCCTTCGTGTTTGGATTGTCCGCGATGATTATTCATTTACCTATGTATTTAAAGATATTCCAAAATATGGTGGAATAGCTTTACTTTGCTTGGTTGTGGGGTTGATACTACCCAATATAATTCCATCAGCTTTTATTAATATGGCAGTGAAGTCTATTCTAATAATGGTTTTGTATGCTTTATTGATGATTTTGTTTAAGCTAGATCTTAATAAGGATATTGCCTTTATGATTAAGAAAATGCTAAAAAGGGCTTAAAAATAGAAAGAAGTATTTATGAGTAAAGTGGAAGTATTAGGGATTAATTTTGATAATTATTCTCTAGAACAATTTAAAAATAAATTGATCTCACGAATTGATTCACGATTATCAACTTTTATCGTGACTGCTAATCCTGAAATTGTAATGTTAGCTCAAAAGGATAAAAGATTTTTAAAAATTATCAATTCTAAAGCTGATATTGTAACTGCGGATGGAATTGGAATAGTTTTAGCAGGTAAGATGCAAAAAACGCCAATTAATGAAAGAGTAACAGGATATGATCTGTTTGTCTGGTTACTCCATGTAGCTAATTTGCGCAAGTTAAAAGTTTATTTAATTGGGGCAAAACCCGAAGTTATCCAAGCTGTAAAAAATAAGATTGACTCTGAGTATTCAAATATTGAACTCGTTGGATACGAAGATGGATATTTTACTGATGATTTAGATAAAGTAGCTAATAGAATTGCAGCAAAAAAGCCTGATATGGTTTTTGCTGCAATTGGCTTTCCGCGGCAAGAGCAGTTATTATCAATCTTACGGAAAAATAACTTGCCTGCAATAATGATGGGAGTTGGTGGAAGTTTTGATGTCTTTTCGGGTAAAACCAAAAGAGCTCCGCTAATTTTTCAAAAAGCTCATCTTGAATGGTTTTACCGTCTTTTAAAAGAACCTACGCGATTCAAGAGGATGTTAGTTTTGCCACAGTTTGTTTTAGAAGTTCGAAGAAACAAAAAGCAAAAATAAGTATCTTTGTACTGATAATTATTAGAAAGATTTTACTTTAATGAAAGTTTTACATATTAATGCAGGTTTAGAAAAGGGTGGCGGACTCTATCATCTTGTCAATCTTTTAACTGAAGCTAAATTAGAAAATAAAGATTTTGAGTTACTAACATTAAGCAGAGGCCCTGTTGCTGAAGCAGCAAAAAAAGCTGGTATAAAAACTACAATTTTAGGAGCAAAAAATCGTTATGATTTAGCCGTGTTAAAACGGCTGATTAATTATATTAATCGGAATGAATTTGATGTTGTCCATACTCATGGAGCACGAGCAAATTTATTTTTGAATATGATTCATAAAAAAATTAATGCCAAATGGGTTATAACTGTTCATTCAGATCCTTTAAAAGATTTTGCAGGACGAGGCATTATGGGGGATATATTTACCAAATTAAATATTCATGCTCTAAAAAATGCGGACGGAATTTTTGCAATAACACAGAATTTTGCAGATTTGTTAGTTAATAAAATTCATGTTTTGAGAACTAATATTTGTGTAATTTACAATGGCATATTTTTCCACGATCATATCTTACCTAAATATGATCACCCCTTTTTTAATATTATTAATGTTGCACGAGCAGAAAAAATTAAGGGACAAGACCTTTTATTAAAAGCTCTTAAAGAAACTAATAATAAAGAGATCCATTTGCATATAGTTGGCGATGGCAATGAACTAAATAATTTACGGGCTTTAACTAGAGATTTGGGTATATCAGATCAAGTTACATTCCATGGCTTTTTGACCCATAAACAAATAATCGAACTTTACCGAAAAATGGATTTAGCAGTATTAACTTCTTATTCTGAAAGCTTTCCTTTAGTACTTTTAGAAGCAAGTGATAATTTAGTTCCAATCTTATCTACTAGTGTTGGTGATATTAAAAAAATGATTCCTGATGATCAACATGGTTTTGTAGTTAAGATTGGTGATCAAATAGGAATAGAAAATAAAATCTTACAGGCTTATAAGATGAGTAACCAGGATTTACAAGCGATTGCTAAACGTGAAAAAGAATATGTTGCAAATACTTTTTCTATGAAGAATCAACTAGCAGCAATTGAAAATTACTATAAAATTTTATTAGGTGAGATTTAATGGTTATAGAAAAACGAAGACAAAATATATTAATTGGAATTTTATTTTTAATTCCTTTAGTTTTACAATTTTTAGAGCCATTTACGACAACTTTTACTGAATTTCTTTTAGAAACTAGTCTCTCATTATTACTGTTAATTGTTTTGTTTTTTTGTGATATAAGTAGCTTAGATCAATGGTTTACCGAAAGAACAATAACGGTTTTAAGTGTATCTCTTGGCATATTAAATGTTTTTAAATTCTTCCAATGGTATCCGTTAAATGAGTCTTCATTTGTTTACAGCTTAGGAATTGGATGTTTTGCAGCTAGTCTTTATTTTCTAAATAAACATTTCACAGTTAAAAATATCTTACTAGTTCTACTTAACCTCAATATTCTTGCTAATAATATGGAACCTGCAGGAGATTGGCTGATTATATTTATTTCACTATTTGCAATTATTTTCTATTTAGTTCAAGTAGTAATTACGCATACACAACAGTTGCGATTAGCTCTTTTAATTGTTTATGTAATTACTTTACTTGTAGGATTGATATGGTTTACGCCGCAATTACCTGATTTTGATGCTTCTGAACTAGCATGGAGAGTTGAAGCAATTGGAATTATCATTGTCGTACCCTTGGCAAAATTGCTTGTTGCGGATAAAGAACTTTTTACTTTTAATATTCATGTAATTATTACAAGTCTTGCTTATCTATTTATTGCTGAAAGTAGCATTATCATCGTTTCTCCTAAAATTTTTAATGTTGCACTTTTAGTAATATTTTTCTTGATTTATCTTGCATTTATAAATTTTTTTGGAAATATTAATTTAAATACTAAAAGTAAAAAGATTTCTGTTATCATTCCAACTTATAATGGAGCGTCTACGATTGTAGAGACACTAGAATCAGTCAAGAAGCAAACTTTCCGAGATTGGGAGGTAGTCATTGTTGATGATGGCTCAACTGATAATACAGAGGAAGTAATAAGGCGCTATTTGAAATATAATAAGTTACCAGTACGGTATATTAAGCAAAGTAACCAAGACCAATTAAATGCAGTAAAAAATGGCTTAAAGTATATTACTGGAAACATTTGCTATATACTCCATTCGGATGATGTGTTATATGATAATAATGTTTTTTATCGGGCCACAGCGGCTTTAATGGGAGAAAAATGTGATGGTATTTTTATCGGTATTCAAACTATTGATGGGCAAGGTCACCCTGGAAAAATAATTCGTACTAAATCATATTATGATAGTCAAACAGTCATAGCTAAGACTGCCCTAGGCTTGGGAAGAAATCCATATGTTGATTTTACTTATTGGCGTAGAGAAATATTTGAAACTGTAGTAAAAGAAAATTACTTAACTAATAATTTACCGGCCTGGTATAATGCACAAACTAATAGTGGATTAAAAGTAATTAATTCTAATTTTATTGGGTTAAAGTATCGCGTATTCGAAGGAAATTATTTAAATTCAAGCGATGGTAGTGTTAATGTCCTATCGGGCGAATTGCGTACATTACACCATATACTTGGTAATTTGAAAATTCCCGTATTTAAATATCAGTCGCTTTACTATCGAATTATGAATAAACTTCATTTATCTAGCATTTGTCCGGTAATATTTTGGCATGGAAAAACAGAACTTAGAGCCATTACGCCAAATGTTGTCAGTCGTCGAGTAAGGAGTCTAGATAGCCCCTATTTAAAAGCGATTGTTAACTTTACCCAAAATTATGATTTGACTAAAAAAGTTAAAATTGATATTCCTATAGAATTAAAGATTTTTACTGGTGCCGATATTAGGCTCTATAATAAATATATTAAAGAGAATAAATTAGATGATTTTTATTGGAAACTAATGAAAATTATCGGTGATGGAGCTGCAACAATGATTGTGGCAAATAAAAACAAAAGAAAATTAGAAGAAATCTTAGAATTTTTTACAATTAAAGATTTTGTAAATATAGAGGTAAAAAATGATTCCTAAAAAAATTCATTATGTTTGGGTTGGCGGTAATCCAAAACCTAAAAAAATTCAAAAGTGCATGGAGACATGGAAGAAACACTTAACTGATTATGAAATTATCGAATGGAATGAAAATAATTTCGATATTCATGAAAATAAGTATGTTGAGCAAGCATATAAGGCAAAAAAGTGGGCTTTTGTTTCTGATTATATTCGAGCTAAAGCAATTTATGAGCAAGGTGGAATTTATCTTGATACTGATGTTTTAGTTTTAGATGATTTGCACAGTTTACTGAATAATCGTGCATTTGTAGGATTTGAAAATAAGGAAAATCCTTTCACTGCAGTATTTGGAGCTGAAGCAGGTCATCCGTTAATAAAAGACATGCTTGATTACTATAATGACCGAAATTTCGAATTTGATAGTCAGAATCAAATGGCAGGCGTAAATACTGTCTCAGTTTCAGATATTTTGAAGGATAAATATCATGCTAAGCCTAATAATCAAGAACAATGGTTAAATTATGGAATTCATGTTTATCCAGATGGGGTATTGTGTAATCCATCGTCAGATTCTAAGACCATCCATGTATTTACTGGTACATGGATGGAGGGTGCTAAACCTCTGAAGCGCAAAATCGTTACCGGATTAAAGTTACAGATTAAAACTCCGCGTCAAGCAGGATTATATGCAAAAATTTTTCGTTAAAAGTATCGCAAATTAGCGATGCTTTTTTGCTATATTTGATTAAATGATTATAATTAAACACAAGAATAATTTAGATTTATGTGAGGAAAAAATGTTAAACAAAGAACTCGATCAAGACGATTCCTTGATCTTACATACAGATTTGTATGAAATTAATATGATGTACACATATTTTAAAAAGGGCATTAGTGAAAGAAATGCTGTTTTTGAGTTGTTTTTTAGAAAAGAACCGTTTGGTAATGGCTATGCGGTTAATGCCGGTCTGAGTCGAGCAATTGACTACTTAAATAACTTACATTTTAAGGAAAGCGATCTAAAATATTTAAAAGAACAAGAAAATTATGATGATGACTTCATCGATTATTTAAGAAACTTAAAACTTAAGCTAAGTGTTAAAGCGGCTGTTGAAGGAGAGTTGGTCTTTGCTAATGAACCAATTATGCAAATTGAAGGACCATTAGCACAAGCACAATTAGTTGAAACCGCACTTTTGAATATTATTAATTTCCAAACCTTGATTGCCACTAAGGCTGCTAGAATTAAGGTTGCAGTTGGCAACGATAAGTTGATGGAATTTGGATCTCGTCGAGCTCAAGAAACAGATGCTGCTATTTGGGGTACGCGTGCAGCCTATATTGGTGGTTTTGATGCGACAAGTAATGTGCGCGCAGGTAAATTATTTGGTATTCCAGTTTCAGGGACACATGCCCACGCTTTAGTTCAAGCTTTTGGCAATGAATATGAAGCGTTTAAAGCATATGCTGAAACTCATAAAGACTGTGTTTTCTTGGTTGACACTTATGATACTTTGCGTAGTGGAGTTCCTACTGCAATTAAAGTCGCTAAGGAAATGGGTGATAAGATTAATTTCTTAGGCGTTCGAATTGATTCTGGCGATATGGCATATATCTCTAAGAAAGTTCGTAAACAATTGGATGATGCCGGCTTTAAAGATGCTAAGATTTTTGCTTCAAATGATTTGGATGAAAAAACTATCCAAAACTTAAAAATGCAACATGCCCGGATTGATGTTTGGGGCGTAGGAACAAAGCTTATTACTGCTTTTGATCAACCAGCTTTGGGTGGTGTCTATAAGTTAGTTTCAATGGAAGATGAAAATGGTAATATGCGTGATACCTTAAAGATTTCATCTAATGCTGAGAAGGTGTCGACCCCTGGTAAGAAGCAAGTTTGGCGCATTTCTGCTAACCAAGTAAAGAAAAATGAAGGTGACTGGGTATCAAGAGTAGATGAAGATCCACGTAATTTTGATTCACTCTTTATGTTCCACCCACAATATACTTATATTAATAAAGTTGTTACTGACTTTACTGCGCGTCCATTGCTCCAACCTATCTTTGAAAAAGGAAAACAGGTTTATAAGGAACCAAGCTTGCAAGAAATTAAGCAATTTGCGGCTAATAATCTTGATAGCTTGTGGGATGAGTATAAACGGAGCTTAAATCCCCAAGATTATCCGGTTGATTTATCACAAAAATTGTATGATCACAAGATGAATCTAATTAATGAAATTCGTTCCCATATTAATTAAAGAAGGTAAAAAATGAGACCCTTACAAAAAAAGATCGTTGAATATGAAAAAGTAAAACCTGAAATTGATCCTAAAGAAGAAATTAGAAAGTCGATTGACTTTTTAAAGGATTATTTAAAGGCAAATCCCTTTTTAAAATCCTATGTTTTAGGAATTTCAGGCGGACAAGATTCCACTTTAACTGGAAAATTAGCCCAAATGGCAATTGAAGAAATGCGTGAAGAAACTGGCGATGATTCTTATCAATTTATCGCTGTTCGTCTTCCGTATGGAGTTCAAGCTGATGCTAGTGATGCTGCAGATGCGGTTGCTTTTCAAAAGCCTGACCAAGATTTAATTGTTAATATTAAAGAACCAGTTGATGCTATGGTTAAGGTTGTAGAAGCAAGTGGTCAAAAGATTACTGATTTTAATAAAGGTAATATCAAAGCGCGCCAAAGAATGGTGGTTCAATACGCAATTGCGGGAGCTAACAAGGGTGCGGTAATTGGAACAGATCATGCTGCCGAAAACTTCTCTGGTTTTTATACTAAATATGGTGATGGTGCAGCTGACATTACCCCATTATTCCGCTTAGATAAGCGTCAAGGCAAAGCAATGCTTAAAGAACTTGGTGCACCTGAACACCTTTACTTGAAGGCACCAACTGCAGACTTGGAAGAAGATCGTCCTGCTTTACCAGATGAAGTAGCTTTGGGTGTTTCTTATCAGGACGTAGATGATTACCTTGAAGGTCGTGAAGTAAGCGATGAAGCTGCAGAACAAATTGAAAAATTGTGGAAAAAGAGTGAACACAAGCGCCATTTGCCAGTAACTATTTTTGATGATTTTTATAAAAATTAGACCTTGCATCTCTTATTAGATTTTTAATATAATAGTATTGTAATAAGGGAGTAACGGCAAGCGATTGCGACAAGCCCAACAACCGAGAGCATTATCTCTCTGGACTTGTCTTAATGAGTGAGACTTATGTACCAGAGATGGACATAAGTCTTTTTTTTGTTACGGAGGAAATGTTAGTGAAATTTTATGATAAATCTATTCCTGAAGTAGAAAAGGAGTTACATACTTCGACGGCAACTGGTCTATCTAAGCAAGAAGCTGAACAGCGACTAGCAAAAGATGGCCTGAATGAATTAGCTGCAGGTAAGAAGAAGAGTTTAGTAGCTCGCTTTTTGGATCAGTTTAAAGACTTCATGATTATCGTCTTGATCGTAGCAGCATTACTTTCAGGATTTGTTGCTAATGAGTGGACAGATGCAGCAATTATTTTAATAGTTGTTTTATTGAATGCTGTTTTGGGTGTTTTCCAAGAAAGTAGATCAGAAGCAGCAATTGATGCCTTGAAAGAAATGTCTACTCCTAATGCTCATGTACGTAGAGATGGAGTTATTTTAGAAATTTCAAGTACAGAAATTGTACCAGGAGATGTTGTGTTATTAGAGGCTGGGGATATTGTTCCGGCTGATTTGCGTTGGACCGTGGCAGAAAGTTTGAAGATTGAAGAATCTGCCTTAACTGGTGAATCAGTACCGGTAGAAAAGAGTAATGAAACTCTGCCTGAAGATGATGTTGCCTTAGGTGACCGTGTAAATATGGGTTATGCTAATACAAGTGTGACTTATGGGCGTGGTGAAGGTATTGTTACCGAAACGGGGATGAATACAGAAGTCGGAAAAATTGCTACTATGCTTAATAATGCCGATGAAACAACTACCCCATTACAAAAGAACTTGAACCAGTTGGGTAAAACTCTTACCATCATGATTTTGGCAATCTGTGTGATTGTATTTGTGGTCGGAGTGTTAAAGGCTGATCCTGCTCAACGTAACTCTAAGTTGATGATTGATATGTTCTTAGTAGCTGTTTCATTAGCGGTAGCTGCAATTCCAGAAGGATTACCGGCAATTGTGACAATTATCTTAGCTTTAGGTACCCAAACTATGGCTAAGCATAAAGCAATTGTAAGAAAGTTACCTGCTGTAGAAACTTTAGGAGCAACTGATATCATTTGTTCTGACAAGACTGGTACTTTGACCCAAAATCAAATGACCGTTGAAAAAGTTTTCTATAATGCTTCCTTACACAATAATAGTGAAGAAATTAGTGCTACTAATCCTGCCTTACTTTCAATGGTGTTAGCCAATGATACTCAAATTCAAGATGGTGGAGCACTTTTAGGTGATCCAACTGAAACAGCTTTAATTCAATATGCTTTTCATCAAAATATTAAGGTAGAGAATTTATTGAATGAATACAAGCGTGTTCAAGAAGTACCTTTTGATTCAATTCGTAAATTAATGTCCACTGTGAATAAATTTGGGGACAAATACTACGTTGCTGTTAAAGGTGCTCCGGATGAATTATTAAAGCGAGTTACAAAAATTGATAAGGATGGTCAGGTAAGTCCAATCACTGAAGCTCAAAAGCAAAATATTCTTGATACTAACAAGGATTTAGCCGAAGGCGCTTTACGTGTATTAGGTCTAGCCTATAAGTATGTGGCAGAGCCTTATGCCGATCCAACAAGCGAAAATGTTGAATCAGATCTCATCTTTGCTGGTTTGGTGGGGATGATCGACCCTGAACGTCCAGAAGCAAAAGCCGCCGTTGCTGAAGCTAAAAAGGCGGGTATTAGAACAGTTATGATTACTGGTGACCACCAAATCACAGCCGCAGCTATTGCTTCTCGCTTAGGGATTTTAGAAGAAAGTCCAGATCAAAGTCATGCTGTGTTAACTGGAGCTGAATTAGATAAGTTATCGGATGATTACTTTATTGAGCACGTTAAGGACTACAGTGTTTATGCTCGTGTTTCACCTGAAAATAAGGTTAGAATTGTGAAGGCATGGCAAGCAAATGATAAGATAGTTGCAATGACCGGTGATGGGGTTAATGATGCTCCAAGTTTAAAACAAGCTGATATCGGAATTGGTATGGGTATTACTGGTACTGAAGTTTCTAAGGGTGCTAGTGATATGGTTTTAGCTGATGATAACTTTGCAACAATTGTTGAAGCCGTCAAGCAAGGGAGAAAAGTTTTCTCTAATATTCAAAAAGCAATTCTTTATTTAATGAGTTGTAACGTAGGTGAAGTATTAACAGTCTTTATGATGACAATGCTTGGCTGGGATATTTTAGAACCAGTTCAATTATTGTGGATTAACTTAGTTACTGATACTTTTCCTGCCATTGCGCTTGGTTTAGAACCGGCAGAAAAGGGCTTAATGAAGCGTAAACCACGTGGTAAGAATTCAAACTTCTTTAGTGGTGGAGTTGCAAGTTCAATTATCTATCAAGGTATTTTGGAAGGTATTTTAGTATTAGGAGCATATCAATTCGGCTTGCACGTTGGACCGCATGTGGATAATCCAACTATGCAACATGCTGATGCTTTAACAATGGCCTTCTTAACCTTAGGTTTAATTCAATTGTTCCATGCTATTAACTCTAAATACATTCATCAATCAATTTTCCGTAAGGAAACTTTAAAGAATAAATGGTTTAATTGGGCTATTTTAGGTGCAGCTATTGTAATGGCAGCCGTTGAATTACCATTCTTAAACAAATTATTCGATGTAAATGAATTAGACGGCATGCAATGGTTAGTCGTAATTGTAGCTGGTTTCTTGATGATTTTCATTGTTGAAATTATTAAGTTTTTCCAACGTAAATTAGCTAATAAATAGTTTTGAAGAGAGATAAGAAAATTTGTCTTGTCTCTCTTTTATTTTGCGTTAAAATATGGAACATGAATGAAAATGATTTACAGATTTTAGTAGAACAAATTTCACTTAAGAATTTTCATCGTCCCTTTTCTCATAAGGTAAAAATTAATAAGCGAATGCGGACTACTGGAGGAAGATATTTTTTACAAGATCATCATATCGAAGTTAATGAACATTTTTTAGATGAAAAGTATCATGAGGATTTAATAGGAATAATTAAGCATGAACTTACACATTATCATTTGCACTTAGCCGGCAAAGGATATCGACATCGTGATGCAGATTTTAAAAACTTACTAAAACAAGTTGGTGGCTCACGTTATACTCCCGATATTGGTTTGCGAAGAAGACCAAAGATCAAATATCTTTATCAGTGTCAGGATTGTCATCTACTTTATCCTAGAGTTAGGCGAATTGATACAAGACGTTATCGGTGTGGAAAATGTCATGGACCATTAAACTTAATTGAAAAAAGCTACTAAAAAAGTATTATTGTATTTGCGAATTAGTTGAATCTTTGATATATTATTAAGGAACGCGGGCGTGGCGGAATGGCAGACGCGCAAGACTAAGGATCTTGTGATCGCTTTTTGATCGTGGAAGTTCGAGTCTTCTCGCCCGCATTACTTAAGGGAGTCGTAAATACGGCTTCCTTTTTTTGTTAGAAATGTACATAAGGAGTAAAATATGCGACAAAAAAGAGTGCAGACGATCACTATTGGGGCTATTTTTATTGCGATATTAATTATCCAATCTTTTGTACCCTATTTGGGGTATATTCGAATTTTGCCGGGCTTACCTTCGATAACAATTATCCCATTAACCGTTGCATTGGCTGGGGTATTGCTAGGAACAGGATTTGGTGCTGCTATGGGATTAGTCTGGGGTATTTTGAGTTTAATTTTAGCTTATACTCAACCTGGTGATTTAGTTAGCTTAATGCTTTTTCAAAATCCCATTATTGCGATTATTCCTAGGGCAGCTGCTGGATTTGCCGGTGGAATGATTGGACAAGCAGCCAATTTACAAAAAAGAGGTCAAACAATTTTTGTTTATGTGATGGCAGGATTAGTTACTTCGGCTGTTAACACTTTACTAGTGATTGGATTGACTAGTTTATTCTTTATGCGCGATCCTAGAATTCTTTTACATAATTTAGGTCAAGACCAGAATCAAACTCCATTAATTGGAATTTTACTAACCGTCTTAGGAATGAATGGGATTACTGAAGCAATTTTTACTGGATTTGTAACACCTTTTATTGCCTTACCAGTAAAAAAATATTTACTCAAGAGAATTAATTGATAATGGGAAAAAAATCTTACAAAAAGAAATTTAATTTTCTACTTTTCAAAATTTTTGGAATTTTTTTAATTATATTTATTCTTTTTGTTGGCTTGAAAATGTATAGTAGTCAGAATACTAAACATCTTGGTCAAAATGTATCAAAGGATGAATTTATTTCTATAGTTGGTCCGATTGCGCAAGCTCAGGATAAACCATATGGGCTTTTTCCAAGTGTTACTATTGCTCAGGCATGTTTAGAAAGTAATTTCGGTCAAAGTACTTTAGCGCGGGAATATAATAATTTATTTGGCGTTAAGGGTGTGAATAAAGCTACATCTAAGGTGTTAACAACACAAGAATTTGTCAATGGACGGTGGAAAACTATTCACGGCAGGTTTCAAGTATATGATTCTTATGAGGCTTCAATTCAAGCTCATACGATGTTGATTGTAAATGGAACAAATTGGAATAAGAATCAATATGCAGATGTTTTAGCTGCAAAAAATTATGAAGAACAGGCTAAGGCGCTTCAGGCTGATGGTTATGCAACAGATCCCACCTATGCTACAAAATTAATTAGTCTTATTAAGCAATATAATTTAACTCACTATGATAATTAGAGGAGTTAGCTAAAAAGCTAGCTCCTTTTTTGCTATAATTAATAAGTCAAAATTGCTGGAATTATTAACTAGTGGAGAGCGAAATGAGTGAAAATTCAATTTTAGAAAACTTAAATGAACAACAAATTAAGGCGGTCCAAACTACCAATGGCCCTTTATTAGTTGTTGCTGGTGCCGGAAGTGGTAAGACATCCGTTTTAACACGACGCATAGCATATTTGATTGAAGAGCAAGGAGTAGCTCCATGGAATATCTTAGCAATTACGTTTACAAATAAGGCCGCAACTGAAATGAGAGAGCGTGTCCAAAATTTACTTGGACCAGTTGCAGAAAGTGTTTGGATGTCAACCTTTCATGCCTTATGTGTACGAATTTTGAGACGAGATGCAGATAAAATAGGATATTCATCTAATTTTTCAATTGCTGATTCAAGTGAACAATTAACTTTAGTTAAGAGAATTGAAAAAGATTTAAACATAAATCCTAAAATGTATGATCCGCGAGCTATTTTAAGCACAATTTCAAATGCAAAGAATGATTTACTTACTCCGGCAGCTTATGATGAGTTAGCAAAAAGTCCTTTTGAAAAAATAACTGCACAAATTTATCATGAATATCAAAAGAGTTTAAAGCGTGATCAAATTATGGATTTTGATGATTTAATCATGCAGACATTGGTCTTGTTTAAAAAAGATAAGGCAACATTACATTATTATCAAAATAAATTTCAATATATTATGGTTGATGAATATCAGGATACTAATCAAGCGCAATATGAGTTGTGTCATGAATTAGCTGCACAGTATAAAAATATTTGTGTTGTTGGGGATGCTGATCAATCAATTTATGGTTGGCGTGGTGCCAACATGGAAAATATTTTGAATTTTGAACAAGATTATCAAGATGATGAAGTTCAAACAATAATGTTAGAGCAAAATTATCGTTCAACTGGACATATTTTAAATGCAGCTAATGCGGTTATTAAAAATAACCTTAACCGTAAACCTAAAAAGCTTTGGACTGATAGAGGAGAAGGAAAAAAGGTAAATTATTATCGTGCTCAAAGCGGTAACGATGAGGGTTACTTTATTGTTTCCAAAATTAAAGAAAAGATAAAAGATAATAAGCTCCAGTATAAAGACTTTGCGGTGTTATATCGTACAAACTCACAATCTCGTAATATTGAAGAAATGCTTGTTAAATCAAATATTCCTTATAAAATCGTTGGTGGTCATAAGTTTTATGACCGTAAGGAAATTCGTGATATTTTAGCTTATTTAAAAATTATTGCGAATCCAGCTGATTCAATGAGTTTAAATAGAATCATTAATACACCTAAACGCGGAATTGGACCAACAACGATTGCTAAGTTTATGAGTTTTGCGCAAGAACACAATTTTAGTATGTTAGAAGCATTTCAAAATTTGGATTTAGCACCAATAACTGGACGGGCACGAACAACGTTGAAAGAATTTGGCAGTAATTTTGAAGAAGCATTCAAATTTGCTAAAGAGCATAGCGTTACAGGGTTAACCGAGAAGATATTAAACGATTTTGGTTATGTTGATGCCTTAAAAAACGAACATACAATTGAAGGTGATAGTCGTTTAGAAAACTTAGATGAATTTTTAACGGTGACTAAGCGCTTCGATGATCAGTATGAACCTGAAGATGAAGATTCTTCAGTATTAGAAGATTTTTTGGCTGATGTTACGTTATTAAGTGATCAAGATGATTTAGAAAATGCTGATAATCAAGTAACTTTAATGACCTTGCATGCTGCTAAAGGGCTAGAATTTCCTGTTGTCTTTTTAATTGGCATGGAAGAGGGAATTTTCCCATTATCCCGAGCCTTAACTGATGATAGTGAATTAGAAGAAGAACGTCGTTTAGCATATGTTGGTATTACTCGGGCAGAAAAAGAGCTTTACTTAACTAATGCCTATTCACGCATGCTTTATGGTCGTCCACAAAATAATCCACCTTCACGTTTTTTAGATGAAATTGATGATGAGGATCTTGAGAAGTTAAATAAGGATACAGATACAATTATTGATGTTTCTGCACGCTCGTACTCTAAAACCATTCCTTTTGCCAGACAAAATGAGCGAGCACATGCTAAAGTCTATACGGCTAAAAAGCCAGCAGGAGCAGTTGGCGCTGATAAAGAAAGCTGGCAAGTTGGGGATCAAGTAGAACATAAAGCCTGGGGAAAAGGTGTAGTTGTAAAAGTAAATGGTAGCGGTGAAGATATGGAATTAGATATTGCTTTTTCTGGAAAAGGGATAAAACGCCTTTTAGCTGCATTTGCTCCTATTAAAAAGCTATAATTAAGAAGAAAGTAGTTTTAGAGGGGGTATTTTATGACTCAGTTATCACTTGAACAGGCGCAAGAAAAAGTTACAGCGCTAAGAGAACAGTTAAATAAATGGGCGGATGCCTACTATACTAAGGATGCCCCAGTAGTTGAAGATGCAACTTATGATAAAAGTTATAATGAGTTAGTTAAATTAGAAAAAGAATTTCCTAGCTTAGTTACTTCAGATTCCATTACTCAGCGTGTAGGGGGAGAAATTAAAAGTAGTTTCTCTAAAGTAGAACATGCTGTGCCAATGCTTTCAATGGGGGATGTGTTTTCAAAGGCTGAATTAAAAGAATTTGATGAGCGCATCCAAAAGGTAATTGGCCATCCAGTTGCTTATAATGCCGAATTAAAGATTGACGGTTTATCTTTGTCTTTAGAATATGAAGCAGGAAAATTAGTTAGAGCTTCTACTCGTGGGAATGGGACAGTAGGTGAAGATGTTACTGCCAATGCTCGCTTTATTAAAGATATTCCCCAAACCTTACCTGTACCTTTAACAACAGAAGTTAGAGGTGAGTGTTATATGGGGAAAGAATCGTTTGCTTTATTAAACAGCGAACGAGACGCTAAAGGTGAACAAGCTTTTGCTAATCCGCGTAATGCTGCAGCAGGTTCCTTGCGGCAATTAAATGCGCAGATTACCAAAAAAAGAGATTTAAGTACTTTTATTTATACGTGGGTAAATCCACCCAAAAATATTACCAGTCAACATCAAGCAATTGATGAATTGAATAAGTTAGGTTTTCATACTAATCAAACTGGTCGACGCTTTGAATCAATGGATGAAGTTTTTGATTTTATTGATGAATATACTGAAAAACGTAATAGTTTATCTTACGGAATTGATGGTATTGTTTTAAAAGTAGACGATTTAAGTTTACAAAATGACTTAGGAAATACAGTAAAGGTTCCGCGCTGGGAGATTGCTTATAAATTCCCACCTGAAGAACAAGAAACTATTGTGCGTGAGATAGTATGGACTGTAGGCCGTACGGGGGTTGTCACTCCAACTGCTATCATGGACCCTGTTCAATTAGCAGGAACGACTGTATCAAGAGCAGTTCTACATAATGAGGAGCTCTTGAAGCAAAAAGATGTGCGAATTGGCGATACAGTTAAGCTTCATAAGGCAGGAGATATTATTCCAGAAATATCTGAAGTAGTTTTATCTAAACGTCCTGCTGATAGCCAGCCTTATCAAATTCCAACTAAGTGCCCATCGTGTGGTGGAGAGTTAGTTCATTTAAAAGGCGAAGTGGCTTTAAGATGTGTCAATCCAATGTGTCCTGCTCAAGTGGAAGAGCGAATTACTCACTTTGCCTCAAGACAAGCGATGGATATTAGAGGACTAGGCCCCAAGATTGTTAAGCAACTAATTGATAAGGGCTTTGTTAAAGATGTAGCTGATCTTTATCATTTAAGTGCTGAGCAATTAGGTCAACTAGATCATTTTAAAGAAAAATCAATTGATAATCTGTTAACGTCGATTAATAATAGTAAAGAAAATTCTGTAGAATTATTACTTTTTGGTCTCGGAATTGATCATGTTGGAGCAAAAGCGGCGCGATTAATAGTCGAAAAATATAAAGACTTGGAAAAGATTATGAATTTAAGCGTGCCAGAACTCACAACTATCGATACAATAGGAGAGACGATTGCAGAATCAATGGTAGCTTATTTTGCTCAGCCACAAGCTCGAAAATTAATCCAAGAGTTAATGGATAGTGGCGTTAACATGGGCTATCTTGGCACTGATGAAGGTGAAATTACAGATAATTTCTTTAAAGATAAAACAGTGGTATTAACAGGAAAACTAGCTGATTTTACTAGAAGTGAATTTACGAAGAAATTACAAGCATTGGGGGCAAAAGTTACGAGTTCTGTCTCAAAGAAAACCGACTACTTGATCTATGGTGATGATGCAGGCTCGAAGTTGACGAAGGCTCAACAACTTGAAGTACCTTTATTAACTGAACAAGATGCAATTGCTCAAATGAATAAAAATAATTAAGAAGGACACAATAAGTTGAAAAAATTTTTAAAAATTTCGGCTATCTTAGGTGCTTTAATCACGTTAAGTGCCTGTGGTAATTTAAAAGATTCAGACTTAGCCAATAACCCGACCACTTCAACAAGCCAAAAGAAGAAGTACCAAACCACAAGTACCAATGATAATAGTTATAATGTCTTATTAAAAAATGGTAGATATTTAACTAG
Organism: Lactobacillus sp. PV034; assembly: GCF_014522305.1. NCBI lineage: Bacteria > Bacillati > Bacillota > Bacilli > Lactobacillales > Lactobacillaceae > Lactobacillus > Lactobacillus sp. PV034. Next base: position 899,059 of record NZ_CP041982.1, on the reverse strand, counting down.
TCCTATCGCTGGCCTGACGGCAAATGATAATGACAATAATGTAGATGAACGGTCACTAGAATCTCAACTTATGAATTTATCTCATAATCAGTTTTCAACTGGTAAATATGTTTTCCAAGAAGGACAAGAGTTAAATCAAGCTACCGTGACAGATTGGTTAGGTAGATATTCAAAAAGTAATAAGCAAGGATTAAATCCAGAAAAAAGCAAAAAGGGAAAAGCTTATTCTCCTATAATTTTGGATCAGGTTTTAGAACAAGATTATCTTACAAAAAGTGGTTCAGGTTATAAGCTTGGTGGTATGAGTCTAGGACTAGCATTGAATTCAGTTGATTACTACAATAAAAAAGATGGTGGTGCGGAATACCAAGCGAAAATTTCTCGCGATAGGCAGGAGAGTTTTGGTAAAGAAGCGGCTGATAAAATAGTTAAACGAATTCGTAAACAAAAAGGGATGAAAAACATCCCAATCTTAATTGGTTTATTTAGTAAAACTTCAAAAGATTCACTTGTCGGAGGAAATTATTTTGCTTATGGCATTGCGAATGCAAATAGTAGTAAAATAAATCAATGGAAGACTGTTAATTATCGCAGTCAAATATTACCAGTTGTTGGTAATGAAAAAGCAATTAATTCATCTGATGCTACAGCATTCAGTGATTTTAAAGCGGCCATTCAAGATTACTTCCCTAATATTAGTGGAGTAACAGCTAATGTTCAGTACCAAAATGATAAATTAAGTCAGATGAACATTACAGTAACTACTCAATTTTATGGTTATGCACAAGTTGAAAGTTTTACTCGTTTAGTTGCATCCTCAGCTAAAAAGTATTTACCTACGAATGCACCAATTGAAATAAAAATCACGTCGGTAAATGATGTTCAGGCATTAATTGCGAAGAATTCAGCAGATGATGGTTACACAATCCACATCTTTGGCGGAGAATAGGAGGCAAATGGTGAAGATTACAAAAGAAGATATTAAGCACGTTGCGGGCTTATCAAGACTTGAATTTAGTGAAGATGAACTTGAAAAATTCACTGAACAAATGGGAGATATTATCAACATGGCTGACCAATTAGCTGAAGTTGATACTAAGGATGTACCAGAAACAGTCCAAGTTGTTGATCGTGATACTGTCTTTAGAGAAGATAAGCCAGAACTTTGGGAAACTAGAGAAGAATTAATGGAAAATGTTCCTGAAAAGGCTGACGGTTACATTAAAGTTCCTGTGATTATTGATAAGGATGATAATGCCTAATGAATTACTTAAATGAAAATATTGACTCATTACATAAAAAACTAAAAGATGGCGAGATAACTGCAGATCAATTAACTCAAGATACTCTCAAAGGTATTAAAGAGTTAGAACCAAAGCTTAATGCAATGATTACTGTTGTTGATGATGCCAAGCCAGCAGAAGATTTAGATTTATCAAATGAATTAGCTGGGATTCCAATTGCTATCAAGGACAACATCATTACTAATGGTATTAAGACTACTGCGGCAAGTCATATTCTTTACAATTACATGCCAGTTTATGATGCAACAGTTATTTCAAAGTTAAAAGATGCGCAAATGACTATTGTTGGTAAGGCTAACATGGATGAATTTGCAATGGGTTCATCAAGTGAAAATTCTTACTATGGTGCCCCAAAGAACCCATGGGACTTAACTAGAGTTACTGGTGGTTCATCTGGTGGTTCAGCTGCTGCTGTTGCCAGTGGTGAAGTTGTAGCCGCTCTTGGTTCAGATACTGGTGGTTCAGTAAGACAACCAGCTGCATTTAATGGTATTTTTGGTATTAAACCAACTTATGGTCGTGTTTCTCGTTGGGGATTAATTGCCTTTGCTTCCTCACTTGATCAAATTGGTGTGATGACTAAGCGTGCTGCTGATTCAGCTAAGATTTTAAATGTAATTGCAGGTAGCGATGAACATGATTCAACTGTTTCAGAAAAAGAAGTACCTGATTTTACTGCAGCTATTGGTAAAGATGTAAAGGGCTTACGCGTAGCAGTTCCTGAAGAATACTTTGGCGAAGGTGTTGAACCAGCAGTTAAAGATTTAATTAATGAACAAATCAAAATCTTAGAAGATAATGGTGCAATTATTAACAAGGTACAATTGCCACATACTAAATATGTTGTTCCGGATTACTACATCATTGCTTCTAGTGAAGCTTCATCAAACTTACAAAGATATGATGGTATCCGCTATGGTTACCGTGCTAAAGATGCTAAGAACTTACTAGATGTTTATGTAAAGTCAAGAAGTGAAGCTTTTGGTGATGAAGTTAAGCGTCGTATTATGTTAGGTACTTTTGCTTTATCTGCAGGTTCATATGATCGTTTCTTTAGACAAGCAGCTAAAGTAAGAACTTTAATTTGCGAAGACTTTGATAAGATTTTTGCAGAAAATGACGTAATTGTTGGACCAACTACACCAACTCCAGCATTTAAGATTGGTTCTTCAATTAAAGATCCACTTAAGATGTATGCAAATGATATTTTAACTATTTCTGCTAATATGGCTGGTATTCCTGCAGCCAGTGTTCCTGCTGGTTTGGTAGATGGCATGCCTGTTGGATTCCAAATTATGGCTAAGCGTTTTGATGAATCAAGCATTTTCCAAGTAGCTGATTTTATTGAACGTCAAAATAAATTCTATGAAAAAATACCAACTGGATTGGAGGACTAATTAATGAATTTTAAATCAACTATCGGTCTTGAAGTTCACTTTGAATTAAAGACTAAAAGTAAAATCTTCTCTCCATCACCAGTAAGTTATGGAGCACCTGCTAATACCAAAACTAATGTTATTGACTGGGCAATGCCTGGGGTATTACCTAAGTTAAATAAGGATGTTTACCGTTTAGGAATCATGGTTGCTTTAGCAACCCACTCACACATCCTTCCAACTACTCATTTTGATCGTAAGAACTACTTTTACCCTGATAACCCAAAGGCATATCAGATTACGCAGTTCTTCCAACCATTAGCTCGTGATGGTTATATTGAAGTTGAAGTTCGTGGTAAAAAGAAACGTATCGGTATTCATGAAATGCACATTGAAGAAGATGCCGGTAAAAACACTCACGGAACCAATGGTTATTCTTATGTTGACTTAAACCGTCAAGGGGTACCACTTCTTGAAGTTGTTTCTGAACCTGATATGGAAGATCCAGAAGAAGCTTACGCATATTTAACTAAGTTACGTCAAATTGTTCAATTTACTGGTGCTTCTGACGTTAAGATGGAAGAAGGATCAATGCGTGTTGATACTAACATTTCTATCCGTCCTGCTGGTCAAAAAGAATTGGGTAACAAGGTTGAAATGAAGAACTTGAACTCATTTGATCACGTACGTCGTTCACTTGCATATGAAGAACAACGTCAACAACAAGTTTTACTTTCTGGTGGTCGTGTTCAAGTATCAACTCGTCGTTTTGATGATGCTACTGGTAAGACTGTTTTGGAACGTATTAAGGAAGGGGACGCTGACTATCGTTACTTCCCAGAACCTGATATTGCTCCAGACCACATCAGTCAAGAATGGATTGATGAAATTGAGGCAAGTTTACCAGAATCACCTTTTGCACGTCGTAAACGCTATGTTGAAGAATATGGTATCAAAGAATATGATGCTGACGTTATTTTGCAAACTAAAGAATCAAGTGACTTTTATGATGCAACAGTAGCTGCTGGTGCGGATCCTAAGCTTGCTGCTAACTGGCTAAATACGCAAGTAAATGGATACTTGAACGAAGAACAAGTAGAAATCCAAGATATTAAGTTAACACCAGAAAACTTAGCTCAAATCATTAAAATGATTAAAGATGGAACTATTTCATCTAAGATTGCTAAGAAAGTCTTCAAGGAAAGTATTGAAAATGGTACTGAACCTAAGAAGTACGTTGAAGATAAGGGTATGGTTCAATTATCAGATCTTTCTGTTCTTGAACCAATGGTTAAGAAAGTTGTTGATAACAACCCACAATCTGTTGAAGACTTTAAGAATGGTAAGGATCGTGCTATTGGTTTCTTAGTTGGACAAATTATGAAAGAAACTCGTGGTAAGGCTAACCCTAAAGTTGTTAATGAATTATTAAATAAGGAATTACAAAGTCGCTAGTGGGAGAAAGGTGTAGGCTATGGTAAAGAAGGCGCGATTGATTTATAATCCTGTAGCTGGTCATGAACAAATGACTAATAGTGTTGCAGATATTTTAAATATTATGGAACAAGCAGGCTATGAAGCTAGTGCCTTCCGAACCAGTCCGGCGCCCTTATCTGCACAAAACGAGGCTAAGCGTGCTGCTTTAGAAGGCTTTGACTTAATAGTTGGTGCTGGTGGGGATGGGACAATTAATGAAGTTGTTAATGGTATTGCACCCCTAGAAAAACGTCCTAAAATGGCAGTTATTCCAGCTGGGACTACTAACGATTTTGCACGGGCATTAAAAATTCCCCGTGATGATTTAGTGGAGTCAGCTAAGGTTATTTTGAATGGTAAAACACAAAAAATGGATATTGGTAAAGCTGGCGATAAATATTTTATGAATATTGCCGCTAGTGGTTCATTGAGTGAAATTACTTATTCTGTACCTTCTGAAGCTAAATCTGTTTTAGGATATACTGCATATATTGTTAAAGGTGCAGAAATGTTACCTAAGATTAGCAATCAAAAAATGCGTTTAACCTATGATGATGGTGTATATGAGGGTAATCTATCTCTTTTCTTATTGGGGATGACTAATTCCATCGGAGGATTTGAGCGGATTATGCCAAATGCTCAATTGTCAGATGGTTTATTCCAATTAATTGTTGTGAAGACCGATCGAACAACTGAAATGGTCAAATTAATGGCTATGGCCTTAAGTGGTAAGCATGTTAATGATCCGAGAATTATTTATACCAAAACCAAGTCTCTAAAAGTAGAATTACTTGATGAAGACAAGAATGCCAAGGTACCAATCAATTTAGATGGTGAAATTGGTGGTTATTTGCCAATGGACTTTAAGAATTTAAAGCAACACATTGAATTCTATATTGGAGAATAATCTTGTTTAATAAAAACTAGAAAAGACGCTGAAAGTAAAAGTGAAGTGCCTCATAATTGTTAGACATAAATCTAACGATTATGAGGTATTTTTTTATGACTAAATATTCTAATGAATTTAAAATACAGATTGTTTCTGAATTCTTTGATCATCAAAATTCAATGACAGGATTAAGTAAAAAATACAATGTTCCTTTATCTATGGTGCGTACCTGGATTCATCAAACTGAAGAAAATGGCCTTGACTCTCTTAAAGTTAAACATAAGAAAATGATCTATTCTCCTGAGTTTAAGTTAAATGTGATACGCTACTACTTAAATAATCCTAATTTAGGAAAAATTCCAGTAGCTACCAAGTTCAATATAAACGTTTCTCAGGTTTACACTTGGGTTAAAAAATTTAAAAAAGAAGGTATGGCTGGATTACTTCCTAAGCAGAAAGGACGTCCATCTAAAATGCCTAAGAAAACTAAAAAGAAACAAGCTCAAAAGATAAAACTTAGCGAAAAACAAAAATATGAAGAAAAGATTATTAAGCAAGAAGCTGAGATAGAAAAATTAAAACTGGAGAATCTTGTCTTAAAAAAAGTGGCTGCCCGATATCCTCGTTATCCAACAAAGAAAAAACAAGATTAATCTTGGATATTCGGGCTGAACAACCACAAGTAAAGCTTCAAATACTATTAAGCTTACTTAATTTAAATAGAAAAACTTACTATGACAATAAAAATAATCGTCTTAATAAGCCTGATAAATATGCAAAGGTAAAAGAAAGAATTAAGGCTATTTATTATGGCGATGAAGGGCGCGAAACATATGGCTATCGCCCAATGTGGGGAGCATTACGAGATGAAGGTATTTATCTTGCTCAAGAAACAGTACGCAAATTAATGCGTATGTTAGGTATCAAAACTACTCTATATCATAAAAATACTGGTAAATATAGTTCTTATAAAGGTAGTGTGGGTAAGAAGGCACCCAATATCTTAAAGCAAAAATTTGATGAAAAAATTCCATATCGCGTTCTCCATACTGATGTAACAGAAGTTAAGTTGACCACAGGTAAAAAAGTATATATCTCCCCAGTAGTAGATGAAGCTTCCTTAGAAATATTAGCTTGTTGCACTAGCTACTCACCTGAAATGAAAACTATTTATCAAATGCTTGATGAACTGGAAGAAAAATTACCCAAAGATGCCAATCCAATCCTACATTCAGATCAAGGTTTTCAATATCAAAATGCTGGTTATCAAGCCCGTCTTAAAGAAATGAATATTACTCAAAGCATGTCTAGAAAAGGAAATTGTCATGATAATGCACCTGGAGAGACCATTTTCAATCTTTTAAAACGTGAGCGACTTAATAGAGAAAAGATTAGCACCTTAGAAGAAATGAAAGAAATCTTAAAGGATTATATATATTGGTTCAACAATATCAGACGTTCAAACAAACTAAAATACACGACTCCTGTAAAATACAGAAATCGTGTATTAGCAAATAATATTTAAATTTTTATAAATGTCTAACTTTTTTGTAGCACTTCAAAAGATCTTTTGGCGTCTTTTCTGTATACTTAAAAATTTAAAAATAAAAAATTAAATTTTGTCTTGACATTACTATAGAAATAATTAAAATAATTATTAACAAAGTTAAATTAATATGAAAACAAAGAGAAAGAAGAGTAACTTATTCTTAATTAACAGCGAGTCTTGTTAGGTGGAAGAAGATAAATTTTAAGTTTAAGTGAAAATCACTTTCGAGTTCTATTTCTTAATAGGTTAGTAAGAAATAGTGGGAGCACCCATTACAGTGTCAGCGTATCGCTATTGTGTAGCCGTACGTGGAAGGTATTGTTAGTAATAGCAATATAAATAAAGGGTGGTACCACGCTCGAGCGTCCCTCAATCAACTTAGGTTGGTTGAGGGACTTTTTTTGTTCTCGTAAATATTTTTGGGAGGAAGAAAAATGAAAGACCAAAAATCTCGTAAGTTATCTTGGAAGCAATATCTAGTTGTTGCGTCCCTATTATTTGGACTATTTTTTGGAGCCGGAAACTTAATTTTTCCACTTCATTTGGGTCAATTAGCAGGTTCAAATTGGGGAACAGCAGCTGTTGGATTTTTGATCACTGGTGTCTTGTTACCATTACTATCTGTTTTAGCGGTGGCAATCACACGTGCAAATGGTGTCTATGATATTGGTAAACCACTAGGAGCCACTTTTGCAGTAGTATTTATGGTTTTAATTCACGCAACAATCGGGCCTTTATTTGGTACTCCAAGAACCGCAACTGTTTCATTTACAGTTGGAGTGGCCCCATTCGTTCCTAAAAATATGCAAACTGTTGCCTTATTAGTATTTTCTGCTTTATTCTTTTTAGCAGCCTTTGCCTTTTCTTATCATGAAAATGACATTTTATCTAATGTCGGTAAAGTGTTAAACCCTCTATTTTTAGCCCTTTTATTTTTAGTATTTGTTGTTGCTTTTGCCAATCCCTTAGGTAACCCGCAAGTGGCTCCTGTAACTGCTGCCTATAAGCATTCAGCTTTAGTGAATGGTTTCTTAGAAGGATATAACACAATGGATGCCTTAGCTGGTCTAGCCTTTGGCGTTACCGTTGTTACTGCTGTTCGTTCAATGGGACAAAAGAGTGCTAAGAGCGTATCTAAAGTTGTTGCCAAATCTGGTGTTCTTGCAGTTAGTGCAATCGGATTAATCTACTTATTATTAATCTTGATGGGTGCAATGTCTTTAGGTCATTTTAAAGTCTCAGATAATGGTGGAGTAGCCTTTAGTCAAATCGTTAACCAATACGCTGGCATCTTCGGACAAGCTTTACTTGCTGTTTTATTAACAATTACTTGTTTAACTACTGCCGTAGGATTGGTTGCAGCGTTTGCTCAAGATTTTCACAAACATTTTCCAAAGGTTAGCTATCATGCCTGGCTTGCACTTAGCTGTGGTGCTTCATTCTTAACTGCAAACTTTGGGTTAGATCAAATCATCGCTTGGTCTACTCCAATGTTAATGTTCTTATATCCATTATCAATGGTTTTGATCCTTTTATCTGTCTTTTCACCATTATTTAATAAAGATGGTGTTGTATATTTCTTCGTAATCGTCTTTACTGTTGTACCAGCATTAGGAGATATGGTAGTCGCATTTCCAAGTGTAGTAAGTCAAAGCGCTTTTGGCTTAACTGTAGCACATTTAAGAAGTAGTTTACCATTAGCTAATATGGGATTATCCTGGTTAGTTCCAGCTTTGGTTGGAGCAGTAATTGGACTAGCCGTACACTATGTAAGAAGAAAAAGAGTTTCAAGCTTTGTTGTAGAAGAATAAATTTTAGCTTTATCAATCAGTAATAAATTAAAAATATAGTAGATTTGCCCAGTTGACTTAGGTATACTTTTAAAATAAGTAAGTATGTTATAAGCGAAAGAAAGGGTATAAGTAAGTGAAATTTTTAATTTTTATAATTGCTATAGTTATTGCTTTGATAGTAATTTCTGTTTTAATTGATGCACAGAAAAGTAAGAAACGTTTTGCAGAGTTTAAAGTATCAGATAGACTATTCGATACTGTCGATATGCTCTATATAATAGTTGATGAACTAGATGATGAAAAAATAAAACAAGAGATTAATGAAAAAGTAGATTCTTTACGTCCACAGTGTCAAGAATTGGCTAAGTTGAAACAAAGTGGTGTAGAAAATTATATTGAAGAAAAAATTGGTAAAAATTCTGAAGGTGAAGAAATTTACCTTCCTTTAGAAGTTAAGCCAAACCTAACTTCTGATCAAGAAACACAAGCAAAAGAATATATTAAAAAATATAATCATATTTTAGATACCTTAAAACAATGCATGACAGCCACTGAAAAAGCCGACCAATAAAGGTCGGCTTTTTTTGCTATTATTAATTAAAAATAATTTCTTGGTTGATTGTAAAATTAACTTGAACTCTTTATATTCTATTATGAATCAAGTTACGGAAATATTTTAATTTATAATGCCAGTTTAAAAAGGCGATGAATTTAAATTTTATTCATCGTCTTTTTGTTCTTAAAATTAACATTTAATTATTAAGTATATTAATTATTCTAGTTTCAATTTTTCATTCTTTAGTTCATTCTAATTTTAAAGTAATGACATTAACGGGACTTACTAAAATAAAGGATATCTATTTTTCTTTGTAATATCTTCTCTGTATTTTAGAAAGACTATCTGTGCCCTTTAGGTATTCACTGAGAATGGCTATTAATTCATCGACTTGAGTTGAATCATTGATTTTTTTTTCAATAATCCTATTAAACTTTTCATTAGCAGCATTTATTTTAGGAATTAATTTTTTTCCTTGGGAAGTTAAATCAATTAAACTAACTCTTTTATCTGTTTCGTCAATTTTTTTAATCAATAGTTTCTTTTTAATTAAAGATTGTACTAATCTACTAGGAGATTTTTTTTCACAAATTAGTAAATTACCTAATTCTTTTAAAGACATTGCACCGTATGAGTTTAGTATAGTTATTACTTCAACTTGATTTGATGTTAATTCTAAATCTTTAAGTAAATTATTAAAAACATATAATGATTCACGTTCACAACTTTTGATTAAAAATCTTAAAATTTCAATTTTTTTATCCATTTATCACACACTCTCTAAACGTATTTCTTGTAGGAATAATTTTATATTACTAATTTAGTTGATGCAATTCTAGACTAAAATCTATTGACATCATAAAATACATGGCATATCATACATTACATAAAATACATGATATGTCATGTATTTTAAAAATAACTATCTAATTAAGAAGAGGAAAGTTGATCTAATGATTGAATTTGAAAAAATTGATAAAGAATATCACGTTGGTGACCAAGTAGTGAAGGCTCTTCATGAAGTGAGTTTTAAGATAGAACAAGGAAAATTAACGATAATTTTAGGACCGTCTGGTTCAGGAAAAAGTACGTTGTTAAATATTTTAGGTGGTATGGACAGACCAACTAGAGGGGCAGTTAAGTTTAATGATCAATTAGTTTCTAAGTTAAATGATCATGAATTAACGGATTATAGAAGAAAAGTAGTTGGCTTTGTTTTTCAATTTTATAATTTGATTCCGAGTTTAACTGCACTAGAAAATGTTGCAATTGCGGCACAATTAAATAATAACGATCATCAGGCAGAAGATTACTTAAGTCAAGTTGGATTGTCTGAGCGGCTCAATAATTTTCCTAACCAAATGTCTGGCGGTGAAATGCAGAGAGTTTCGATTGCAAGAGCTTTATCAAAAAAGCCAAAATTATTATTATGTGATGAACCTACGGGAGCTTTAGATTCAAAAACGAGCATAAAAATTATGAAAATACTGCAGGATATTTCTAAATCAAGTGAGACTGCTGTAGTAATGGTGACCCATAATCCAAAATTTGAACAGTATGCAGATCATGTTATTAGACTAAAAGATGGTCAAATAGAAAAGATATATGGTAATAAAAGTCCGAAAATTGTGGAGAAAGTTTAACAAATGAAATTATTAAATCGTAAATTATTTCGAGATATAAGCCATAATTGGGCTCAATTTATGTCGGTCTTTTTAATGGCTGCACTGTCTATTATTGTATTTGTCGGTTTACAAGGGGCGTGGCATGGATTACAGGAAAGCTTAAATAGTTACTTAACAAAAAATAATTTACCTAATTATTGGATTCAGGGAAGTTATATTACTAAAGATGACAAAAGTAAGTTAAAAGATATTTCAGGTATAAAAAAATTAAGTTTTGGAACTAGGTTACAAGTTAAGCAGGATAACCATTATCTAATTATCGATTCATTTCAAAAACCGCTAATTAAGTTATACCGGGTAAAAGGCGAAAAATACAATAGCCAGAGTGAGAATGGAATATGGATTAATAAAGAATATGCTAGAGCTCATTCTTTAAAAGTTGGAGATAATTTATCATTAACCTATACCAATCAAAACTTACATTTAAAAGTAAGAGGTATTGTCCAAAGTCCTAGTCGAATATATTTCACTGGAACGCAGGAGTTTATTGCTCCTAACTATTCTAATTATGGTTATGCTTATGTTTCACCTAAAGCTCTAAGAAAAGTATTTAATTATAAAGGACCTCAAAATATTGTTGAGATTGATGGAAAGCATAAAAATTTTAGAAAAGAAATAGAGAAAATATTTGGTGCTAGATTATTAACATATTATAATCGACACACTTTACCAGATGTTTCTACGGCAATAGAAAGAGTTGGAGAAATTAAGAACCTTTCGTATATGTTCTCCTTTATTTTCCTTTTGTTGGCAATTTTGGCAATGTATACTACAATTAGACGCCTGATTACTAGCCAAACAGAGGAAATAGCTACTTTGAAGGCCTTAGGATTTTCAAATTTTAGAATTCAAATTCATTATGCAAGTTTTGGCTTGCTAGTGGGTAGTCTTGGAACAATTGTTGGTGCTTTAGTGGCTCCACTAATTTCTTGGTATGTTTTATCATCACAAAAGAATATGTTTTCTCTTCCTAGTTGGCAGGTTTCATATAGTTTTTCTGCCTGGATGGTAATGATATTGGTCATTTTAATTTGCGTTTTCTCTGCATATTTAGCAGCTAGGAGTGGATCAAAAGGAGTACCTGCTCTTTATCTGAGGGGAAATGAAGAAACAAAAGCAAAAAAAATATGGCTTGAGCACTGGAAAAATCTGTGGAAACACTTACCATATTCTGGACGCTGGGCTATTAGAGATGCTTTTATCAATCGTACAAGAACATTAATGGGAATTATTGGTGTAGCTGGTGGCATGATGTTAACAATTGCTGGAATTGGTATGCCACAGTCGATGACACATCTTGTGGATAAAGCATATAATACAGACTTTTCGTATAATAAACGACTGTATGTTAATAATTATGAATCATATTCAAGGACACATCCTCAAGCTAAGCAATGGGTACAAATTAGTCAGGCTCATTTTTCACCCGATGATGGCTATAATAGATTATTAATTATAGTTGATAAGGGTGATTACGTTAATATGAAAACAACAAATGGCATGGGTATTAAGAATGGTGGCTTGTATGTGACTCAAGGATTTGCAAAGAGGGCAAATATTAAAAAAGGCGACAATTTAAAGGTTAGAACTTTTGGAAGTAATAAGCAATATTCTTTCAAAGTTAAAGGTATTATCACTACAGAAACTAATCAAGGTGCCTATATAACTGCCCATACTTGGCAGAAAGCTAAAGGATTTTACCAGCCAACAACATTACTAGTTGGTAAGAATTATAAATATCATAAACAAGATATTAATTCAACAATTTCCATTAATGAACAAAAAAAGAATGCATATAATTTTGTAAATAGCCTAATGAGTATTTTCGCTTTAATTATTATATTTGGTGCATTATTAATTATTATCGTTCTTTATAATTTAGGATCATTAAGTTTTGTCGAAAAAATGAGAGACTATGCAACTTTGCGTGTACTGGGAATACATAAGAGAGAATTACGTAGATTAACACTTATTGAGAATTTGATTACTACTTTTATTGGTTGGCTAATAGGTATACCGGCTGGAATATGGTTCTTAGGACAGTACGTTAAAACATTTTCAACTATTAATTTGGAATATACAAGATATTATAACTGGGAAACTATTGTAATTGCATCTTTATTCGTATGGATTTGTTCGTTATCAACCACTTTATTTATTAGTCGTAGAATTAAGAACATTGATATGGTACAAGCTTTAAAAGGTGTGGAGTAACTAAAAATCACTTACTAATTAATATTTAAAAATTGGTAAGTGATTTTTCTTTTGTCAAAGTTTAATTAAAAAGTTTTGGTTTATTATTGACTGTAAGAGAAATAGTAATGCAGTTTTGTATAAACCAGGATTATTTAATTTATTTGCAGAGTTAAGATATTTTTGTAAAAAATTTAATACGTAAATTACAATAATAAATTACGATAAGAAAAACCTCGAGATTCAAAATACAAATCTCGAGGTTTTATTAGTATTTAAGTTTAGTTGCGGTCACTAAAACCGAAAATTTCTAAGAATTGGAGGAACAAGTTAATGAAATCTAGATATAACATTAAAGCACCTTGAACGGCCAATCCAGTAGTAGAAACTTCATTACCATATTGGAGGTAAAGCTTTTTCATTTGTTGAGCATCCCAAGCAGTTAAAATGGTAAAGATAATTACTGCAATAAATGAAAAGACGTAGTCAACCATTGGGTTTCTGAGGAACATATTAATGATCCAAGCTACGATTAAACCAATTAAAGCTGCTGAAGCATAAGAACCTAGGTTTGAGAGATTCTTTTTAGTCACAGTACCAATAACTGCCATTGTGATAAAGACAGCAGCTGATGAAAGAAAGGCAGCTGCAATGTCGGCACCAGTATAAGCTGAAGCAATAACGGCAAAGGTAATGCCATAAGCAATTGCTGTTATCATAAGCATGACAAAACTAGCAACGGGATTACGAGTAGCTTTAAAGCTTATTCCAATAGTTAAAGCAAAAGGTAATAATAATAGAAGCCACACACTCCAAGAATGGGATAAAAAGCGACTCATTGGTACAGCAAATACAGTCATTGTTAAGTAAGCAGTGAGAGCAGAAACAAAGACTGCTAAGGTCATAATACCGTACATTTTACTTAAAAACTTATTTAGAGCAGCATTGTCAACGATTTGACGGTGCTCAGATTGATTGGAAAAATTATCCATTTTACAACCTCTTTCTAAATACAATTATTTTATACAAGAGAATATTAAACTTTTACATATTACTAGTATAAGGAAAAAGAAGTAATAAAGCTATCTTATTAAACCTTACTTATTTTTTTTGTTCCACTTTAAACCAATACCAGTTACTCCAGATAAAATAGAAAAGACTGGTGAAAGTAGACTAAAGAAGGTAAATGGGATAAAGTCAAGCACGGGCACTCCTAAAGTTGATGCCGCAAATGATCCGGCAACGCCCCAAGGAATTAGGTAGTTGATAACACTACCACCATCTTCTAAGACACGGCTTAGTGCTAAGGAAGATAAGCCCATTTTGTCGTAAGCCTGTTTAAAAGCACGTCCTGGTAAAATTACTGAAAGGTATTGCTCACCAACGAAAAGGTTGATACAAATCCCGGAAAGAATAGTGGTAATAACCAAGCGACCTGGCTTTTTCAAATGGTCAACAAGTGGCTTCATTGCATTTTGTACCACTTCAAATTTCATCAGTAATCCACCTAAAGAAAGAGTAGAAATAATCAAGGCCACTGTGCCCATCATGCTAGAAATTCCACCACGAGTTAATAAAAGGTTAACAGATTTATCAGAAGTTTTAGCTACAAAACCATTCATTATAATATCGTTTAAAGCAGTAATAGATTGATGAGGATTTTGAATAAAAATCATAACTACACTCAAAACAATATTAAGGAATAAGGTAGGAATTGCAGGGATTTTACGCCAAGCACAGTAAATCATCAATAGGATTGGTGCAATGGCCCACCAACTAATAGAGAAGTTACTTTGTAAAATATGAACTGTACGTTGAATTTTTGAAGCATGCATCTGGCCACTATTTCCCAAAAACCAGAAAAGAATTAAAGAAACAATGAAGGCAGGGATAGTAGACCACATCATATTTTTAATATGGGCAAATAGTTCACTTTCAGCTACCGCAGAAGAAAGGTTAGTAGAATCAGATAAAGGAGACATTTTATCACCAAAAACTGCTCCAGAAATAATTGCACCAGCCATTAAAGCAGGATTCAGATTCATACTTACGCCAATTCCAAACAGAGCAATTCCAACGGTAGAAATAGTCGTAAAACCACTACCGATTGCTGTACCAACAATAGCACAAACGATGAATACTGAAGGAACAAAGAATTGACCGTTAATTAGTTTGAATCCGGCAACCATAATTGAAGGGATAATTCCGGCTTTAATCCATAACCCAATTAAGGCGCCAATTAGGATAAAAATAAAGATTGGAATAATGGCGACGCTAATTCCCTCTTTCACTCCATCTTGGATTTCTGTCCATGAGGCACCTCTAAATTTTGCCCAGAAAATTAATAAACAGACAGTGAATAAGACGGGTACTTCTGGCATTAAGCCGAGTTTAATTACTGACCAACCTAAGATGATTAGTAAAATAGCCAAAATGGTGAGAGCTTCACCAAAAGAGACTTTCTTTTTCATTTTTAGTCCTCCTTAATAAAAAAGTCCCGTTGAAATTAATCAACGGGACGATTGAAATCGCGGTACCACCCAAATTCAAGCACAAGACTCGATCTCTACAGAAGATAACGGTTCTGTTAGTACCGATAAATGTAATTTAATCGCTGTAATTCAGAATTCTTTGCCTGACTGGTTCGCACATCCCCACCAGCTCTCTGACGCCTAACAAAGCTCCTACTAGGACGATTGATTTATGTTAATCAACATAATAGCAAGAGAGAAATTTGGTGTCAATATTTTTTTAAAATTTGATGGTATAATTATTAAAAATACCGTCGTAGAAAGAAAAAAGTAAGAGAAAGAGGATACTTATGCAAAAGAACGAAATTGTAGAATTAGAAATTACTGATCTCTCTTATGAAGGAATGGGTGTAGCTCATCATGAGGGGCTCACTGTTTTTGTAAATAATGCTTTACCAGGTGAAGTGGTTAAAGCCAAGATTTTAAAAGTAAAGAAAAATTTTGCTTTTGCTAAGATTGAAGAAATGGTGAAGGAAAGTCCGGATCGAATGAAGGTTGGTTTGCGCCAATGGGTGCAAACAGGACTAGCTTCTTTAGCACATCTAAATTATGACAAGCAACTTGAATTTAAGCGTCAGCAAGTAGTTAATCTTTTGCAAAAAGCACACATGGATGATGTCGAAGTAGGACAAACTTTGGCTAGTCCCGAAGAAGTTGGTTACCGTAATAAGGGCCAAGTCCCAGTAAGAAACGTAAATGGTCAATTAGAGATTGGCTTTTTCCGCCGTCACTCACACGATTTGATGCCTTTGACTAATTTCTTTACTACTGATCCTGAAATTGACCGTACTCTTTTAGCAGTTCGTGATATTTTACGTAAGAATCAGGTTCCTGCTTATGATGAAAGGAATCATAAAGGTGAAGTGCGTTATCTTGATGTCCGCCGTTCTAAGGCAACTGGGGAAATTATGGTGATTTTGGTAACTTTGCACAAAGAATTTCCACAATTAGCCAAGGTGACTGAAGAAATTAGCAAAATTGATGGTGTAACTAGCGTTGTTTTGAATCATAATCCACAAAAGACCAATGTAATTCTGGGGAAAAAGGATTATTTGCTTTCGGGAAAAGATTATATTGTGGATAAAATTGGGGATGTCGAATTTAAAATTTCACCACAAAGTTTCTTCCAGATTAATTCATTGCAAACTCCTCGCTTATATCAATTAGCGATTGATAAGGCTGAATTAAAGCCGGATGATGTTGTAATTGATGCATATTCTGGGATTGGAACGATTGGTTTATCTGTGGCAAAACACGTCAAAGAAGTTCGGGGGATGGAAATAGTCAAGCCTGCTGTTGAAGATGCAAATAATAATGCTACTTTAAATGGAATTGATAATGCTCATTATGTAGTCGGAAAAGCTGAAAACATCATGCCTAAATGGGCAGCCGATGGCTTAAAGACAGACGTGATTTTTGTTGATCCACCTCGTAAGGGCTTAACTCCTGAATTTATTGAAGCGGCAGTCAAAACCGGTCCAGAAAAGATTGTCTATATTTCATGTAATCCAGCTACGATGGTACGTGATTTAGAACAGTTTAAAGATGCTGGATATAGCTTTGATAGAATTGATCCTGTGGATATGTTCCCACAAACACCACATGTTGAAGCAGTTAGTGTGTTGAAAAAGAAGTAATGAAACCAATCATAAAGATAGGAAATTAAGAAAGAAACATATAATTAGTTAGGATATATTATTGATGACGTGGCCACTATTTGTGGCGGACAATTGGCGGCTAATTGTCATAAGCATTACCTGGGAAATGATAGGTTGTTTTATTAGACTTAAGCTAAAAATGGTGGGAGGTCAATAAAATGAAGAAAAATAAAGTAAAAGAACTACGTTTATCCCAACATTTGTCTCAAGAACAATTAGCTGAAAAGGCAAATGTTTCTGTTAGAACTATTCAGCGTTTAGAAAATGAAGAAGACGTAAGTAGCTCTACCTTGAATTTAGTTGCAAAAGCGTTGAGAGTAAGTGTAGATGATCTATTATTCGAGCTTGATCCAGATGAGCAGCAAGAAAAATTACAAGAGCAAGAGGATAAACGTTATACCGAATTTCATACGTTTAAACTATTTTACAGTAGCATCTATATTGTAATAATGTTACTTATATATACGCTTATTTCCATGCTTTCTATTTCGGATAATGTCTATGATATTTTAGAAATTTTGTGGATAGGTGGCTGGATGGTAATGATTCCAGTAAGACGCTGGTTAATTGTAAATAAAGTAAATCCAAAATTAGATCAAAAATACCCTCTGACTGCTAATTAGAAAATAGAAGGTATGTTGTATCTGCATCTCAAAGATGAGAAGTGGCCTAACGATCCTGAATTATAAATTAATTATGAAGGGGGGGAAGAAAGATGAGTAAAAGAATAAAGAATTTGATTCTAGACTTAACAGCTGTTGTTATGCTAGTAGCCACTTTTTGGATTAAAAATAGTTCAGGTTCAATTATAAGCATAATTGCGTCTTTGATGTTAGTAGAGATTGCTATGAATTCCTTGGTTAATCGACCAGAGAAAAATAAAGTATTCTGGATAGTAGTAATTGTATTCTTCTTATTAAACATCGTATTACAATTGATAAGACTATGTTTAGGGTGGTTTTAAGAAAAAAGAAAGTTATAACTTAGAACTTAGTGTTTATAAGTTATAACTTTCTTTTTTTCTATTATCAGTGCTATAAAATTATGTGACTGAATTAGAATATTTTTTTGTTTAATTGCAATAACTGTACTATAGGCTCAAAGTTATCGTGATAAAATTGTTAGTAAGTAAGAAAAACAACATAATTTAAAGGATAATTTATGAGTAAATACGAACCACTTTGGAAATATTTAAGTACTAATAATAAAGAAAATTATGATTTGAGTTTTGAAGAAATTAAAGAAATTTTAGGTTTTGAGATTGATCATGCCTTTTTGACTTATAAAAAAGAGGCCCAAAACTATGGTTATGTGGTAGAAAAGATATCATTAAAGGGTAAAAGAATATTTTTTAATAAAGTAATGGGTAATTAACTAAAGGAAAATACTTATGAAACAGATAAATATTGGTATTTTAGCTCATGTGGATGCTGGTAAAACTACGCTTTCAGAAGCGATGCTATACAAAGCTGGCAGTCTACGCAAATTAGGAAGAGTGGATAATGGGGATGCCTTTTTAGATACTGATGTCTTAGAGAAAAAGAGAGGTATTACAATTTTTTCTCATGTAGCACAAATGGATTGGCAAGATACTCATTTTACCTTGGTTGATACACCAGGACACATCGATTTCGTGAACCAATTGCAGTCAAGTTTAAGTGTGTTAGACTATGCCATTTTAGTGATTTCGGCTGCTGATGGGGTAACTGCTTATACGAAGACTATTTGGCACCTTTTGGATAAACTCCAAATTCCTACGTTTATTTTTGTTAATAAGATTGATCAAGTAGACAATCAGGCAAAGATATTTTCAAATTTGCAAAAAGACTTAAGTGATGCCCTTGTGGATTTTACTGCGCCAAAGGCAGAAATAGATGAAAATATGGCCACCGTCGATGAGCACTTATTAGAAGAATTTTTAGAAAATGGGGTAATTTCTCTTGGAGAAATTAAAAAGTTAATAAAGAAGAGAAAGATTTTTCCAACATATTTTGGTTCAGCACTGAAACTTAATGGAGTTACTGAATTTCTCACTGGTCTTGACCAATATACACTTGCGCCTAATTTTACGGATGAATTTGGTGCACGTGTATTTAAGATTTCTTCTTCTCAAAATGAACGCTTAACTTGGGTAAAAGTCACAGGTGGAATTTTAAAAGCAAAACAGTCTTTAGGAGATGAAAAAGCCGACGAGCTTCGCCAATATAATGGTGAAAAATTTAAGACCGTTTCAGAGTTACAAGCAGGACAAATTAGCGTAATTAAAGGACTTACTTCAAGTTTTGTTGGTCAGGGATTAGGAGCAGAGCAAGATCTAAGTACAGCATATTTACAACCTGTTCTTAATTATAGTGTAGAAACAGCAGAAGATTTGCACCAAGTCTTAGTTGCGTTGCAAGAATTAGAGCAAGAAGATCCCTTACTAAAAGTAGAGTGGAGTAAAGATTTAGACGAAATTAGCGTCCAATTAATGGGGCAAATGCAGGCTGAAATATTAGAACAATTATTGCAAGAACGATTTAATTTAAACGTTAAATTAGTTCAAGGTAATGTTTTATATCAAGAAACAATTACTCAAGAAGTAGAAGCAGTAGGCCATTTTGAACCTTTGCGTCATTATGCTGAAGTTCACTTTTTGTTAAAGCCGTTACCAGCTGGTAGTGGAATTCAAGTGAAATCAGAATGTAGTTTAGAAATTTTGCCAAGTAATTGGCAACACCAGATTTTGCATGCATTAAGGGAAAAGACTCACTTAGGAGTATTAGGAGGTTTTCCTTTAACTGATGTTGAAATTGTTTTAATTGGTGGAAAAGGTAGTGAAGTTCATACAGTTGGTGGAGATTTTCGACAGGCAAGTTGGCGTGGAGTGCGTCAGGGGTTGATGGAATTAAAGGCTAAAGGAGCTGTGAAGCTTTTAGAGCCATGGTATGATTTTCGCTTAACCATTCCTTCTGACCAGCTTGGTCGTGCAATTAATGATATTCAGAAAATGGGTGGAAACTTTAAAATTGAAGGAGAAGACACTTTAGTTGGTCAAGCACCGGTGGCCCAAATGAAGAATTATCAACAGGAAGTAAGAAGTTATAGTCATGGTGAGGGAAGTTTAGAGTGTGTCGTAAGCGGCTATCAGGATTGCCAAAATAGTAGTGAAATTATCCAGAGCCAAAACTATGATCCATTGTCAGATATTGATAATACTCCTAATTCTGTCTTTTGCTATCATGGTGCGGGTCATACAATTACTTGGGATCAAGTACCTGAACATGCTCAATATCCTTATTTAAAATAAAGGACATCTCTTGGAAAACATATTATCCAAGGGATGTCCTTTTGTAATTAATTGATTAAATTAATAAGTTCTTTTAATTCTGCTCCAGATAAAGAATAATTATGGTTCTTTAGTTGAGAATAAATCTCCTCAGTTGTGAAACCATTTAATTTAAGCTTTTTAATTTCTTTTGACAAATTTAAGGAATCTGTCGCGCCCTTTTGTTCTCTCTCAAGTAGTTTTGTCTCGTATTCCATAATTGCTCTCCTTTTCTTAGGATCGTTATTAATTTGGTTGATTTTTTCTTCAGCATAGCGGATGTATTTATTAGAAGAATCAACTTTGCCTTGCATTAGGTCGATAATACTTAATAACTTTGAATTATGTGCAGCTGTAGTTGCTGTCCCATTAATAATTATTTTTGTCGATGCAGTATCTAATTGTAATTTTCTGTTTGAATCTTCATATTCGTGAAAACTATAGCTGGCTTTTCCCTGATTGAAATAATCAAACATGCATAAAAACACAATGTAAGACCTTTTAAGATTATTATACGTACTGCCAGAATCTAATGCAAAAGTATCAATTCTAGATTGATAGTAGCGCATACGTTTACCTAAATTATGCTCATTAGTATTTTGCATTTCCACATCAAATAGGTTGCCTTTATTATCTTTAACAAAAATATCAAGGCGAATGCCTTTTTCATCAGTATCGGTACCCTTAAATTCTTTTTGGGTTTCAATATTGATGATTTTGATTTCATCAAGCTCAGGGATTGTAGCTTGAATCATATACTTGCAAAATTCTTTATTTTTCATTACTTCCCCAAATACTAAATCTTGGGTAAAACCATACCATTTATTCATTACTACTCCTTAAAAAGATATTTGTTGCCATAAATAATTACGCAAAAACAACTTATATTTTAAAATACGAACAATATTAACTGAATCTTTTTACAAAGTTAGTAAATTACGTAATTTTTTAGATAAAAATAGTTTATTTATCTTTAAAATGTGTTAAAATCTTATCGTTGACAATTTTGAGTAAGGAAATAAACATGAATAACGATATTGAAAAAGTATTAATTAGCCAAGATAAGATGAATAAGCGTCTCGATGAATTAGCAGACGAATTAAACCAAAAATATGCTAATAGTGAAGAATTGCCATTAGTAGTTTCAGTCATGACTGGAGCTTTGATTTTTAGTGGCAAAATGTTAGAACGTTTAAACTTTATGATGAACCTTGATGTTGTTAAGGCTTCAAGTTATGAGGGAGCTCATTCAACTGGAAAAGTTAACTTAATTCAAGATGTTAAATATGATGTAAAAAATCGTCCGGTGATTATCATGGAAGATATTATTGATACTGGTCGCACTTTAAAATTTTTGAAGGACTTATTCTTAAAGCGTGGAGCTAAAAGCGTGGAGATTTGTGCCATGATGGATAAGCCACAAAGTCATGAAGTAGAATTACAAGGTGACTATATTGGTTTTAATGCTCCAAATGAATTTTTAGTTGGTTATGGGTTAGATTATGATGGATTGTATCGTAACCTTCCATATATCGGTGTCTTAAAGCATGAAGTTTATGCATAAAAATTTTGTAAAAAAATATGGCTCATTGAATTCAATGAGCCATATTTTTTAGTTTAATTAAAGTCCAAACGGAATTTTATAAAGGAAAATACCGATTGCTGCACCAACGATTGGGCCAAGTGATGCAACCCAACTATAGTTCCAATGTGCATTTCGATCTGAGTTTGGTACTGGTAAGATTGCATAAAGAATACGTGGACCTAAATCACGTGCCGGGTTAAGAGATGGACCAGAAACACCACCGAGTGCTAAAACCACACCCATAATCATAAATCCGACACCAATGTTAGCTATATCCATAGCGTTGTGGAAGAATAAGCCATGGTAAAGTCCAATTGCAACAAACATTAAAACACCAGTACCAACAACTTCAGAAATAAAACCATTTAACTTGCTGTTGTGGGTATCAGAAGTGGAGAAACAACCAAAGATAATATTTGCATCAGTAGTTTCTTTAAAACTTGGCCAGTAAACTGCAAGAAGAATTAACTGACCAACCATTGCACCAAGGAACTGAGCAATGATATATTGAGCTACATGAGTCCAAGGAAAGACGCCAGCAAAAGCTTGAGCTAACGTAGCAGCAGGGTTAATATGACAACCAGAAACGGAACCAAAGAGCATTGAAGGAATCATTACCCCAAAACCAAAACTGATTGCGATTAATAGCCAACCACCATTGCCTTTACTATCGTCATTGTTACCATTTGTTTTCTTCAAAACGGTATTCATTACAGCACCATTACCAAACATAACAAGAATCATGGTACCTAGAAATTCTGCAACATATTTTGCAAACCAAGTGTGTGCCATATTTTTTCTATGCCTCCTGAAAAAATAAGTGAAAAATAACAGCAAACACAATTATACATGAGTAACATTCACAAAGATAGAACTTTTTCAAGTAATTTGCATTTTAGTCAGAATAATTTAAAAAAGTCTTGGTAATTTTTAGAAAAATTTTGCATAATAAAGTAGCAAAAAGTTGTATGTAGTACCAAAGAAAGCGGAGAAGAATGAATAAAAAGCAAGTGACAATGGTTACAGTTGCCCTGATGTTAGGTAATGTAATGTCAGGTTTAGATGGCACAATAATCAATACTGCGATTCCAGCAATTGTATCTGCCTTACATGGGATTCAATTTATGGGATGGATTGTAGCGATTTTCTTGTTGGGGATGTCAATCTCAATTCCGATTTGGACCAAAATTGGTGAGAAAATTACTAATAAGCTAGCCTTTGAAATCTCACTAATTTTTTTCATTGTGGGATCAACTCTTGAAGGTTTAGCTCCTAATATTTTCTTCTTCCTAGTAGCGAGATTTGTTATGGGTATTGGTGCAGGTGGTATGGGATCACTACCTTATATTATTGCTGGTTATATTTTTCCAAATATTAAGAAGAGAACTCAAATTTTGGGCTATTTGACTGCAAGCTTTAATGGAGCAGCGATTATGGGACCCCTAGTTGGTGGTTGGTTAATTGATGCAATCTCTTGGCATTGGGTCTTCTATATTAATATTCCAATTGGCTTAATCGCGTTGATTATTAGCTTAATCTTTTATAAGCCAGTTACTCCACAAGCACCGGTAACGTTTGACGTACCAGGTGCCTTGTTATTGGTTTGTGGCTTAATTCTTTTCTTACTTGGTGTTCAAATGTTGGGATTAACTGCAACTTGGTTAGTAATTCTTTTAATTGTGGTAAGCTTGGGAATTCTGACTGGATTCTTTTATCATGAGAGTCGGGCAGATAACCCGATTATTCCGTTAGAATTATTTAAAAATAAAGATTTAAATGGTGACTTTTTACTGTTTGCTTTAAGTTGGGGTGCCTTCTTGGCAGTAAATACTTATTTACCAATGTGGGCACAGGCTTTGCTTGGCTTGTCAGCCTTGCTAGGTGGAATGACCTTAATTCCTAACTCGATTTTTGAAATTATTGCTTCCCAGATGGTGGCTACGATTCAAGAGCACTTGCGAACTTTTGCTTTGGTCTTGATTGGATTAATTACAATGGTAATCTCAGTAGCAGGACTATTTTTCTCAACTCTTCAAACGCCTTTATATATGCTGGTAATTATTGGTACTTTTTCTGGAATAGGAGTAGGTTTTATTTTCGTTGCCCTTCAAGTTAAAGTACAGATGGATGCTGGCAGCAAAAACATGGCTACTGCAACTTCTACTTCATATTTAATTAGAATCTTGGCTCAAACGATTATGGCCGCGGTTTATGGAGTTATTATGAACTTTGCTTTAGGAAATGGAATCAAGCAACATCATAATATTACGATGAAAATGTTGAATGAATTAAGTGATGCTAAAACTGCTAAATTATTGCCGCAACATTTATTACCATTGATGCGTGAAATCTTTCATAAGGGGATCCATCAAATTATGTTAGTATCTTTGATTTTGTTGATTTTAGCAGTGATCTTTAATTTTTACTTTAACTATAATAAAGAAAAAAGTAGCTTTAAATAATGACAAAATAAAATGGTATGGACAAATCAATTTATCCATACCATTTTTTAGTTAGCTTAAATTTTAACGATCCAAATTATGAATGACGTTTAGTTGGAAGAGACTTAAATTTAGAACCACAATGCCTGCAGTAACAAGGAAAACCATACTATAACTCGAAATACCAGCAACAGTTGAACCTAATAAAGGTCCGACAATATTTCCAATGTACATCGCACTTTGGTTCCAAGAAAAAATTCTTCCAGTAACTTGTGCAGGTGAATTTTTGGTTAATAAAGTTTGGACTTGTGGAATTAGACAAGCATCAGAAAATCCTACTAAAAATCTTAAAACTCCTAGTTGGATAGTATTTTGGACAAAAGCAGTTAAAAAGAAAAAAATAGTTGCAGCAATAAAACCACCAACAATAATTTTATGAGTCCCAATCCGGTCACCCCAAACACCAAAACGAGATGCAACTAAAAAAGTAGCAATTCCTGGTAATGCAGCTATTACCCCGGAAATAAATACAATATTACCATGATTCTGCATCAACTGGGCAACGTAGAGGGAGACAATCGGGTTGATAGAATTGTTAGCAGCTTGAATAATTAAAGTAGTTAATAGCAGACCAAAAATCAAAGCAGGAGAGCGCAATGCCTGAATTACACCTTTGGTGCTTTCTAGTTTTTTGTCTTCGATCGGCTTAAAGTCATCTTCATGAACAAAGAAAAGTGAAAGGAAAAAGATAAGCGTTAAAAGTCCACCAGTAATAAAGAAGGTAATTCGATAACTAAAAATAGAAGCTAAGGCACCACCAACAAATGGTCCTAATAAGTTGCCTGCAGTAAATGATGAAGCCATTGTACCTAAGGCTTGTCCTGATTTCTCCTTTGGTGTTTCAGTTGCTACTAAAGCATTTGAATTAGAAACATAGCCAGAGAATACTCCTTGGAACATTCTTAAACCAAACAATTCCCAGACATTTTGAACTAATCCCATGGCTGCCATAACAATAGCCATTCCAATAGAGGCACGTAAAATCATTAACTTACGCCCTTTTTTATCAGCAAGTTTCCCCCACCAAGGAGAAACAATGGCTGAAACAAAGTAGGTTCCAGAAAAAACTAAACCAGACCAGAAATTTAATTGCTGCTTAGAAAATTCACCTAAAGTCTTAATATATAAGGGCAAGAAAGGCATGACTTCTGAAAACGCAATTCCTGCGATAAAGACAGCGATTGATAGTACAAAAAGGTTTCGTTTCCAAATGGGCTTCTCTTTTTTCACGTACTCCACTTCCTCTTTTAAAACTGAATTCTATTTTACGCTTATTTTTTAGTTTAGCTAAGGGTAATTTTAGGGATTATTTTATAGATTAATTTCTAATAGATGATTAGAATAAAGGTAAAAATAGGTATTTTGTAATAGGAGTCGTCATGAAAAAAGAGCAAGAAATAGAAATGTTAAAAGAATTTTCTGATGCTAATTCAACATCAGGTTTTGAAGAAGAATTTGTTAAGCTTTTTTCAAGTTATGCTAAAGGTACAGCTAATATTGAGACTGATGGAATGTTAAATGTTTATGCTTCCAGGAAGGAAAATAAGGGAGATCGCCCAGTTATTCAAATGGATGCTCATTCTGATGCAGTTGGTTTTATTACTCAAGCAGTAAGACCAAATGGATTAATTAAGTTTGTTCCACTTGGAGGTTGGGTAAAATATAATATTCCTGCTCTTAAGGTAAAGATTAGAAACCGTGCAGGTGACTATATTTCAGGCGTGGTAGCAACTAAGCCACCACATTTTATGACTGCAGCTGAAAGAAATTCAATTCCGGATATAGCAGAAATGTCGATTGATGTAGGATCCTCTAGTCGTCAAGAAACTATCAATGATTATCAAATTGATACCGGTTGTCCAATTTTTGTAGATGTAAAATGTGAATATCATGAAAAATCAGGACTATTTTTTGGTAAAGATTTTGATGATCGGTTTGGAGCAGGAGCGATGATAGATGTCTTGGATAACTTAAAGAATGAAGAGACTAACTTTGATGTTGTATCTGCTTTATCTGCTCAAGAAGAAGTTGGCTTACGTGGAGCCTATGTTACTGGTAGAAAAGTTAAGCCGGATCTTTGTATTGTTTTAGAAAGTTGTCCAGCAGATGATACATTTGAGCCAGAATGGTTATCTCAAACTGGGTTGAAACGTGGTCCAATGCTACGAGACATGGATACAACATTTTTACCAAATCCTAAGTTTCAACAGTATGCGTGTGATTTAGCAGATAAAAATCATATTCCTTACACTCGTTCAGTAAGAACGGGTGGTGGTCAAGATGGGGCGGCTATCTATTATGAATATGGAGCTCCAACTATTGTAATTGGAATTCCAGTACGTTATGAGCACTCTCCATATTGTTTTAGTGCTTATAGCGATTTTAAGGCTTCAGTGGATCTGGCTACTGCAATTATTCGTGATATGACTAAGGAAAAATTAGATAGTTTTAAACTTATTTAGGTGAAACAAATGAAAGTAAAAGTAAATTTAAATAGTGAGGGATATTTACCTGATAAATATACTAAGCATGCGCCTGAAAATTTGAAGGTTGATGGCAAACCAGCTGTTTCTTTTCCAATTGAAATTATTGATGTTCCGGAAGGTGTTAAATCTCTAGCAATTTACTTAGATGATTTTGATTCTGTCCCTGTGTGTGGCTTTGTGTGGATTCATTGGTTAGCGGCTAATATAGATCCTAGCCATCATTTGATTCCTGAAAATACCAGTTTAGATCCGCAATTTGATTTAGTTCAGGGCAGAAATAGTAATGCAAGCAAGTTTTTGAGTGGCGAAACTGGACCCAAGCTTGGATATACTGGGCCACAACCACCAGATGGTACCCATAATTATACTTTGACTGTTTACGCCTTGGATAAAAAGCTGGCGCTACCTTCAGGATATTGGCTCAACGAATTTTTAGAAAAAGCTGAAGGCCATATTTTGGAAAAAGCAAAGATAAAATTACCTGTAAAAGCCTAAATTAAAAGAGTTTGAGTTGGTTACTTAATCTCTTTTTTGTGAGATAAATATTAAAATAGCACCATAATTATTATATACGTGAATAGTAATAAACTTGACTAAAACCTTGATAAAGTTATAAAATATAACAATCTTACTTTATAATTTATTAAAGTTAAAGAAAGTTAGGTTAAAATTTAATGGAAAATACAAAAAAAGAAAAGACATTCTTCGGACAACCTCAAGGACTGTCCGTCTTATTCCAGACTGAATTATGGGAAAGATTCAGTTATTATGGAATGCGTGCCATTCTTCTATTCTACATGTACTATGCAATTAGTCAGGGTGGATTAGGAATGAATCAAACCACCGCCGCATCTATTATGTCAATTTATGGTTCATCAGTAATGTTGGCATCAATTCTCGGTGGGTGGGTTTCTGACCGTATTTGGGGACCACGTAAAACTGTGTTTTATGGTGGTGTCTTAATTATGATTGGCCATATTGTCCTTTCATTCCCAATGGGTGTCGGTGCTTTATATACTTCAATTGTATTTATTGTTTTGGGTACTGGCCTTTTGAAGCCAAACGTTTCTGATATGGTTGGACATCTTTATGGTCCGAATGATAATCGACGTGATGCTGGATTCAGTATTTACGTTTTTGGGGTTAATTTAGGAGCAGCAATCGCGCCTATTTTAGTTCCATGGGCTAAAGATGGTTTTGGTTTTCATGCTTTTGGTAAAGTAGCTAACTTCCATGCTGGTTTTTCACTTGCGGCAATTGGAATGTTTATTGGTTTGGTTGTGTATTATTTTGGTGGAAAGAAGACTCTTTCAGAAAAGAGTTTGCATCCTGCTGATCCAATTCCTGCTGATAAGTTACGTTCAATTGTTTGGAAAACGCTTCTAATTATTATCTTAGTAGGAATAATTTTTGGAATTATGGCTGTTTTCAATTCTTTAAATATTGAAAATATTATTAATATCATAACTATCTTAGCCATTGCTTTTCCAATTTACTACTTTGTAATTATGTTACGTAGCCCTAAAGTTACTAAGAAGGAACACAAACAAGTTTTGGCTTATATTCCTTTGTTTATTGCTGGTGCAATCTTTTGGGGAATTGAAGAATCAGGTTCTACTGTTTTAGCGTTATTTGCTCAAAATAGAACAGTGCTTCACATTGGTGCATGGCACTTTGAAGCTGCCAACTTCCAAACTTTGAACCCATTATTTATCATGATCTTGACACCATTCTTCGTTTGGCTATGGGATACTTGGAAGAATCAGCCATCTGCAGCAGGTAAATTTGCAGCTGGTTTGGTGTTTGCTGGTCTTTCATACTTATTTATGACCCTTCCAGGTCTTTTGCATCCAGCAGGTCGAGTAAGTCCATTCTGGCTTGTAGGATCATGGTTCATTGTTGAAATTGCGGAAATGCTCATTTCACCTATTGGATTAGCTGCAACTAGTCGTTTAGCACCTAAGGCCTTTAGTTCACAGATGATGAGTTTATGGTTCTTATGTGACGCCGTAGGGCAAGCAGCATTTGCACAAATTGTTAAATTTTATTCAACTAAGACTGAAGTTCCATTTTTTGCAATTATTGGTCTTGTAAGTATCGTCTTTGGTATTATTCTTTTCTTCATGGTAAAGGGTATTGACCGACTAATGAGCGAAGAAAAATAAAAGTAAAATAAGATAAAA
Organism: Lactobacillus sp. PV034; assembly: GCF_014522305.1. Lineage (NCBI taxonomy): Bacteria > Bacillati > Bacillota > Bacilli > Lactobacillales > Lactobacillaceae > Lactobacillus > Lactobacillus sp. PV034. Next base: position 869,987 of record NZ_CP041982.1, on the reverse strand, counting down.
GTAATAAATAAAAAAGAGATTCAATTTTGGATCTCTTTTTTTGTAGTAAAATGGATCTGATAAGAAAAAATAGAGGAGAATAATATGGCAACACCAATAATTGAATTTAAGCATGTTGAAAAATATTATGGCAGCTACCATGCTTTAAGAGATATCAATTTGACCATCAATGCTGGACAAGTGGTTTCAATTATCGGACCATCGGGATCTGGTAAAAGTACTTTAATTAGAACAATTAATGGTTTAGAGGCAATTAATTCGGGTAAATTAATTGTTAATGGCTTTGATTTGGCAGATAAAAAAACTAATTTAAATAAAATTAGAAAAGATGTTGGAATGGTATTCCAGCACTTCAATTTGTACGATAACCATACTGTCCTTGAAAATATTACTTTAGCCCCTAAGATTGTTTTGAAACGCCCAGATGCTGAAAATAAAGAAAGAGCAATGGACTTGTTAAAACGAGTTGGCTTGGAAAATCGTGCTAATATGTATCCAGCTCAATTATCTGGTGGACAAAAGCAACGTGTTGCTATTGCTCGTTCATTGGCAATGAATCCAAAAGTGATTTTATTTGATGAACCTACTAGTGCCCTTGATCCAGAAATGATTCAAGATGTGTTAGATGTAATGCGTTATGTCGCAGATCAAGGTATTACAATGGTAGTTGTTACCCATGAAATGGGCTTTGCACGTGAAGTCGGCGATCGTTTGATTTTCTTTGACCAAGGTCAAGTTTTAGAAGATGAAAAACCTGAAGTATTCTTTGACCATCCAAAATCAGAGCGTGCACGTCAATTCTTAAGTAAAGTTATTACTGAGAAGTTGGGTGGCTAATCATGAAAAAATTTAAGAAAATTCTGGTCTTACCATTATTTCTCTTATTATTGTTTTCTTTATCAGCTTGTGGCCGCAAGTCTGAAGAAAATGTATATCAGCAAGCTAAGGAAGACAATACTATCTACTGGGGTGTAAAAGCTGATACTCGTTTGTTTGGGTTAATGGATATCAAAACTGGAAAAATTGAAGGTTTTGAAATTGATTTGGCCAATGCCTTAACCAAGCAAATCTTAGGAAAAAATGGTAAGGCGCAATTTATCCAAACCACCCCTAAAACAAGAATTCCTTTGTTAAAAAATGGAAATATCGATGCCGCAATTGCAACAATGACGATTACGCCAGAACGTAAAAAAACAAGTTGATTTTTCAGTTCCATACTTTAACGCAGGGCAATCACTATTGGTAAAGAATAGTAGTGATATTAAGAACATAGAGGATTTAAATGGTAAAACTGCAGTTGCTGTAAAAGGTACTACTGCAGTCGCAAACGTTAAAAAATTTGCTCCTAAAGCAAAAGTATTAGAATATGATGACTATGGTCAAGCTTTTGCAGCTCTAAAAGCAGGTCAAGGACAAGCTATGACTACTGATAATGGTGTTTTAGCCGGAATAGCAAGCGAAAATCCTGGTTATAAGTTGGTGGGTGGAACTTATACAACTGAACCTTATGGGATTGCAGTGAATAAGGGCCAAAAAGATATGCTTAAACGAATTAATAAAGGACTAGAAGAATTAAAAAAGGATGGAACTTATCATCGTTTAATTATGAAATGGTTCTCAGGAATTCCAGGATTCAATGTAAAGGAGGCTGAAGGTATTAATGGTTAAGATTCTAGTTGATAACTGGCCACAATTTATTCATGGCTTTTGGACCACCATTTGGTGTAGTTTAATTGCCTTATTCTTTAGCCTGGTTTTGGGAGTGGTTTTTGCTTTAATGGAAGTTGCTCCTTCAAAAGTAGCTAGTGCTGTGGCACACGTATACATTGAGATTTTTAGAAATATTCCTTTATTGGTTATCACAATGATTTTTTATTTGGTTGTACCAAGATCAGGAATTAAGATGTCCGGTTTTGCAGCTGGAACTATTGGACTAGCACTTTATTCGTCTGCTTTTATTGCGGAAACGGTACGCGCAGGTATTAATTCGGTTGGAAAAGGACAAATGGAAGGGGCAAGATCTAACGGAATGACCTATAGCCAGGCAATGAGATATGTGATTTTACCTCAGGCGTTAAGAATTGTTATTCCGCCACTAGGAAATCAGTTCGTCAACTTAATCAAGAATTCATCAGTTTTAGCCTTTGTTGCTGGTTTTGATTTGATGTACGAAGCAGATACGATTGCCTTTTCAACACTAGAAACGATTAATACTTATATAATTGTTGGCGTATTTTACCTTATCTTAACGTTACCGCTCAGTTATTATATGCGCTATCTAGAAAAGAAATTAGCCTAGAGAGGAGAAAGATTAGTCAATGGAAACCTTTATTCATGCATATTCTTGGATTGATATCCGCTTTCTTCTTCAAGGTTTGTGGGTAACGATCTATGTTTCATTAATTTCAATTGCTTTATCATTTGTTGTTGGAATTATTTTGGGTTTTATTCGTTATGTCAAAATAAAATATGTTTCAGCAGTCGTGGGATTTATTATTGATATCATACGTAATTTGCCACTATTATTAATTATCTTCTTTACCTATTTTGGATTACCAGAATTAGGCTTAGTTACTGATCCAACTGTAGCTTCAATCATTGCTTTAGTAGTATTTGAAGGGGCAATGGTTGCTGAAATAGTTCGGAGTGGGATTGGAGCTGTAGATCCTGGTCAAATGGAGGGCGCCCGTTCAAATGGGATGACCTACATGCAGGCCATGACTCATGTTATTATGCCTCAAGCCCTTCATAAGATGGTACCGTCCTTGTTGTCTCAGTTTGTATCTTTAGTTAAGGATACTTCTTTAGCAACGATTATAGTGTTGCCAGAATTGCTGTATCATGCCCAAATTATCTATGGACAAAATTCAACCTATTTGATTCCAATGTATATTATTATTGCAGTAATGTACTTTATTGTATGTTTTTCGTTATCAATGTTTGCCAACCATTTGCAAAAGACAGGCTGGTAAGATTGAATAAAACTGATTTCCTTTTATCGGAAAATCAGTTTTTATTTTTATGCTTTTTTATTTAAAGGAGAATAGATGATTTGCTTAAATTATTTAAGGTTTAAAGGAGAAATTCGATGAATACAATCAAGTGTAACGATACTTTAGTAGTTTCAAACCACCTGGTTTTAAATTCTGATTTAAATGAACATGAAACAGTATATGGAGGTAGAATTCTAGAGTTGGTAGACGGACAAGCTTCCATTGCTGCCTCGAGAGTGGCTCGCAGCAGGCTTGCCACTGCAGCTTTGGATAAAATTCAATTTCTTCAACCGTTTAAACTAGGCGATTCAATGTGTTTAGAAGCATATGTAACTGGATTTGGTAAGCGTTCAATCGAAGTTTTTGTAAAAATAATTGGTGAACATTTATTAACTGGTGAACGCTTTCTAGGATTTTATTGCTTTATGATTTTTGTAATCCTTGATCCTATGAAAAGGGTAAATTATGAAAAACTAATTGCTGAAACAAAAGAACAAAAAAAGCTTACAGGTTTGTATTCAAAAAGAATGGAAGTACGTAAAAATGAACGTCGAAGACAAGAAGGTTTTTTATCTGATATTTCTCTTGATAAGCCTTGGTAAAATTTTGCTCCGAATTAAAAAAGTAGTACAATAATCAAATCACAATCTTATTTAATTACTTATTGAAAGTTTAGTAAGAGGAAAAATTATGAATTTTGGCGATTTACTTGGAATCAAATGTAAAACTTATCATAAAAAAGTTTTTAAATTAAATTCTTTTTCTAAAATTATCGGAAAGTTTGCAAAAATAACTCTTTTTATTGAAAGAGGAAATGATTATCAACTTGTGTTTGCTGGAAATGAAAATCTCTTGCCGACTTTCAAAGTGCAAGATGATACACTTTATATTCGCCAAACTCCCCATTTAAATAGACAGGGAATTTTGGCAAATCAAGTCTTAAAAATAATTATTCCTGCTTCATGTGAATTGCAAGAGTGTGAACTTTTTAATAAATTAGGTGATATTGATCTCAACAAGTTAAATATTGAAAAGTTACATGCAATGTGTCAGGAAGGTCAATTAAAAGTTTATAATTCTAGAATTGGAAAAACTGAACTTAAAACTAATTGTGGTGATCTCATTGTCCATAGCTGTACCATTAATGGGGGCAGTTTATCTGCTTATGAAGGTGAGTTAAAAGTTCTGTGCTCTGATTTAAATGAAATAAAGTTAGATGTTACTGAAGGAAATATTATTATGACTGATAATACTCTTCGTGGTGGTTCAAGCTCTCTTTATGAAGGTAACTTTACATTAACTAATGTAATTTTAAAGAGCGATTATATTGTGAATAATAATGAAGGGAATAATACCGCTTGGAATATAAATGTTAAAAGGGCAGATCTAGAGAGCACCAATGGTACAAGTTCAATGAAAGCTAAACTTAATCCAACTGGTTTTGTTTTAAGGATGGTTACTCTAGATGGCGATAATTTGGTCAAGTAAAAAGGGAAGAAGTGGTTACTTCTTCCCTTTTCTTAATTAGCGCGTTAAAACGGAACGAATTTTAGTAGTTAACATATCAATGGCAACAGTATTTTCTCCACCTTCTGGCACAATAATATCAGCATAGCGCTTAGTTGGCTCAATAAACTGGTTGTACATTGGCTTAACTGTAGCTAAGTATTGTTTAATGACTGAACTTACAGTTCGTCCACGTTGTTCAGTATCGCGTTGTAAGCGACGAATAAATCTGATATCCTCATCAGTGTCAACAAAGACCTTGATGTCCATTAAATCACGAAGTTTTTTATCAGAAAGAACTAGAATTCCTTCTAAGATTATAATATCTGCTGGTTCAGTATGAATGGTTTCATGACTTCTAGTGTGGGCGGTAAAGTCATAAACTGGCATTTCAATGGATTGATAATGGATTAACTCATCTAGTTGTTTTACTAGTAATTCCATGTCAAAAGCGTCTGGATGATCGTAGTTTATTCTCTTTCTCTCATCCATTGAAAGTTTGTCATTATTCTTGTAGTAAGAATCTTGTGTAATAGTCAAAATACGATCATTTTGATGTAATTGGTTGTAAATTTCGTTAGCAATAGTTGTTTTACCACTACCAGATCCACCGGCAATTCCAATAATTATTGGTCGTTCACTCTTCAGCATGACAATTCTCCTTCTTTAAACTATTACAATGATACTCTAAAATAATGAAAAATGGGCAGTATATTACGATATTTATCCTATTTTTTGTACTTTTTATTAATTTTATGAATAATTTAGGGCAAAAAATTAAAGTTTACAAATACTATAGCTAAGTATTAAGTAAGTATGATACTATATTAAAAATAATTTAAAAATAAAGTTTGGAGCGAAAGTATATGAAACGACGACGTAACTCAACAGCAATTAACAAATTTAAATAAAATAGAGGAGCTTAATTTTAATGAAAAATTCCAAAATAGCCAAATTTATTTTGGCTTTATTGCTGTTAGTTACCCCAGTACTTGGGCTTTTTAATTCTAAGCCAGTTCAAGCTGCTATAAAAACAGAAAAAGTGGCAACTGGTAGTGTAATGAAAAAGATTAAAAAAAGTGGCAAATTGATAGTTGGAACATCAGCTGACTATCCTCCGCTTGAATTTACTAAGAGTGGTCATGGTAAGACACAATATGTGGGCATAGATATGGAGCTTGCAAAAGATATTGCAAAAGATCTTCATGTCAAACTTGTAGTAAAAAATATGAGTTTTGATTCACTTTTAGTAGCACTTGAAACCGGAAAAGTAGATATGGTTATTTCAGGGATGTCACCAACTCCTGAACGTAAACAAAGTGTTGCATTTTCTAATATTTACTATCGTGCTAAGGGGGATTATTTCTTAGTTAATAAAAAGGATGCCCATAAATATACTACAATCGCGAGTTTAAAGGGAAAAACTGTAGGGGCTCAAACTGGAAGTTTGCAATACGATGAAATCAAAAAGCAGATGCCAGATTCTACACTTAAGGGGTTAAACAAAGTTAATAACTTAGTATTAGCACTTCAATCAGGTAAAGACACAGCTTTAGTGTTAGAAGAATTAACGGCAAAGGCCTATCAAGAAAATAATCCTAATTTAGTTGCGATTAAATCTAACTTAAAGACTACTCAATCTGGCAACGCCGTTGCTATGGCTAAAGGTCAACCTGATTTAGTAAATGCGGTTAATAAAACAATCAAGCGCGTAAAAAAAGAAAATTTAATTGATAAAAAATATTTACCAGCCGCTGCTAAGGAAATGAAAACTGCTAATAAGCATAATACGATGCTAGCTTATTGGAATTATTTCTTAAAGGGTATTTGGTATACCATTGTTATTACAATTTTTTCTGTTTTAATTGGTATCATTTTAGGAACCTTGTTAGCTTTGATGCGCTTATCAAAGAATCCACTTATTCACTGGATTGCGGTCTGCTATATTGAATTTATTCGTGGCACCCCACAAATGGTACAAATATTATTTGTTTACTTTGGTATCGGATATTTGATTTCTAACATGTCAGCTCTATTAGCGGGAATCATTGCGATTGGACTTAATTCAGGAGCTTATGTCGCAGAAGATATCCGTTCAGGAATTAATTCACTACCAAAAGGTCAAAATGAAGCTGCTAGATCGTTAGGACTAAGTAGAAGTGAAGCTTATCGTTATGTAATTATTCCCCAAGCAATAAAAAATATTTGGCCAGCATTAGGTAATGAATTTATTACCTTAGTAAAAGACAGTTCTTTAGTATCAGTCATAGGTGTTGGGGAATTAATGTATCAAACTCAATTAGTTCAAACTTCCACTTATAAAGGAGTTTTACCGTTATTTATAGCGATGATAATCTACTTCATCTTGACCTTCTCATTGACTAGATTGTTGAACCACTTTGAAAAGAGGATGAAGAAAAATGGCTAATAACAAATTAATTGAAGTTAAACACTTAAAAAAGAATTATGGTTCAAAAGAAATCCTAAAAGATATCAATGAAAATGTTACTAAGGGACAAGTTATTTCAATTATTGGGCCATCAGGCGCAGGGAAGTCAACCTTTTTACGCTGCTTAAATGTCTTAGAAACACCAACTGCTGGAAAAGTTATCTTTGAAGGTAGTGATTTAACTCATGTAAAGGAAAGAGAACTAGATGCTTTAAGGGAAAAAATGGGCATGGTTTTCCAGAATTTTAATCTTTTTCCAAATATGAGTGTAATGGAAAATATTAAGCTAGCACCAATGAAAGTTAAAGGTGTGAGTGATGAAGAAGCAACTAAGACAGCTATTAAGCTCTTAAAAAAGGTAGGCTTAGAACAAATTGCTAAGCAATATCCAACCAGTCTTTCAGGGGGACAACAGCAGCGTGTAGCCATTGCTCGAGCTTTAGCGATGGATCCTGAAGTGATGCTTTTTGATGAACCTACTAGTGCCTTAGATCCAGAAATGGTTGGTGAGGTTTTAAAGACAATGCATGATTTGGCTGATTCAGGAATGACAATGGTAATTGTTACTCATGAAATGGGATTTGCCAGAGAAGTATCTGATCAAATTTGGTTTATGGCAGATGGGTATGTACTTGAAAAAGGAAAACCTGAAGAAATTTTTGATCATCCTCAAAGTAAGCGTGCTCAAGATTTTTTATCAAAAGTTTTATAAAGATAATCCATGGCTTCCCATGGGTTATTTTTATAAGTGAATTACTTTTACATAAAATTTGCTTTTTCGTATAATAGTCTTTTGTAAAGAATTGAAAGGGATGAAAAGTATGAAGCTTAGACAAGCAACTAGTTCAGATTTTGATCAAATTATGATGATACTAAAAGATGGAGCCAATCAACTCGCTGAGCGCGGAGTTGAGCAGTGGCAAGGAGATTATCCATCCCCTGATCAAATTAAAGAGGATATAGAAAATGGTTGGGCATATTTAGCTCAGTCAGATGATGATCAAACTGTTGGAGCTATTGCAATCGTTCCTGGACCTGATCATGTATATGATAATTTACATGGTGATTGGTTAATTGATACAGATAAATATTTAGTAATTCACCGTGTGGCGATTCATTCACAACATGCTGGTCATGGATATGCAACACAGTTATTAGAAGGCGTAATTAACTATATTCGTAATAATCGCCCAGATGTAGATTCAATTAGAATTGATACCCACGAAGATAATAAGGCAATGCAACACTTGATTGACAAGATGGGCTTTAGCAGAGTGGGAGAATTACACGGAGTATATCGCCCTGACGAAATTTCATATGTTTATGAAATGCTAACAAAAGAAAATAATTAATAAAAAAGAGGTTTTAGATTCAATATCTAAAATCTCTTTTTTATTTAGGCTGCCTTTTATTCATTAAGGTGACTGTGCTTGCACTAATCAAATCATTTTCATTAAATTCTTTAACTTCCCATGTTTGCATAGTACGACCAGTTTTAAGGGGTGTAGCAATAGTTTTAATTCGTCCTTTTACTACCCGTCGTAGGTGCTGTGTGGTAAGATTGACACCAATAGCGATTTGAGTTTGACCTTGAGCTTTTAGCCATTCATTTGCACCAAGAGAAGCGGCTGTTTCAGCTAATACAGCATTAATTCCGCCGTGAACAATGCCATAAGGCTGTTTTAATTTATCGCTTACTTCAATCGTGATGATTGCTTGGTTAGCTGTGATAGATTGAATCTGAATTTCTAGATTTTCTAATAAATTCATTTATGAAACCTCGTTTATTAAAAGGAGAATGAAGATATGACAAAAGTAAATTGGGAGACAGTAAAGGATTATTCAGAAGTTATTTTTGAACGTTCAGGCAAAATTGCTAAGATCACCATGAATCGTCCAGAAAAAATGAACGCTTTTACACCAGTCACTGTGCAAGAAATGATTGATGCATTTACTATCTGTAGAGATGATAGCACAATTGGAGTAATTATTTTAACTGGAGCGGGTGATAAGGCATTTTCATCTGGTGGTGACCAAGGTGTACGTGGTAATGGTGGTTATGTAGGCCCAGATAAAATTGCTCGTTTAAATGTCTTAGACTTACAACACTTAATTAGAATTATTCCTAAGCCAGTGATTGCAATGGTAAAAGGCTGGTCAGTTGGCGGTGGTAATATTTTACAATTAGTATGTGATTTAACAATTGCTGCTGACAATGCAAAGTTTGGGCAAACTGGTCCTAAGGTAGGTAGTTTTGATGCAGGCTATGGATCTGGATTACTAGCAAGAACTATTGGTGAAAAAAGAGCTAAAGAGGTCTGGTTCTTAAATCATTTTTATACTGCCGAAGAAGCTTATCAAATGAATTGGATTAACAAAGTAGTACCTTTAGATAAAGTAGAAGAAGAGACTATAGCTTGGTGTGAAGAAATTTTGAAACGATCACCAACAGCATTACGTTTTATCAAGGCTGCCATGAATGCTGCAACAGATGGTTTAGCTGGTTTACAGCAGTTAGGTGGGGATGCAACGATGCTCTTTTACACTACTGATGAAGGTAAAGAAGGCCGAGATGCATTTAATGAAAAACGAGATCCTAATTTTGATCAATTTCCTAAATTTCCATAAAGAAGGCCCTTATGGAAACACAAAATTGGTTATTAAAACAAGCTGCTACGCAGCCTAATCATTTAGCAATTGATGATGGAAAGCAAAAACTTACTTTTGGTGAATTAAAAGAAAGGGTCGAATTAGTTGCTGGTAAGTTAAATTTATTAACTCCTGGTAACGCAGTGGGTTTATTAGCGAAAAATGATATTGAAAGTTATTGTTTAGCTCTAGCAGTTATATCAACGGGGCGTAGTATTGTTTGGCTAAATTGGCGTTTATCTGATGAAGAATTGAGACGACAAATAAAAGATGCTAAATTGCGATTATGTTTAGTTGATAGAAATTTAAATCGTACAATGATGGCTACTAATAAAGTATTTATGGAGTTTAAGGATTTTTTTGCTCTTGAAGCAAAACCAGTGAATTTAGTAGATACATTTGATTTCGATAAAGTAGCTAGTATTATGTATACTTCTGGTACAACTGGTGATCCAAAGGGAGTGTTACAGACTTTTGCTAATCATTTTTATTCAGCAATTTCTTCTGCGCTGAATTTAGGTTTAAAAAATACCGATGAATGGCTCTGTGTAGCACCAATTTTTCATATTAGTGGTTTTTCGATTGTTATGCGTGGCTTAATTTATGGAATGACAGTACGTTTAGTAGATAAGTTTGAGTCAGAAAAAATTGAAAATATTTTAGTTCAAGAACCAATAACAATTATGTCGGTCGTTCCTTACATGTTAAAAAAATTACTACTTCAACAGCAGACCTCTCATAAGCATTATCAAAATTTATTTCGCTGTATGTTGTTGGGCGGTGGCACGATTGATTTGGTTACTTTGCAACAATGCGAACAGTTAAAAATTCCAGTTGTTCAATGCTATGGGATGACAGAGACTTGTTCTCAAATTGTTGCTCTTAGTGCAGGTGATGCTTTACGAAAGCTTGGTTCAGTAGGTCAACCATTATTTTCTACACAATTAAAACTAAGTTCAAAAAACGAGGTTTTAATTAAAACTCCTGCTTTAACTCCTGGCTATCTTAACCTTCCAAAAAAACTTCCTGCTAAAGAAGTTGATGGATGGTATAAAACGGGAGATGTTGGTCATTTAGATCAAGAGGGCTTTTTGTATATTGATGGAAGATTGGATGATATGTTAATTTCTGGAGGAGAAAATATTTTTCCACAAGAAGTTGAAGAAGTCTATTCCCAAGATTCAGAAATTAATGACATAGCTGTTGTTGGAAAAGATGATCCTGAATGGGGGCAGGTACCAGTAGCATTTGTTGTAGGAAAACCACAAAATTCAGAGGATTTAATTGCCTATGGTTATGCACATTTAGCACATTATAAGGTGCCACGAGAATTTGTTTATGTGGAAGAATTACCAAAGAATGCTAGTGGAAAAATTCAACGTTTTAAGCTACAAAAAAGATTAGATTAATGGAGAAATTAAAAGTTAAGGATGAAAGCTAAAAATTTAAAACGACTATGTTCGTTTTTACTATTGTATTTAGGTTATATGTTATTGTTCGCAGACCGAACAGTATTAAATATTTCACTTGCCTATATAGGAAAAGATTTTCATGTTGGAGCTGCCGCCTTGGGAACTACAGCCAGTGCATTCTTTTTAGGTTATACACTAATGCAAATTCCTGGGGGTTACTTGGCTGATCGCTTCGGTAGTAAGGTAATGATTATTCTATCTTTATTACTTTGGTCAATTATGACTGTGATTACTGGATGGGCTTGGTCATTAAGTTCATTGATTGTTATTCGTTTTATCTTTGGGATTACTGAGGGGCCTTATCCCTCTGCAGCTTTAAAAAATATATCTGAAGATTATGGAGAAAAAGAAAAAGCACAAGCAACTTCAGCGTTAATTTCTTCTAATTATTTAGGAGCTGTCCTTGCACCACTAATAATTGTTCCAATTATTGCTGCAAGCAGTTGGCGTTTCTCTTTTGTATGGTTGGGAATCGCAGGTTTAATTATTTTAATTGTTTATTATCTGCTTGAGCGTCCGATAAATAGTGAGAGAAAAGAAAAGTTTGCACGTCAAAAGATTGATTGGAAAAATATGGATAAGCGCCTCTGGGCATTTATAATTATAGGCTTAGCTTTGAATATAATTACAAAAGGTTTAGAGACCTGGATGCCAGTTTATTTCTTACAAGCAAGAAAAATTAATTTAAAAAGTTTAACTTGGCTTGTCCCATTACCTACCTTAGCTGGTGGCGTAGCAGCTTTTATTGCTGGATTTGTTATGGTGCATATTTTTAGAAATCATGAACGTTGAATGATAACTGTTTCGTCAGTTCTAACTTTAATTTTTATGTTTGGATTATATAAATCTGCTTCACTTGGTGCAATTGTTACCTTTGAAATGCTAGTTTATTTCTTTAAGTCATTGGCATTTACGGGAATCTTTAGTTTTATTTCTCAGATAATCTTAGAAAAGCAGTATGGTTCAGCAGTTGGAATTGTTAATTTTGGTGGACAATTGGGAGGTTTTATTGGCCCTTTATTAATTGGATTAGTAGTTCAATATAGTGGTTCATACACGATGGCATTTTTAAGTTTAGTATTTAGTGCTCTAATAGCAGTCATAGCTTGTTTATTTATCAAGAAAAAAGAAGTTATTGAATAAGAAAAGATAGAGATCGAATTTTTTCGATCTTTATTTTTTTGCATAAGTTTGCCTTTAGTAGCTATATGGTAAAATATTAATTGTTTATATAAAATTTTATATGGAGTAGCTGAATGCACAGACTAAATTATAAAAAATTATCTTTAGCATTAATTGCTTTATTACTTATTGGTCTTACTACTGCTTGTTCAAATTCTAAGGCAAACAAGGTAACTGTAATGGGATCCTCTGCTATGCAAGTTTTAGCTGAGCAAGCAGGTCATGATTTCCATAAAGATCATCCTAATAGCAATATTATTGTTCAAGGTGGTGGATCTGGTACAGGATTAAGTCAAATACAAGCTGGTGCAGTTGAAATTGGTACGTCAGATGTATTTGCAGAAAATCAAAAGGGAATCGATGCTTCTAAGTTAACAGATTATAAAATTGCCGTTGTTGGAATCATTCCGATTGTGGATAAAGGGACTGGTGTAAAGAATTTATCCACCGAGCAATTAGCACAAATTTTTATGGGTAAAATTACGAATTGGAAACAAGTAGGTGGAAAAAATATTCCTATTACTGTTATCAACCGCTCTAAAGGAAGTGGAACACGTTCTACTTTTGAAAGATTAATTTTAGGTAATCGTGAACCAATGAAAGCGCAAGAACAAGACTCGAATGGGACTGTGAGAAAAATTGTTAGTTCAACTCCAGGAACTATTTCTTACATTTCTGCTCCTTATGCTAAAGATTCTCATATTCAAAAATTAAGTTTAAATGGCGTTAAGCCCACAAATGAGAATATTACAACTAATAAGTGGAAATTATGGTCATACGAACATGCATATACAAAAGGTAAAACTAATAAAATGACTAAGGAATTTCTTAATTATTTGCTTTCGAAGAAAGTACAAAATGGCTTAATTCCACAATTAGGTTACATTAGTATCGATGAAATGAAAGTTACTCGTGACAGTAATAATCAGGTTATAAGTAATTAAAGGCTGGAGAGCTAATGAATATAAAACATAAAAACAAAGAAGATCTAAAAGATGTTGTTAATCAAGCCTTAGAAGATCAAACAATCAAACACGTAAAATTAAATAAAATTGGACCGGATAAGGCTAATGTTGATAAACTAACTAGACCTTCTAAAGAAACACGACAAGAATATTGGGGTAAGGGATTGACCTATGCGGCAATCATTCTAATTATTATTTTAGTTGTTTCAATTATCGGGTTTGTTGCTGTTCATGGATTAGCAACCTTTACTCAAAATCATGTTAATTTATGGAAGTTTTTAACATCATCTGATTGGAATCCAGGGGCAGGAAAGAATTTTGTTGGAGCAGCTCCAATGATTGTAACTTCTTTTGCAGTAACACTTTTTTCAGCGATTGTAGCAACTCCATTTGCGATTGCAATTGCTTTATTTATGACTGAATATGCCTCTAAGCGTGGAAGTAAATATTTGCAATTCGTAGTAGAACTTCTAGTTGGAATTCCCTCAGTAGTTTATGGTTTCTTGGGTTTAACAATAGTTGTACCTTTTATTAGAAATATTTTCGGAGGTACAGGTTTTGGGATTTTAGCAGCTACACTAGTGTTATTTGTAATGGTTTTACCAACAATTACTTCTTTAACAGTAGATGCTTTGAAAGCTGTCCCTAAACATTATCGCAAAGCGTCATTAGCATTAGGTGCTACACACTGGCAAACAATTCATCGTGTAGTTTTACGTGTAGCAACTCCTAGAATTTTAACTGCAGTTATTTTTGGAATGGCAAGAGCCTTTGGTGAAGCTTTAGCAGTACAAATGGTAATTGGTAATGCGGTATTAATGCCAACTAATTTAATTAGTCCATCTGCTACTTTAACTAGCCAGTTAACTAGTCAAATGGGTAATACAGTTATGGGAACTTTACCGAATAATGCTCTTTGGTCACTAGCATTATTACTATTGATAATGGCCTTATTCTTTAACTTTTTAGTTCGCTTAATTGGTCGAAAGGGAGAAAAATAATGAATGCAAAGATAACCAATAAGATTGCTACTGCAGTTATCTATACTTTAGTTGGAGTTGTAGTAATTATTTTGGTCGGAATTTTGGGTAATATTTTAGTATCTGGAGTTCCTCACTTATCATGGCACTTTTTGACATCTGAAGCTTCTTCTTTTCAAGCTGGTGGAGGAGTTCGCGATCAATTATGGAATTCGCTTTATCTACTTATATTAACTTTAGTAATTTCAATTCCTGTAGCCATTGGTGCGGCAATTTATTTATCTGAATATGCTAGTGATAATTGGTTTACTGCTTTAATTAAAACTACTATTGAAATTTTAAGTTCACTTCCTTCGATCGTGGTCGGTCTTTTCGGATATTTATTATTTGTTGTTGAATTTCACTTTGGTTTTTCAATTTTAGCTGGAGCTTTAGCATTAACCTTTTTTAATCTGCCAACTTTGACAAGTAATATTCAGCAAGCTTTAGAAGGAGTTCCCCAATCACAGCGAGATGCGGGCCTTGCTTTGGGCTTATCTAACTGGAAAACTATCAAGGGAATCGTATTGCCAGCAGCTCTTCCAGGAATTTTAACTGGTGTCATTTTGAGTGCTGGTCGTATTTTTGGGGAAGCAGCAGCTCTTATTTATACTGCAGGTCAAAGTGGTTCAATTATTAGCTTTACTAATTGGAATCCATTTAGTCCCACAAGTTTTTTGAATATCATGCGCCCAGCAGAAACATTAGCTGTTCATATTTGGCGTGTTAATACTGAAGGAATCATCCCGGATGCCAATATGGTTTCAGCAGCAACCGGTGCCTTATTGATTATTGTAGTAATTTTATTTAATTTGGGTGCACGCATACTAGGCAATCATTTATATAGCAAAATGACTGCAGCAAAGAGTTAGAGGTAGTTTAATGGAAAATAAAACTTCTAGTTTTACCAATGAAAAGCCACATATTATTGATTTTGACAAAAAAGATTGTATTTTATCAGCGCAAGATTTAAGTGTATTTTATGGTGGAACTACACAAAAGTTATTTGATGCAAGCTTACAGTTTAAGAAAAGAACAATTACTGCCTTAATTGGTGGATCTGGTTCTGGTAAGTCGACATTTTTACGCTGTCTTAATCGGATGAATGATAAAGTTGCTAGAGTAGATGGAAAAATTATCTATCATGGTTTAGATATTAACAAATCTAATATTAATGTTTATGAATTACGTAAAAATATTGGGATGGTATTTCAAAAGCCTAATCCATTTCCAAAATCTATCCGTGAGAATATTACCTATGCTTTGACTGCAGATGGGGAAAGAGACAAGAAAAAAATTGATCAAATTGTAGAAGAGAGTTTAAGAGCAGCAGCTTTATGGGATGAAGTTAAGGATAATTTAGATAAAAGTGCTTTAGCTTTGTCTGGTGGTCAGCAGCAGCGGTTATGTATTGCTAGAGCTTTAGCTTTAAAGCCTGAAGTACTTTTACTTGATGAACCCGCAAGTGCACTTGACCCGGTTTCGACTTCAAAACTTGAAGATACTTTGAAGCAATTAAGATCTGATTATTCAATGATTATGGTTACACATAATATGCAGCAGGCTTCAAGAATTAGTGATTATACTGCGTTTTTCCATTTAGGACATGTAGTTGAGTATGATACAACAGCTAATATCTTTACTAATCCACAAGGAAAATTAACAGAAGATTACATTAGAGGTAGTTTTGGATAAGGAGAATAGTATGGTAGATAATGCAGGTGCAATTATTACCACAAAAGATGTCCATTTAAGCTATGGTAGTCATGAAGCACTTCATGGTATTAGCTTAGATTTTAAAGAAAATGAGTTAACTGCTTTGCTCGGCCCATCTGGATGTGGAAAATCAACCTTTTTACGCTGTCTGAATCGTATGAATGATGACATTCCGAATATTAAAATTACCGGTGATATTCGTTTTGAAGGAAAAAATATTTATAGTCCCAAAACAGATCTGGTTTGGTTAAGAAAAGAAGTAGGAATGGTTTTTCAACAACCTGCACCATTTCCATTTTCTGTCTATAAAAATATTGCGTATGGCTTACGGCTTGAGGGAATTAGAGATAAAGCTTTAATTGATCAACGAGTAGAAGAAAGTTTGAAACAAGCTGCCATTTGGAATGAAGTTAAAGATGATCTTAATCGAAATGCGCAAGCATTTTCTGGTGGACAACAACAAAGAATCTGTATTGCTAGAGCTTTAGCAGTTCATCCAAAGGTGGTATTGCTTGATGAACCAACAAGTGCACTGGATCCCATCTCAAGTTCAGAAGTTGAGGAAACTTTAGCAAACTTAAAGCATGAATTTACTTTTATTATGGTTACGCATAATTTACAACAAGCTAGTCGTATTTCAGATAAGACTGCCTTTTTAATGAATGGCGATCTTATCGAGTATGGTCCAACTGAAGAGATGTTCTTGAATCCCAAAAATCAAATTACAAGTGATTACCTTAATGGTCGTTTTGGTTAGGAGTAAGAAAGATGCATGAAGTTTTTTTAGATGAATTAAAGAAGTTAAATACAAGATTTATGAACATGGTAATTGATGTAAGTGAAGAAATTGATGGCTCTACGCAAGCATTTATTGACCATGATAAAAAGGCAGCGCAAAAGTTAATTAAAGATGATAAAGATATTTCGGCGGATGCTTTAAAAGTAGAAAAAAGAACGTTGAAGTTAATTGCTTTACAGCAACCAGTTGCAAGTGATTTTAGAAATGTAATTTCTATTTTAAAGGCTACTACTGATTTGGAACGAATTGGTGAAAATGCAATGTCAATTGCAGCTGAAACAATTAGGGTTAAGGGTAATAAAAGAATTGAAGAAACAGAAGAAATTATTACCCAAATGTCTAAAAAAGTAACTTTTATGTTGGACCAAGTTTTAAAAGCTTTTGTTCAAAGTGATGAAACCTTAGCCCGTGCAGTGGCAAAAGAAGATGATGAGATTGACCAACTTTATGTGCAAGCTAGAAAATCAATTGTTGAGGGTGTAAAAACAGATAATACCGCAGCTACGGCAGCGGCAAGTTACTTTATGGTAATTCGCCTTTTAGAGCGTATTGGTGATCACGTAGTTAACTTAGCCCAATGGGTAGTTTACAAAGTTTCCGGTGAACTAGTTGATTTAAATGAAGATGAAAGTCTTGAAAGTGAGTTAGGACTTGATCCGGACACTTCAAAAGAGTAGCATTAAAAATCTTCCTGAGGGAAGATTTTTTTATTAAATAATGTTAATTAGATATCTAACTGTTATAATAAAAATGTAAAGGATGATTATAATGGTGAATAAAAAAGAAAAATTTGAAGAAGCTAATCAACTCTTTAGAATATATATGAAAAATACGCAGCGAATTTTTAATTCTTATGCTGCACAGATGAACTTGACCACGCAGCAAGCTCGGTCGCTAGCCTATATAGAGCGTCATCCCGGTTTAATTCAAAGAGAATTGGGACAAAAATTTTGTGTAAGAAATGCATCTATCACTAATATGGTTAAAAATCTTGAACGAGATGGCTATGTTGAGCGGAAAAAAGATAAAGAGTCAGCACGCATCAAACGTATCTATTTAACTCAAAAGGGCAAAGAGAGTGTTGAACAAATTAATCTATTTTTTACTAAGGTGAACGAACAACTCTTACATAATATTGATGAGCATGACCTTGATATGATAAATAAAGCCATGAAACATATTATTAAAGACATGGAGAAGATAAATTTTGAATAAAGATGCTAATTGCGGGCATCTTTATACTTTTAATCGAAATAAGTTAGATAATTGACAGTTAGACATCTACATGTTTAAATATATAAAAATTAGATATCTAACAATTTGATGAGGAAAAGAAATGAACACTTCACATAAGAGTGCGCTTAAAGAAGAGAATTTAAGCGCAGAACGACAAAAATTAAGTTTTAAAGAATTTTTTAGTTTAATTAATAAATTGCATCCACATTATTCACGATTAATAATCGGTATTTTATTAGGACTTGTGGGAACAGCTGCCAATCTTTTTGTTCCTCAATTAGCTCAGCGTTTAATTAATAATTTTAAGTCACTTAATCCACAGTTAATTATTCTCGCTCTAATTGTCTTCATTGGCGGGCTAATTATTAGTGCTATCTCTGGCTATATTTTAGGAGTTTTTGGTGAAAATGTGGTGTCTAATTTGCGCAAGTTAGTTTGGAGAAAATTACTTGCCTTACCAGTTAAATATTTTGATAATAATAAAACTGGTGATACAACTTCGCGATTAGTAAATGATACTTCACAGGTAAAACAGCTATTAGCTTCAACTTTGCCCAATGCTTTGACTTCTTTATTTCAATTCTTTGGTGCACTTGTAATTATGATTGCCATGGATTGGCAAATGACTATTTTAATGTTTGTGGGAGTTCCACTTTTGGTATTTGCAATGCTTCCAATTTTAAAACAATCTCGCAAGATTGGACGTCAACGTCAAGATGAATTAGCTAATTTTTCCAGTGAATCAACAACGGTCTTAAGTGAAATAAGACTAGTTAAATCATCGAATAGTGAAAACTATGAAATTAACAATGGCCACCATCGTATTCATAAGTTATACGCGGTAGGAGTAAAAGAAGCATTTATTAATTCGCTTACTCAACCGATTACTAATATGTTGATGATGATTCTATTTTTGGGAATTCTTGGTTATGGTGCAATACGGGTGATGAATGGGTCAATGACTATGGGAGCTCTGGTTTCATTCTTAATGTATCTTTTCCAAATTATGAGTCCCGTAATAATTATTAGTCAATTTTTTAACGAATTATCAAAAACTAGTGGGTCAACTGAACGTCTGCAGCAAATTCTTAGCGAAAATGAAGAATTTCTTACTGAGAAGAAGCAATTTGATATTGCAAACAAAGAGTTAAAATTTGAAAAAGTGAACTTTTCTTATGAAAATGGTAAACAGATTCTCCATGATATCAATTTAGAGGCTAAACCCAATTCTGTAGTCGCTTTTGCAGGACCATCTGGCGGAGGTAAATCAACCATTTTTGCTTTAATTGAGCGTTTTTACCAGCCTACATCTGGTGAAATAAAAATTGGTAATGAAAATATTGATCAAATTGATTTAGCTCATTGGCGTAAGCAAATTGGTTTAGTAGGCCAAAACTCAGCCGTCATGCCAGGAACTATTAAAGAAAATTTAGTTTATGGACTCCAAAAAGAAGTTACTGAAGATAAATTATGGCATGTATTGAAGTTAGCATATGCAGATGGTTTTGTTAAAGAAATGGAAGATGGACTGAACACGCAAATTGGGGAACGTGGAATAAAACTATCGGGTGGTCAAAGACAAAGAATTGCAATTGCAAGAGCATTCTTACGCGATCCTAAGATTCTAATGCTTGATGAAGCAACAGCTAGTTTGGATTCAGAATCTGAAGCAATGGTACAAAAGGCGTTAAATGAATTAATGAAAAATAGAACCACCTTAGTTATAGCCCATCGACTAAGTACAATTGTTGATGCGGACAGAATATACTTTATTGATCATGGTACTGTAGACGGCGCTGGTACGCATGAAGAATTAATTAAATCTACACCTAAATATGCTAAATATGTGAAGAGTCAATTTAAAAAATAAAAGTTAATTTAGGAGAAAAATTGTTAACGGCTCCATTTTTCAATATCCACTTAGTTCAGTAAAAGAGATAAATCTGTTCTTACATCACTAAAATTCCAAGGTGCTTATCTTTGTAGATAAGCACTTTTTGATGTTAGGATAAAGCTGAACAAGGAAAAAGGGAATTAGGAGGTAACAATTATGGCATATCCTAAAACAGAACAAGTATTAAATCAGATTGTGGCAGATTTAACTCAAGCACATATGGTAGTACACCAACATCATTGGTACATGTTAGGACACAGATTTATCAAATTACACTTTTATTTAGATAAAGTCATGGATCAATTGTCTGATCAACAAGATACGGTTGCTGAACGTTTAATTGAAATTAATGGTAGCCCAATTTCCACTTATGAAGAAGTTTTGGCAGCAACTAAGATTCCTGACCAAAAGGGTTCTTGGGACTTAAGTATGGATGAAAGACTTCAACTTATTTTAGATGCCTATAAGACTCTTCGTGACGATTATGAAGAGGGAATTAAGGTATCAGCTGCTGAAGGTGATGACTCAACTAATGATATGTTAATTGAGTTCCATACTGCAATTGAGAAGAGAATTTGGCTTATCGCAGCAGAATTGGGTCAACGTCCAGGTGCTGGTGAATAAAGTTAATTTAGTATTTTAATAATTTACTTAAAGGCATCTCGGCTAGGGATGCTTTTTTGATATAATTAAATTACCAAATAGCTGATGAAAGGATATAGAAACTGATGAATAAAGTGACTATTATTGGATCAATCAACGTTGATAATATTTTACATATCAAAAAATTACCTCAACCTGGTGAAACTATAGCCATGACAGAATTTTCTAAAGCCGCTGGTGGTAAAGGTGCTAATCAAGCAATTGCAAGTGTGCGTGGAGAAAATGAAACTGTATTTGTTGGTCGCGTTGGTGATGATGAAAATGGAAGATTTATGCTTGATCAATTTAAAGAAAATGGCATAAAGGTTGATCATATAGCAATGAGTAATAATCAACAAACTGGACAAGCCTATATCTTATTACAAGAATCGGGGCAAAACTCAATTATTATTCAGCACGGTGCTAACTTTGATTTAAGTGTAGAAGATGTGGAAGCTGCTAGAGACGATATTGCAAGTAGTGATTTTGTAATTGCTCAATTTGAAACTCCTATTGAAGCAACAAGTGCAGCTTTTAAAATTGCACGTCAAGCAGGAAAAGTAACAATCTTAAATCCTGCACCAGCAAAAAGTAATATTCCAAAAGAATTATTAGAGTTAACAGATATTATTACTCCCAACGAAACCGAAGCCCAAGGGATCACTGGGATTGAAGTTGTAGATGAAGCCTCAATGGCAAAAAGTGCGCAATACTTTCATGATTTAGGAGTAAAAGGTGTTATCATCACCTTAGGAAGTACAGGTTCATATGTTTCTTATAAAGATTTAGCAGAAATAGTTCCCGCTTTTAAAGTCCAACCAGTTGATACAACAGCAGCAGGTGATACTTTTATTGGAGCATTAGCAAGTGAATTGAAGACTGATTTAAGCAATATTAAAGATAGTGTGATTTACGCCTCTAAGTCTTCCTCATTTACGGTACAAAAGCTTGGGGCTTTTCCTTCTATCCCTAAACGAGAAATTGTAGAAAAAGCTTTGAAGGAGGAAAATTAATGGATAAAAAAGAACAGGATCAATTAAAAAAAGAAGCAGCAATTAAAGCAGCTGCTTTAGTAAAAAATGGTTCAGTATTAGGAGTTGGAACTGGGTCAACGGTTGCCTTTTTCATTGATGCTTTAGGAAAGCGGAAGGATAAAGAAGGGTTAACTTTAAAACATATTGTTACAACTTCTAATCGTAGTAAAAAACAATTAGAAAGTTTGGGTTTCAAGGTTGATGAATTAAAAGATATCGATCAGGCTGACTTAACCGTTGATGGCGCTGATCGAGTAGATCGAAATCTAGATGGAATAAAAGGTGGTGGCGGTGCCTTAACTTTAGAAAAAAATGTTGCTATAAATTCAAAGCAAAATATTTGGATAGTTGACGAATCTAAAGTTGTAGAGCATTTGAGTGGTTTCCCACTTCCTGTTGAAGTTTTACCAATTTCAGCAGAGCAAAATTTTAAAAAATTTGAAGCTGAAGGCTTAAAGCCACAGTGGCGCAAGAATGAAGATGGTAGTCGCTATGTTACTCATTATGGAAACTATATCATTGATTTAGCAATAGAGCCGATTCCTGTACCAGAAGGATTGGCTGCATATCTTGATAAAACAGTCGGTGTAGTTGAACATGGTTTATTTTTAGGTATTTGCGACAAAGTTATTATTGCTAAAGCTAATGGTGCGATTGAAATAAAGAGTAGAATTTAGATAAAAAGTAAGTAAGATGGAAAATCAAAATAATACAACACAAACCCCACAAAGAAAAAAACGTTTAAATTGGATTATTATCATAGTCCTAGTTATCCTTGCTGCTATTGGTTTTGTAATATATCGTAATCATCAAGAAGCTACCATCTTAAATGGAGCTTACAAAGTTACAGCTGAAGATGTCTTCATAGCAGAGAAGGGGGATAAAAGGCCAGATTATTTTTATTTCAAAAAAGATGGTACTTTGCTTTATATAATGCCAGAAACTAATAACTACTATGCTACTTATGCAAGTGGTAAGTGGGTGAGCCTAGGCAATAATAGATTTAAACTTAGTTTTGATTGGAATGGTGATGAGGATCATTTTTCAATTGAAGCTGAAAAATCTGGCAACCTGCTCAAAACATTTAAGAAAAAGGGACACTGGCCAACAAATGATGTATATAACAAGGTAAGTATCCCCGAAGAACAATTTATTAAACAATATCAAAAGGCACGTGAATCAGAAGCTAAATATTCTGAAGATGATGATTAATAGTCTTACTAGAAAGGACGGAAAAGAGCAATGACAAAAAGAGAGTAATTTTAAGTACTGATCCAGGAATTGATGATATTGCCGCAACAACATTTTTACTTTTTGATCCTCAAGTTGATCTCCGTATGATTGTAGCGACATGGGGCAATGTGTCTTTAAAGTATACGCTTCAAAATGCTTTAAAATTAGAAACTTTTTTACATACTAAAGTTCCAGTTGTAGTTGGAGCAAATCAACCTTTGGTACGTCCAGCTATCAGTGCTGCATCTGTTCATGGTGAAACTGGAATTGCGGGTTACGAATTTCCTAAGGAAGATACTAGCTTAATTAAAAAGGGGTTAGCTGCAACTTTAATGCACGAAGAAATTCAAAATAGTCCTGAAAAAGTCACATTGATGGGAATTGGACCCTTAACTGATTTTGCTTTACTTTTTAAGCAATATCCTGAAGATCTTGAAAAAATTGAAGAAATTGTAATTATGGGTGGAAATATTGGTCACGGTAACCACAGCCCATTTGCTGAATATAATATTGCTGGCGATCCAGAAGCTGCACAAATTGTGTTGCAAAGTGGTTTGCCAACACGCATTGCTCCACTTGAAATTGGAAATAAGGCTCACATTACTGCATCTGAATTAGATAAAATTAAGGCATGTGGTGAAGTAGGAAATATGTTGTATTCACTATTTTCTAATATTCATGAACCTGATGGTGATGAACGCATTAAAATCTATGATCCAACAGCTGTGGGAATTTTACTTCATCCTGAATTCTTTGATTTAAAACCAGCTCATATCGAAATTGAATTAGCTGGTCGCTATACTTATGGTGCTAGTGTAATGGACTTTTTAAGCGATAATCCTAATACAGAAGTAGCAGCTGATGTTGATACCCAAAAATTTGCTGAATGGTTTATTGAAGAAATTAAACAAGCAGACCAAGGGAGAAAGTAATGGCCGATTTAGTTTATCGCTCAGTGATGCGTGACATTAAACAAAAAATTCTTAATAAAGAATATGATGGTATGCGACTGCCCGATGAAAGATCATTAAGTGAGCAATATCATGTTAGCCGCTCATCTATGAAACGTGCTCTTGGCTTGCTAGCACAACAGGGAATAGTTTTTAAAAAAAGAGGAAGCGGCACTTTTATCAATCCTTTATACTTAAAAAATCAAGCTCTTTTTAAGTATGATGGTTCCAACTTGGGAATTACCGATTCATTTAGTGTACCTGGCAAAAAGCAAAGTATTGAATTGCTAGATTATCAAGTAATTAAGGCTAATTCAGACTTAAAACAAGATTTATTCTTGCAAGACTCTGATTTCGTATATCAAATTAAACGTTTACGTTTGTTAGATAATCAGCCATTTATGATTGAAACAGGGTTTATTCCCATTAAGATTGCACCAGAACTTAATCCAGAAATCCTAAAAAAATCTTTGTTTAACTACCTGGAAGATACGCAGTCTAAAACTGTAACTCGTTCATTTTTAACAATTACTGTAGAACCGTCTAATTTAGATGATCAGTCCAAGTTAATGTTAGCTCCTAATGAACCTGTTGGTGTAATGGAGGGAATCTTTTTCTTAGATGATGGAACTCCTTTTGAAGTTTCAAATATGCGCATTCATTATAAGTACATGAAATATAATACTTTTGTGAACTTGAATGGAGAGTAATATGGACTTTCAAAATTTACAAAATAAATTTGTGCAAAATGCCGATGCAAAAATGGCTAATGAAATGCAGCGGTATATGAAAGACAAATTTTTGTTTTATGGGTACCATACTCCTGAACGGCGAAAAATATATGCTGAGGATCTAAAGCAGGAAAAGAAAAATAAAAAAATTGATTGGATTTTGTTGGATCAAGCTTGGGATGATCCTCATCGCGAGATGCAATATTTTGCGTGTGATTATTTAATTGCTTTGAAAAAGTATTTAGAATTTTCAGATATGAGTAAAATTGAAAATTACATTCGAACAAAATCCTGGTGGGATACAATTGATAGTTTGATTAAACCAATCGGATATTTAGGTTTGAAAGATAATAGGATTGCAGACTTGATGCTAACTTGGTCAAAAGATAGTAATCTTTGGATACGGCGTGTTGCAATTGAACATCAGTTATTACGCAAAGAAAAATTAGATACAGAGTTATTAGAACGAATTATCCTTAATAATCTGAATAGTAATGAATTTTTTATCAACAAGGCTATTGGTTGGGCATTACGTGATTATTCAAAAACTAATCCTAATTGGGTAAAAATTTTTATCGAAAAATACTCAGATAAATTAGCTCCGCTTTCAATTAAAGAAGGTAGCAAGTATTTATAGTAAAGAAGGCGGAGAAGACTGCCTTCTTTTGCTTTATTAAGAAAAATTAAAATTGGAACCTACCAATTGATAAAATGGTTGAATAACGAAGTTAACTATTTTATTATTAACTGTAGGAAGAATAAAAGTTTACAACATAACTTTAAGGAGAAAATTATGGCAGTAAATTACGATTCAAAAGAATATATAAATAGTGTAGATGCATATTGGCGCGCAGCCAACTATTTATCAGTTGGTCAATTATTCTTAATGTCTAATCCACTTTTAAAAGATGAACTAAAAGCTGAAGATGTTAAGCCTAAGCCAATTGGACACTGGGGTACAATTGTGCCACAGAACTTTATTTATGCACATTTAAATCGTGCAATTAAGAAGTATGATTTAAATATGTTTTATATTGAAGGTTCTGGTCACGGTGGCCAAGTAATGGTTTCAAATTCTTATCTTGATGGTTCATATACTGAAAGATATCCAGAGATTACCCAAGATGAAAAGGGAATGACTAAATTGTTTAAACAGTTTAGTTTCCCAGGTGGAGTTGCTTCACATGCAGCTCCTGAAACACCAGGTTCTATTCATGAAGGTGGGGAACTAGGTTATTCACTTTCTCATGGTGTAGGTGCAATTTTAGATAATCCAGATGTAATTGCTGCTGTAGAAATCGGTGATGGTGAATCTGAAACTGGTCCATTAGCTGCATCATGGTTCTCAAGTAAGTTCATTAACCCAATTAAAGATGGAGCAGTAATTCCAATCTTACAAATTAATGGATTTAAGATTTCTAACCCAACTATCGTCTCACGTATGAGTGATGAAGATTTAACTAAATACTTTGAAGGAATGGGCTGGAAGCCATACTTTGTATCTGCTTATAAAGATGGTGAATTTAATGGCTACAAGGATCACATGGAAGTTCATGAAGAAATGGCTAAGACTATGGATCAAGTAGTTGAAGAAATTAAGGCTATTCAAAAGAATGCTCGTGAAAATAATGATGATTCTCAAGTTAAATGGCCAATGATTGTCTTTAGAGTTCCTAAGGGATGGACTGGTCCTAAGTTTGATCTCGATGGTAACCCAATTGAAAATAGTTTCCGTGCTCACCAAATTCCAATTCCAGTAGCTCAAGGTGATATGGAGCATAAAGATATGTTGATCGACTGGATGAAGAGCTACAAGCCAGAAGAATTGTTCAATGAAGATGGTTCTCCAAAGGATATTGTCTTGGAAAATACTGTTCAAGGTGACCAAAGAATGGCAATGAATCCTGTAACTAATGGTGGAATTGATCCTAAAGTTTTGAACATGCCAGATTATCGTGATTTTGCGATTAAGTTTGATAAGCCAGGTTCTGTTGAAAAACAAGATATGGCCGAATGGGCAAAATATTTAGATGAAATCGCTAAATTAAATCCAGATAATTTCCGTGGCTTTGGTCCAGATGAATCTAAATCTAACCGCTTATTCCAATTACTTGATAATCAAAAACGTCAATGGATGGAAAGTATTCACGAACCAAACGATGAAGACTTAAGCAAGACTGGTCGTTTAATTGATTCTCAATTATCAGAACACCAAGATGAAGGTTGGCTTGAGGGTTATGTTCTTACTGGACGTCATGGCTTCTTTGCTACTTATGAAGCGTTTGGCCGTGTAGTAGATTCAATGTTAACTCAACATATGAAGTGGTTGAGAAAAGCTAAAGAACAAGAATGGCGTCATGATTATCCAGCATTGAATATTGTGGATACCTCCACTGTTTTCCAACAAGATCACAATGGATATACTCACCAAGATCCAGGTTTACTTACTCACTTATTTGAAAAGGGACGTGCAGATTTAATTCATGAATATCTTCCAGCAGATACTAACTCCTTACTTGCAGTATCTGATAAGGCATTTAGAGATCGTGAAGTTATCAACGTTTTAGTTACTTCAAAACAACCACGTCCACAATGGTTTACAATTGAAGAAGCTAAAAAATTAGTAGACAGAGGATTAGGATATGTTGATTGGGCATCTACCGATAAAGATGCAAAACCAGATATCGTGTTAGCTTCAACTGGTACTGAACCAACAATCGAAACTTTGGCAGCTATCGATTTACTTCATAAGCGTTTCCCAGATCTTAAGATCCGTTACGTAAACGTAATTGATGTAATGAAGATGATGACTCCAGAAAAGAATCCAGAGGCAATGAGCAAAGAAGAATTTGATCGCTTATTCCCTAAGGATATTCCTGTAGTATTTGCTTGGCATGGTTTCAAACCAATGATGGAATCTATTTGGTTTGATCGTGGCCGTGGTAAAGATGATGTTCATATTCATGGTTATGAAGAAAATGGTGACATTACTACTCCATTTGATATGCGTGTCTTAAACCACATGGATCGTTTCGATTTAGCAAAAGATGTCGTTGAAAGTGTTCCAGGCATGGTAGAAAAGAACGCTGCTTTCCTTAGTGAAATGGATGATATGATTTCAAAACACCACCAATACATTCGTGATAATGGTAAAGATATGCCAGAAGTTACTGAATGGAAATGGACAGGTTTAGAAAAATAAATAAATAAAAAGAGGCAAAAAGTAGCCTCTTTTTATATTAACCAAATATTTTTTTAATAAAATACTTGCAAATATCAGCTAATATTACGTAATATTAGGATAGGGTATTTGGAAGAATATTTAAGTTGTTAGGAGAATATCTATGGAATTTGAAGAAGTTTTAGAGAAAGAACGTGCAGTTAGAAAATTTACTGATCAAAGAGTTAGTGAAAAAACTGTTCGTGCAATCTTGGCTGATGCGCAACGTTCTCCATCTTTATTAAATTCTCAACCTTGGCGTGCATATGTTGCATCTGGAAAAGTAGTTAGAGAAATTAGAGAAAAGTTTAGGACTTTAACAGAAGCGGGTGAACAGCCTAGAGAAGATTTTGCTTCTCTAATGAAAGTTGAGTGGGATACTTATCCAAGCCAAAATATGGCTACAATGAGTGATACATTAAATTATTTTTTACATGGTGAAATGAAGCAATTTGATGAAGCTCAAATTAATTTATTTAATGCACCAACTTTGGTTTTCTTAACAATTCCAAAGAAATCACCTGCTTGGTCTATTTTTGATTTAGGAGCTTTCGCACAAACTTTAATGCTTTCTGCTGTAGATCATGGTATCTCTGCCATGCCAGCACATGCAATTGTGCGTTATCCTGATATCATTCGTCAATATATGCCAATTGCAGAGGATGAGGCAATTGGTATAGGAATTGGTCTAGGCTATAAAGATAGACGTGCTTCAATTAATGATTATCGTTCAAAGCGTGAATCTCTTGATCGAGTAGTAAAATTTGTTAAAGATTAATTTAATAAGTACTTTTGTAAATTCCGAATTGTATTCGGAATTTTTTTATTAGTTTAATTTACTCTTTACAATTATACCCCTCAGGGGTATTCTTTTTTGTAAAGAGGAGAGATTGAAATGAAGATTTCAAAAGAACACCAAGAACACCATCAAGATAAATTGTTAAAACGCCTTAATAGAATAAGCGGACAAGTGAATGCAGTCAAAAAAATGGTTGAAGAAGGAAATGAAGATAATTATGATAAAATTCTGATTCAAATAAATGCTGCACGATCTGCGCTTCAAAGAGTAAGTCAGATTTTATTAGAAGCACAGGCTGATCATGCACTATTGAGAGTAGAAGATGGCGCAAATGTTGCAGACGAGATGGAAAAATTGCAACAAGTGATTAAGCAATACAATAAGATTAATTAGAGTAAAAATGAAAAATTCTCAGATTAAAATTGCAATTTTTTGTGCACTTTTCTCAGCTATGCTATATGCTCTTTACCCTCCAATTGCTAAGTCTTTGATTGTAAATTGTCCACCAATTTATTTAGCGGCATTCTTATATTTAGGAACATTTGGCGGCTTGATTCTCTTTACTCCTTTAACTAAAGCGAACCTTAAAGCAAAAAGTATTCAAAAAAGTGATTATAAAGCACTCCTATTTGTAATATTCACCAATATTGCGGCAAGTATATTTATGAATTGGGGTGTTCAATTAACAAGTGCAGGTAATATTGCCTTACTAGGTAATTTTGAAGTAGTTGCGACAGCCATTGTAGCTTTAATATTTTTTCATCAAAAATTTCTAAAGTTCTTTGGGCAGCAATCGTCCTAATTACACTAGCAAGTTGTGTCTTGTGTAGTAGTGATATAAGGAATTTAAGTCTATCTTTGGGGTCTTTTTTAGCTGTTGTGGCAACTATCTTTTGGGGATTTGAGAATAATTTTACTCAAGTTCTTTCTCAAAGAAATCCAATACAGGTAACTATGATTAAAGGATTAGGAGTAGGAATAGGGAGTTTAATCTTAGCAGTACTTTTTAATGAAAAGCTACCTAATATAAAGGTAATAATTTTAGCTTTGATTTTAGGCTTTTTTGCTTATGGTATTAGTATTGTCTTTTATATTTTGGCACAACGATATATTGGAGCAGCAAAAACTAGTGCATATTATGCGGTTGCACCATTTTTATCAGTTTTACTTTCAGTTCTCTTTCTCCATGAAAAGATGACATCGTTGTTTATTTTTTCCCTAATTTTAATGATAATAGGAAGTATATTACTAACAAAAGATGCA
Source organism: Lactobacillus sp. PV034 (assembly GCF_014522305.1). Lineage (NCBI taxonomy): Bacteria > Bacillati > Bacillota > Bacilli > Lactobacillales > Lactobacillaceae > Lactobacillus > Lactobacillus sp. PV034. The sequence goes on along the minus strand of NZ_CP041982.1, from coordinate 840,235 downwards.
TTGAAGTAATATTCTAAGATTAAAAATTAATAATGAGAGGAACTGGATCTTACTCCAGTTCTTTTTATTTTCAAAAATCTAATTAATGCTAGAATATAGGTGTGAGAAAGAATTAATAAAAAGGTGAATGATTTGTCTGCGAATACAATAACTACAAATTTAATAATTATACTTATTACTTTTATTGTGGCAATTTTCTTTGTAATTGCTGAATTTTCTTTGGTAACTACGAGACCAAGTCAATTAGAAGAAATGCTTGCAAATGGAACTGGTAATAAAAAAAAGGTTGAACGTGCCTTACATATGGTCCATAACCTAAATGAATCGTTATCTACGACACAAGTTGGGACCACCTTGGTCGGGGTTATTTTAGGTTGGTTCGGTGAGTCGACGATAGAAGAATTATTAACCGATCTATTTGGAATTGGACATTTTTTTGGTGAAAAAACAGCTGGAGTTTTAGGAGCTGTCTGTGGGATCATCCTTTTAACTTATTTAGAAGTTGTGATTACGGAAATCGTTCCAAAGAATATTGCAATTGATATGCCAGTAAAATGTTTAATGGCAATTGTTAATCCTTTAAATGCGTTTCATTGGCTTGTTTATCCTTTTGTATGGCTGTTAAATGCTTCTGCAAGTGGGATTCTCCATCTCTTAGGAATGGAGTCTGCAGATGAAGAGCAGCAAGTTTATTCTCAATCGGAGATTTTAAAGCTTTCCAAAAATGCCGTCTCTAGTGGATCACTAGATAAAAATGACTTGGTGTATATGGAAAGAGCTTTTGAACTTAATGATAAAGTTGCAAAAGACATTATGACGGATCGAACTGAATTAGAAGTTTTAGATGCAACCGATAATGTAGCAAAAGCCTTAAAAATGTATCTAAAAGAAGGATTTAGCCGTTTCCCAGTTGTTCGGGATAATGATAAGGATGATGTAGTAGGATATGTTTATGCCTATGACATCATTAGTCAATATCAAGAAGACCCTGAGGCACCAATTTCCAGAATTATTCGTGCCATGATTACAGTGCCTGAGTCAATGCTTATTCAGGAAATCTTACAATTAATGATCAAGCGTCATACACCAATTGTCTTAGTAGTAGATGAATATGGTGGAACTAGTGGAATTGTAACTGATAAAGACATTTATGAAGAGTTATTTGGTACAATCAAGGATGAAATTGATGATGTTTCAGATGAATATATTATTAAGGATGATCATGGTCAAATTCACGTTTCTGGTAAAACAACTCTTTATGACTTTGAACGTTATTTCCATGTAAAAATTAAAACTTTTCAAGATAGTGATGTAATTACTATCGGTGGATATATGATGGAACATTATCCTGATCTAGAACAAGGCCAAAGTGTTGAATTTGATGGTTTCAAATTTAAACTTAATAGCGTTGAACAAGGCTTTATGCGTTGGTTTATAGTTTCTAAGCTTAAAGACACTAAAGAAGAATCAAGTAGTTCAGAAACAACTGATTTAAATTCATCAAAAAATAATGAATAAGATAATAAAAGACCAAGCTTCAATTACTCGAAACTTGGTCTTTTAATTTTAAATTTATTTATTTTCGCGTGCTTTTTCTCTTTTTCTAAGCCATGGCATTACAAAACCAAGACCAAATAGAACGAGCACAGTAATAATATTCATGATTAATTGGTGATTAAATCCTTGTGTACCAAAGGCAATATTTTGAGGTATAAAGCCTAAAGTTGCACAGATAAAGGTAAAAATTAAACACCAAAAACCAATAGCTAAGGCACCAGCCTTATTTTTAATAAAGGTATAACTAGAATGATATTTCTCTTGGTGCATGCGCATTGCTACAAAAGCAAAGAACACCCAACAGGTTTTATAGGGAGAAATAATTCCGTTCACATTTAAGAGCCAGTTATAAATAGTATTGATATTAGGCAAGGTACCAGTTAGGAGTAATAAGAATAAACTCAAACCAGCGGTAATGGTATAACTGTGAATCGGACGACCATTTTTATTCTTTTTAGTAAGCCATTTGGGCATAAATTTGTCTGCAACGTCTCCAGCAAAGACACGACTAGAAGCATCTAGCAGAACAGCAAGCTGCGCCATCATAAAGACTGCTTGAACTACTGCAAAAATATACATTAGGGCTTTACCCATTCCTAAACTCTCACCGAGTAATTGGAAGGCATAGTAAGGTCCGTTCATCTTGAAGTCATGGGGGATATGATGAGCGTTGAAGAACATAGCTAATGCCAAAGTACCAAAAATGGTTAGAAATCCTGTCATTAAAGCTAGCAACCACATGGACTTAGGAAAGTCACGTTTAGGATTTTTCATTTCAGAAACATAAGGTGCAGCTAATTCTGCTCCAGAAATAGCAAAAATTAAAAGACCAGTAGTTGAGAAATAATTCAAACTAAATGATGGTTTAAATGCTGCTAAATTAAAGGGTTGGGTAGCAATGTGATGTCCATGCATTACTGCATAGCCAGCTAATAAGACAAATAAAAATGACATAATAAACATTGCACCGCCACCAATAAGTGATAGCACTTCAAGTGAATTCTTAAGAAGATTTTCTAAAAGAATAAACAGTAAGATGATGACAAAAGTTAAGATTCCAAACCAAAAAGTTGACATTTTTTTGTCTAAACTGTTATTGCCAAGAATCATCCAACTAACTGAAACAATTACTGAGTTAGAAACATCGACAATATAAGGCACACTTTGTACCCAGTACATCCAGCTAGTCCAATAGCCTAAGGTATCATTACTGCTACGCCGTACCCAGGAAGCTAGTCCACCGGCTTGATTATCAAAGGTTAAACTCATCTGTGCCGAAATAAGTGCATAGGGCAAAATGTAAGAAAAGAATAAAAAGATCCATGAAATAACAACTGATAGACCTTGGTTTTGAAAAGGATAAAAAATATTTTCAAAACTGATAATTGTTACAAAATCAATTAAAGCAATAACCGGCCACGCCATATAATGCTTTTTTTGTGGCTCAAGATCGATATATTCCATATGTTCCATAAAAACAACCTCCGAATTAGTTTTTAGTATTAATGATTAATTAGCTAAAAACATGGTTTGGAGGGCGTAAAGGTAAAAGTGGACTTAATATTTTCATTTGTACTTATCTCCGAAATCCTTATAATTTATCCCTAAAGGATGTCCGCCAAAAATTATATAGATTTTTATAAATAATTCAAGGCGAATTAAAAAGTTGATTATTGGAGGTTAATTTTGAACTTTTTAGATATTGCGGTTGGGGAAAATATTACTTTACCTCAAAATCGAGACTGGAATTTGGTTTCTCTTGATACTGAGCTAAATATAGCAAGTATTGCAGCATTTGTAATCGATGCAAATAATGAACAGGATTTAGATCTTGTTAAAAAGATGCAGACTTTGTCAGGGTTAAAACCTCCTATTATTAAAATTAATCTTGAACAGAAAAATATTAATTATCAATTTATCTTTGAGCAGGCAACTGACTATTACAAGAAGATGGTTCCAAAATACTTAAGAGATTTAATTCATTTTTCAACTGATCGACCTGTAAGTTTCACCACTCCTGGACACCATAATGGTCAATATTACGATAAACATCCCGCGGGAGTTGTTTTTAACCGCTTTTTTGGCAAAAATATGATGTATGCTGATACAAGCGACACCGTACCGGAACTCGGAGACATGATGATGCATAGTGGCAGCCCATTAACAGCGGAACAACAAGCTGCTAAAACTTACAATGCTGATAAAGTTTACTTTTGTACCAATGGGACAACAAGCGCTAACTCGATTTGTGCGGCAGCCTTATTAACAGAAGATGATTTGGTATTATTTGATCGTAATAATCATAAGTCACTCTATAATAGTGCATTGGTAATGACAGGATCTAAACCAGTATATATTCCGACTGATCGAAATGCTTTCGGCTTAATTGGTGGGATGGATCCAGCTAAACTCTCTGAAGCAGCAATCAGAGCAGAGATTGCTAAAGTTGATCCAAACCGAGCTAAGGAAAAAAGGCCCTTTCGCTTAGCAATTATCCAACTGGAAACTTATGATGGTATTTTTTATCATCCACAGTGGATTGTGGATAAAATTGGCCACTTGTGTGATTATATTTTATTTGATTGTGCCTGGGGAGGATTTGAAAGCTTCTTACCAATTATGAAGGATCTTTCTCCGCTTAATTTAGAGTTAGGACCTGATGATCCCGGAATACTTGTTACACAATCTTTGCATAAGCAGCAAGCTGGAATGGGGCAGGCTTCACAAATTTTAAAAAAGGATCGTCATCTTAAAGGACAAGATCGTTACGTTGATCATAAGCACTTTAATAATGCCTACTTAAAATTTGTTACAACTAGCTATTCATATCCACTTTATGCTTCATTAGTAGTTAATTCTGCCTTAACTAGTGGAAGTGGTAATAAAAAATGGTGGGATCAAATTTTACGTGCGGGAATTAAATTCAGAAAACAATTAATTAAACATTCCAAATTGTTTAGGCCATTTGTACCAGATAGCTTTGATAACTATACCACTGAGGAACTAGCAACCAATAGTGCTTTGTGGCAAATAACTCCTGGGAAAAAGTGGCATGGCTTTAATGAAATTGCCTCAAATGAAGCAATGATTGATCCAATGAAAATCACTTTGGCTACTGCAGGGATTAATAATTCAAAAAATAGCTATGAAGATCAAGGAGTACCAGCAGCGATTGTTTCAGAATTCTTAATGGAAAAAAGGATTATTCGTGCCAAAAATGACTTATATTCATTACTATTTTTGCTGACGCCGGGTGATACAAACTATGATTTAGATGTATTATTGGATGCGTTACTTAGGTTTGAAGAGCTTTTTGCGCAAAATGCTCCATTGGAAAAAGTATTGCCAAAACTAGCTAAACAATATCCAGCTCGCTATCGAAATTATACAATTCAACAGCTTGCTAGTGAGATGCATGATTATTATCGAAAAAATAAAACTTTTACACTGCAAAAAGAATTATTTGCAAAAGATAATTTTCAAAATTATTCTCTTACTCCTAAAGAAGCAGATTATCAATTTATGAAGAATCAAAGTGAATTAGTTGATTTAAAAAATATTGATACTCGGATTGCCCTTGAAGGAGCATTACCATATCCACCTGGGATCTTTGTCGTAGCACCAGGGGAACGATGGAGTAAGGTAGATCAAAAGTATTTTGAAGTGCTGCAAGGCGCAATTGAACGGTTTCCTGGTTTTGTACCAGAAATTCAGGGAGTCTATTTTAAGCCAGATAAAAATGGTAAACTAAAAGTCCAAGCAGAAGTCTTGAAAGAAAATAATTAATCAAAGGAGATCTAAGAGTGGTTTTATCCTGGAAAGAAAATTTACCACAAGAGTTACAAGAAAAAGTAGCAAAGGTTGAAAAGAAAATTCAACCTAAGCTTGATGAAATTGATGAACAAGTTCTTTACAACCAACAAAGAGTGTTAGATTTATTTAGAAAACATCATGTTGCAGAAGAAGATTTGGTTCCATCAACTGGTTATGGCTATGATGACATGGGCCGTGATAAATTAGAAAAAATTTATGCTGATTATTTCAAAGTAGATGATGCTTTAGTTCGTCCGCAATTTGCATCTGGAACTCATGCAATTGCAGTTGCACTATTTAGCATGTTGCGTCCTCATGATACTTTGTATTATTTAACTGGCACACCATATGACACCATTCAAGAAGTAATTGGGTTAGCTGGTAATAAACCAGGTAATATGAAAGAATACGATATTAATTTCAAGACTACTGAGTTACTTGATGGTAACGTTAATTATGGGCAAGCAAAGAAGGATATTATGGATCCTTCAATTAAAGTTGTAGCTATCCAACGTTCTTTAGGCTATTCAACACGTGCAAGTTTTACTGTTGATAAAATTAAAGAAATGATTGAATTTGTAAAACAAGTTCGTCCAGATGTTAATATTTTTATTGATAATTGTTATGGCGAATTTTCTGAAAGTATTGAACCTAGTTTTTATGGAGCAGATTTGATGGCTGGCTCACTTTATAAAAATGCTGGTGCAGGATTAGTCAAAAGTGGAGCTTTCCTTGTTGGCCGTCAAGATTTAATTGATGGGGCAGGGAGTCGTTTAACCGTTCCTGGTGCTGGAAAAAGTGAGGGCGCTACTTGGGGTTATTTACGTGATATGTATCAAGGATTCTTTATGGCACCACATACTACTGGGGAGGCTCTTAAAGGAATGATTTATACTGCAGCCCTATGTGAAGAAATGGGCATGGATGTAGCACCAAAATGGGATGCTCCAAGAACTGATATTGTACAAACTGTTACTTTTGGTAAACCAGATCCAATGGTGAAATTCTGTGCTGCCATTCAACATTATTCTCCAATGAATTCGTTTGTTGATCCAATTCCTTACCATCAAGAAGGTTATGAAGATAAGGTGGTCATGGCATCTGGTAGTTTTATTGAAGGTTCAACGATTGAATTGTCTTCTGATGGACCTTTAAGAGATCCTTACATGCTTTACATTCAAGGCGGACTTTCCTATGCGCATGACAAGATTGCTATTACCCGTGCTGTGAATGATACTTTTTATCAAAAATAAAAATAATTCTCAAAAAGTACTTAGAGTAAGTGCTTTTTTTTATATGAAAATGTTATAATTCAACTAATAATTAATTCAATTTATAAAATCATCTGTATTATTTTAGAGTAATTAGTAGTGGAGAGATAAAATGGCAAAAAGCGATAATATTGATCAAATTATTGACCGCGTTTTATATAGTCAAGAAGATATTCAAAAAATGTGTCAGACACTTGGTAAACAATTAACTGAAGAATATGCTGGAAAAAATCCAATTGTTGTTGGTGTTTTGAAGGGGGCAGTTTTCTTTTTAACAGATCTGGTACGTCAGATGGATGTTAAAATGCAAAATGATTTTATGGATGTATCAAGCTATGGCAATGGCTTTGAATCTAGTGGAAAAGTAAGATTAGATATTGATGTTGAAGCAGATGTCAAGGGACGTGATGTTCTTTTGGTAGAAGATATTGTTGATACTGGTCATACTTTGAAGTTTATGAAAGAACATTTACTTAAGCGCGGAGCTAAGAGTGTAAAATGTTGTGCACTTTTAAATAAAACTGAGCGTCGTGAAGAAGATGTAGAAGTTGATTATTATGGTGCCAATGTAGAAAATGAATTTGTAGTAGGTTATGGTTTAGATTATTTAAATGAATACCGTAATTTACCATATATTGGTGTACTTAAGCCAGAAGTTATTCAAGCTAATTTAAATCGTTAAAAGGTTGCCTGATGGGCAACTTTTTTTATTAAATGAAAATTGACAAAAAATATTTATAATGTTTTAATGTTATACAACAATTGAAAGGAAGTTTTGCAATGAATAACTTAAACGCATTACATTTAACACAATCCTTTTTTAACTTTGCTTACTTTATGTAGAGCATATGCCTTTTCTACTTAGGTATGTGCTCTAAAGTGTGTACCTAAGCAAAGTTATTTGTAATGTGGCTTTGCTAGGAATGAATCTAGTGAAGCATTAAAGTTATATTGCACAAAGTTTTGTTGATAAGTCTATCGATGCTAACTAGATTACCAAGAAGGTATACTAGTTAGCATTTTTTCATAAAAAGATTTTAAACGTGTGAGGATAATTATGAAGTTAAACCTTTTAAGGAAAGAAAGTATTGATCGTTATTTGGCAACGGATAAAGGTTTTATTAAAAGCTTGGGAGCAAAAGACTTATTAGCCATGGGAATTGGTGCAGTAATTGGTACTGGAATTTTTATTTTACCAGGAACTGTTGCTGCAACTACCGCAGGTCCCGGAGTAACTCTCTCTTTTTTAGTAGCAGCGATTGTCTGTGGCCTTTGTAGTATGTGTTATGCGGAATTATCTTCTAGCATTCCAGTTGCGGGGTCAGCATATTCCTATGGGAATTTACTTTTTGGAGAAATTATTGGTTGGATTTTAGGTTGGGCATTAATCTTAGAATATATGCTTTCTGTAGCAGCCGTTTCGTCTGGTTGGGCAGCATATTTTAATGCCCTGCTAAATAGCATTGGCTTGTCAATTCCACATGCTTTAACCAATGCGTTTAATCCGTATGAGGGTACATACTTTAATCTGATGGCTGCTGTGAGTGTTTTATTAATTGCTTTGCTCTTATCTCGAGGATTAAAAGAGTCGATGAAGATTAATAATATTGCAGTTATTCTAAAAATAATTATTATCTTTATCTTTGTGGGAGTAGGACTCTTTTTCATTAAACCAGCAAATTATCATCCATTTTTACCATTTGGAACGAATGGTATTTTCCACGGTGCAACTACAGTGTTTTTTGCCTTTCTAGGGTTTGATTGTGTATCTGCTTCTGCAGCTGAAGTGAAAAATCCTAAAAGGAATATGCCAATTGGAATCATTGGCACCTTGTTAATTGCGGCGGTTCTTTATATGGCTGTATCAATTATCTTAACGGGAATGATTCATTTTAATAAATTGAATGTTGCCAATCCAGTAGCTTTCGCGTTGCGTCAAGTTAACCAGGGCTGGCTTGCTGATTTACTTTCTTTAGGTGCTTTGGTGGGGATGACGACAATGATGATCTCAATGACTTACTCCAGTTCCCGATTGGTTTATTCAATCGGTCGTGACGGCTTATTACCAAAATCTTTAGGAAAAATTGACGAAAATGGCTTACCTAAAAATGCACTTTGGTTAGTAACTTTAATCATTGTATTGATGGGTGGATTCTTCTCCTTAGATGAATTAACTCATTTAGTTTCAATTGGTACCTTGCTAGCCTTTGCTTTTGTTTCATTTGGTGTTTTGCTACTTAGAAGACGAAAAGATTTACCAAAACCAAGTTTTAGGGTACCTTTTTATCCAGTCTTGCCAATTATTTCTGGTTTGGCATGTGTTGGCATGATGTGCTTTTTGCCAATAAATACTTTCATTTTTGCTGCGATTTGGTTTGGATTAGGATTAATTATTTATCTTGGTTACGGTTATCACCACAGCAAAATTAATGTGAGAGAATAATTAATAACCCGGGAAATATCACATATTGACATTATGTTTTGAATGAATTGATTTCGAATCTTTTCAGCAAGTTTTTAAGATGATAGAATTGAAATGTCAATTTGAAAGAAATGAGAATTTTTATGAAAAGATTTAAGATAGCAATTTATTTTGGTTTACCTATATTCTTGATTTTAGCTATTTCAATCATGATCCAGGCGAGTTGGATTAATAGTTTTGATAGCTTTTATCAAGGTCTAATTAAGAGTATTGCAGGATTGCGTGGTATAATGATTGGAATTTCATTTCTTGCCTCACCAAAAATGGATCTGCTCTGGATGGTAATTTTAGCAGTAATTCTTTGGTTGAAGCGAATGCGTCCCATGGCGTCAAGTCTTGTAATTACTTTGATTAGTGCGGATATTGTTGGATTTATAGTTAAGCATCTTGTACAGAGAGCGAGACCTATCGGTCATATGCCATCTGATGATGGTTTTAGTTTTCCCAGCGGCCATACTCTAGGCATGGGAATTTTAGTTATTTGGCTAATAATGGTATTGTTACCAAAAGTAATGGAAAATAGAACAACCAGAATTTGGGTTGATGTACTTTTAATTATTTGGTTAATATTAGTAATGTGTTCAAGAGTTTATTTGTTAGCACATTACCCATCTGATGTGTGTGGCTCACTCGCATTCGCTCTAATGTGGGTCGGAGTAGTAGAATTGTGTTTACAAAGATTAGTTAAGAAGATTTGGAATATTAATATTTAACGAAAAAGACGTATTCTGATATGAACCCCGAAATTTGGACAAGAATTTCGGGGTTTTATTATGTCTAAATTAACAAAACAAGATAAAATTGATATTTATAATTATTGGAAAAAATATGGAAAAACTTCTACATGGTTAAGTAAAAAATACAGAATAAACTCAGGTAATATCCGTTATATGCTTAATTTGATAGATCGTCATGGAATCAATATTTTAGATAGATCTTCTTCTGCTTATACAATTGAATTTAAGGAAGAAGCAATTAGAAGAGTACTTATTAACAATGAAATTGCGCAACACGTATCCTTAGATTTAGCCTTGCCTAGCCAGGGTCTAATCCATAATTGGATTCGCAAATATAAAGAAGATGGGTATAATGTCATTAATCACAAGAAAGGCAAACCATCTCATGAAAAACAAAGACCAACAAATCAAAGAACTTCAAAAACAACTAAAAGACCTAAAACAAGAGAACTTAAGGCTTACTGTCGAAAACGAATTTGTAAAAAAATTAAGCGCCTTAGTTTCTCAAAGAAAAAACCAAAAGCCAAAGAAATAGCTCAGGTGGTTACTGAACTAAGGCATGAACTTCATGTAACCGTAACTTTTATCTTAAATACAATTAATTCTAATCCTGATTTGCCTCATTTATCTAAAAGCAATTACTACTATGTTTTAAAACAGGATGATAAAGATTTAAAAAATCAAGATATCATGAAACGGATTAAAGAAATATTTGAGGAACACAAGCATAGATACGGCTATAGGAGAATTACAGCCCAATTACACATTGAAGGCGTTAAAATTAATCACAAGAAAGTAAAGCGTCTAATGAAAAAGATGCATCTATTTGGTATTGCAATTAGACGTAGAAGAAAATACTCAAGTTATCAGGGTACCGTAGGTAAAATCAAACCTAATTTGATCTGTCGCAATTTTCTAGCTATTTTGCCAGATAGAAAGTGGTACTCTGATATAACCGAATTTCATTTAAATGGAGAAAAACTATATTTATCACCATTATGGATGGTTGCACTCATGAAATAATTTCTTACACTCTTAGTCGTCATCCAGTCTTAGAACAAGTAATGAACATGCTTGAATTAGCTTATAAAGATCATCCTGCATTAAATGGGCTTATCTTTCATACTGATCAAGGCTGGCAATATCAACATCCAGCTTTTCAAAATTGGCTTAAAAATCACGGGATTGAACAATCAATGTCTAGAAAAGGTAATTCATTAGATGATGGATTAATGGAAGGATTTTTTGGCATTTTAAAGCGAGAAATGTTCTATGGCTTTGAGAAAACATTTAAGAATTTAGATGAGCTGGAAGAAGCAATCAAAGAATATATTTATTACTACAATAACAAAAGAATTAAGAGCTCAATAAAAAACCATACTCCGATTCAATATCGAAATATGGTTTTAAATCAAATGGCTTAATAATATGTCCTAATTTTAGGGTTCATATCATTCATTTGAATACGTCTTTTTCACAAGTTAGAATATGATCCTCTTATATTATTTACAAGTGTTGCAGCAGTTGCTAAAAATTAGTTAGAATATTCACTAGGAGGATTTACTGTGCATCGTTTTAAACATCGTTTTACTTTTCCTGCTATTATTATACTTTTGATTATTATAGTATGTGGGTTCTTATTTGCTTTTTTTAATATGCGCACTAATACTACGGTTCCGCGTGGTTCAAATATGAGTATTTTAGGAATAGAATTGGATCAAAATACGGATGGAGTAGATCTGCATAAATTAGAGCAAAATGGAATCTCATTTGTATACTTACGTGCAACACAAGGAAAAACATATTTTGATGATAATTATCTTATATATCGTGAACGCCTGCTAGGAACCAAACTCTCATTTGGCTCAATCATTACCTTTAGTAATCAAAGTAGTGTGGCAGATCAATTTAATTACTTTGAACAGCAAGTTGGGAATAATACTGGTAATTTACCAGTCATGATTGTGCCGGCGGTTAAAGATGATTCAGAGGCATATTGGAAAAGAATGGCGCAATTTAGTCAAAAATTGAATAATGTAGGGAAAAGGGTTCTAATTGCTGGCGATTATAGTAAAAAGAAGTATTTTCCAACAGGAACAGATTTTTTGTACACCGGTTCAAGTTTGCATGATAAAAAAGAGTATACTTTTTGGTGTTATACCCAAACTGGTAAAGTAAAAAATGTTGATAACTTAAATAGTAATGTTACTATGTTTGCATACATTGGAGGAATGAGCAATTATGAAGCTCAATATGGTAGTAGTTTTACACAATAAGGAATAAAAAGATGTATCCAGATTCGATTAAACAAATTTTGAAAAAATATCATAAAGATAAACCAACTTTAATTCAAGAAAGAACCTATGAACCAATAAAAAACGGTGCCAGTTTAGTAGGATTAGCGAAAACCGGTACAGGAAAGACACTTGCGTATGGTTTGCCAACGTTAATTAGGACAAAAGAAACTGCAGGCCTAGCGATAATTCTTGAACCAACCACAGAATTAGCTATCCAAACACGAAATGCTTTATTACCTTATGCTAATTCATTGGATTTAAAAATGTTGGCATTAGTAGGGGCGGGTAACAGAAAACGTCAACTTGAAAAATTAAAAAAAGAAAAGCCAAGTGTCTTAGTTTGTACGCCAGGAAGATTATTTGATTTTGTGTCAGAAAACAAAATCAACATCGATTCAATAACAAGCTTAGTTATTGATGAAGCTGATGATATTTTAGAATTTTCAAAAGCTGATTTAATTTCTAGTTTAGGGCAAAATCTTGCTTCTAAGTCTCAGATTTTGTTATTCGGAGCTTCTGAGTCAACAATTACTAAAAATGCTGAGAATTTGTTCAACCGAACATTTTTAGTAATTGATGTGAGGCCAGAACAAGCATCAGTGGTAAAACATTATTTTCTTAAAGTATCCAATGAATATAAATTACAGTATTTACAACGTTTGACAAAACTAGACCATTTTAAGGGGCTGGTATTCTTTGATTCAAACGAAAATGAACATCATTTTGCTAAAATATTTAGTCATAGTAAGACATCGTTTGAAGTATTGAATAATGAAACTAATAAACAGAAAAGAGAAAGAATTCTTAAGGACTTTAAATTAGGAAAAATAAAATTATTACTTGCAACTGATTTGGCTGCTCGTGGATTAGATATAGCTAATGTTACTTATGTAATTAATTTTGAAGTTCCAGATAGTTTAAATACCTATATTCATCGTAGCGGAAGAACGGGACGTATGAATAAGGCTGGCACTGTTGTTACTTTAGGTGATGATCATGATTTGCGTAATTTGCGAAAATTACTAGATAGTGAGTACAAGTTAGAACGGGTATATTTTGATGGGTATAAGCTAACTATCACGCCACCAAAAACACAGAAAAAGAAAAGTAACATTAAAAATTCTATGGCTGTTAATAAAAAGAATAAACACAAAAAGAGACGTTGGAAAAAACAAAAAAATAAAGGATATCATCCCAAAAAAGGAGAGCTAAAGAGTAATGGCAAAAATAGTTAAATGGCTTGAGACATATATTTTACCTTTAGCAGCAAAATTAGCTTCTGTAAAATGGCTTGTTGCGATGCGAGATGCTTTTGTGACTTTGCTACCAGTTACTATGGCGGGATCCTTGGCAATATTGTTCAATAGTATGATTAATGTGTTTAAGTTGCAATGGGGATGGAATAATTTAGCGTCTATTCTTCAGCCCTTAATGGTAGTTGACAATATTGTTTGGAATGGTACATTTGCACTTTTTGCAGTTTATTTCGCCATTTCATGGGGCTATCATCTTGGAAGGGCATTTGAAGTAAACCGTTTTGTAACAAGTATCGTTGCCTTAATTGCGTTTGTCATGAGCATCACCAACATTGTCAAACTTAAAATTTCCACTGAAGATACTGTAAGTTTAAAACATGCGATTGATGTAACGCAATTTTCAACTTCTGGTCTCTTTACGGCAATTTTATTTGGTGCTTTAGGTGCTGGTTTATTTATTTTACTTTATAAAGCTAGAATTACACTAAAAGTTCAGAGTAATATGCCTCATGCTGAATGGGTAGCATTTTCAACTTTGTTACCATCAATTTTTTCTGTATTTGCGGTTGGAATTATTAATTATATTTTTCAAAGATTAACAGGTACATATTTTGGAAATTGGTTATTGACTGCTATTCAAGGTCCAATAGTAAAATTGGGGCAAGGCTTTGGCGTTGTCCTATTAGTAACACTTTTAGTACAAATCTTTTGGTTTTTTGGTATCAATGGTATTAGTGTATTTACCCCAGTAATTGATTCTTTATGGTTAACTCCAGAAAATAGTAATGTGGCTGCTGTGCACACTGGAACTCATGTCCCATTCATTTGGGTAAAAGATTCATTTAATGTCTTCGTTTGGTTTGGAGGAGCAGGTGGAACATTAGCATTAGTAATTGCGATTTTGATTTTCTCAAAACGGGCTGATTTTCGAACTATTGCTAAAATGGCTCTAGCGCCATCAATCTTTAATATTAATGAGCCGGTTCTTTTTGGATTACCAGTAATATTTAATCCCGTCTATTTGATACCCTTTATTGTTGCACCTCTAATTAATGTGTCTTTGGCTTATTGGATTACAAAGATAGGTTGGGTTAATCCGGTACAAATTTTTGTTCCTAGTATTATGCCTCCAATTATAGGCCCCTATCTGGCTTGTAATTATGACTGGCGAGCTATTGTCTTGTCAATCGTTAATATCATCATAGCTCTTTTAATTTGGATGCCATTTGTATTTGCTGCTGATAAGATTGCTAGTGAAGATAATCCAAACCGAAGTTTTTATATGCCACAATATTAAGAAATAATAGTGTAAAAATTAGTTTTATGATAAAGTAAAACTAGTTTGACCTCCTAGTTCATCTGGATAGAATAATGGTCTCCTAAACCGTAGAGGTGAGTTCGAATCTCACGGGGGTCATAATTATAAGAAATTATAAGAAATTAAGAATAAAGAATGTTGATTTAACGGTATTTTAGAAATTAAGAAAACATATAAATTTTATAAGTGATGCACAAATGATGCACAAATTTAAAATAATTGTCCAAGTAAACCAACTATCTTTTTATTTTCCTTGTCTTTATATTCGTCAAGTAAATTAGCGTAGGTATCTAAAGTAACTGTTAAATTTGAGTGTCCTAATCTTTTACTTATTGCATAAATATCTACACCTTTATAAATTAAATAGCCTACGTGGGTGTGTCTAATACTATGAATATGATAAGAAGGTTTGTTAATACCAGTTTTCTTTAAAAGGCTTCTAAGTGTATTGTTAATTGCATTGTTTGTAGGTGGCATGTGAGTAGCTTTTAAACCAAACACATAATCTTCATTGTTTTCTTTAAGTTGTTTTAAGTAGTCTAGTAACTTGTCATTTACACTTATTTTTCTAACAGAGGATTTATTTTTAGTAGGACCTAATTCGTGGGTAGCCTGATCAAGTGCTTTATTAATATCAATTGTTTTATTTTTAAAATTAATATCTTCCCAGTGCAAAGCGGTAATTTCGCCAATTCTAGCACCAGTTAAAAATGCAGTTAAAATAATGTAGCGACTGGTATACTTGGACTGTAAATTGCTTTCACATTCTTTAAGAACTTTTTCTATTTCATTGGCATTTAAATAGCTAACCTTTCGCTTTTTCTTTTCATTACCAGTAACTTTAATATTGGCAGTAAAGTCTTTATTCAGTACTCCTTCATTTATTGCATATTTAACACAAGCTCTAATAGAACCATTTAATTTTCTAACTGATTCAGGAGCATGTTTTTGCCCGAAATTATTTATTATTCTCTGATATTCAATATTGGTAATAGATTTTATTTTTTCATCAGAAAAATAATCTCTAATATGTTTTACATATACTTGATATCTTCTTTCAGTAGCAGGACGAGCACCAGGTAATCTAAACGCATCAATCCAATTTTTATAATAATCAGCAAAGATTGGATTCTTAGTAACATCTACTCCTGAAATAGATTCAGCTTCAAGTTTAATCCCGTATTGAGTAGCCTCTGCCTTTGTTTTGAAACCACCCTTTGATTTCTGCTTTAATTTTGAAACACGTTTTTGTAATTCAGGATCATAGACATTTTCTCTCTTAGTAAACCTGACTGTCCATGTTTTACCACGTTTATAAACAGATGCCATTTAAAAATACCTCCATTTTTGCTAAAATAGGGTATAAGAAATAGGCATCGAGTAAATGCCCATCTCTTATATTTTGATAACATTTAAATATTAAATATTGCCTAAGCTCTACACCTAGCCCGTGTGGGGCTTTTTTGTTTGCAATTAATTAATCATCAGTATCTGTATCGCTATTGTCATTAGTATCTGCAGTGTTACTGTCCGACTGATTATTTTCTTTATCGCTATCTGAATTTGAATCAGAGTTGTTATCAGTGTCTGTATCATTAGATGAATCAGAATCCGAATTAGTGTCAGTGTCATTATCAGAACTGGTATCAGTGTCAGTAGATGAATCATCAGTATTTGTTTCATCCGTAGCAATTAGACTTTCACTAGTGGCCGTCATGGTTAACGCTTTACCATTTTCATTACCTAAACCATCTACAGGTTGGAAAATATATTTGTCGACTAACTTGTCTCCATTCTTAGAATCAAGGTCAAAGTCGAATGCTACTTGAACAGTTTTACCAGGATCAACTTTATTATCATTGGCTTTGATTAAATCAGCATACTTGCCAAATAAGCCTTCATCGTATGAACCACCAATAGTATTTAATTCGTGAGTACTATTAGATAGTTTTTGCTCCAACTTAATATTTTCTCTGAAGAAATCGTTTGGACTTACTGATTTCTTTGAAGTGTTTTTGAATGAAGCAGTAATCATAACAACGTTATAGTTTGAATCTGAATCAGGTAAGTTTGGATCATGAACTTTAACATTAATTACTTTATCAATCTTTAATACACCATCTTTTGTGGTAAAAGTCTTACCTTTGAAGGTGTTGTATTTAGGGGTAGAAGCAGTCTTTGAGTGTGAATTATCACTGCCGCTTGAACCATCACTTGAACAAGCACTAGTACCTAAACCTAATAATACAAGTGCAGTAGCACCTAATACATATCTCTTTTTCATATAAGCCTCCTATATTGCCTTAAGTTTATAGTCATTGACGGTGTGGACTATGCAATGCTTTCAAATAAATAATATTGATTTTTTGGAATTTTAAAGCATTCCGCAAAATTATAGTAAGTATCAAAATATAAATCGTTATCTTGGCAATATCTTAATAATAGTTGAATTGCAAAAGCGTTAGCAGTTGCTTCACCCCGTTGCTTACCTAAAAATGCCAAATGATAATATATACCATTTTCTAGTAAAACATGACCAATCTCATGGGCAATAATAAACGGTAGTTCATCTTTCTCATGCCAATTAGTATTTATATGCACCATAGGGAATTTACCGGCATATCCAACGCTAGGAGCATCAGATGGTAAATTTTTATCCATAAGGCAACCAATACCATGATCTAATGCAAAATTTAATTCGTACGCAATTATATCATCGTACATTACTACTCATCTCCCTTAAATAAATCGGGATGCTCTTTTACATATTGTTCAGCCATAACTTTATAGTAGCCTTTTAAATCATCAGGAATAGAGCCACCGTATGGCATACCAAGGTCCGACCAAGATAACCCATCATTAGTAGTACTATCAGGGATTTTCGGATCATCAGTATTACACAAAAGATAATCAGTGGTTGTATGTAATTGTTTAGCCACTTTAGCTAAATCCGTTCCTTTAGGATCATAATTTTTCCATTTATAGATAGTATTAATTCCAATGCCGGACTTTTCAGCAACTATTTGAAGACTCATTCCATTCTTTTTCGCTAATTTTTTAATTCTATCAAATGTATTCATATCAATGCTTTCTAGAGCATGCAAAAATAAAATTAGCTAAATTGGATAAAAAATGTTGCATATTTTATCCAATAGGGTTAATATATTTTTGTAAGCTAATTCGTTAACAAAAATGTTCACAAAATAATATAATAGCGAGAATCAAAAACCAAGTAGGGGCTTGTTTGTTTCGCTTATTTATTACACTCTCATTTTATCCTATTGGGTCAAATTGTCAACAAGATTGTTAACTTTTTAGTTAATTTTGATAAAAGGGAGGGTTAACAATGCCAACTACAAAACCTGGATTAGACCTAGTAAATGATTATTTAAAAGAAAATAACATTAAACCATCTGATCTAGCAAAAATGTATGGAATGACCAAATCGGAAGTAAGCATGTATTTAAGCGGGAAAAGAACTGGTAGTACTGCTAATAAATTCATTTTAAAGGTCATTCAAGATTTCAAAATCTAGAAAGGAAAGGTAAATGAAGAGATATCAATTAAGAGTAGTAGAACCTGTTATGAGTTCAGATTCTAAAACAAGAAATTTAGCCAATGCGATTATTCACTCTCTAGAAAATGAAAATGCTGATTATTTTGAAATAAAAAAAAGCACTTGATTTAGCAGATCAAGTACTTTTAAACCAATTACTCAGCCAAAAAAATTAATGAAAGCTAGAGGGTTCTATAAAAAAATAGAAAGGAATAATAGCAATGCAAGTTGTAATTCCACCCGATGAATTAGATGAAGCAATACAAAAAGCAGTAATCAAGCTTGATTTAGTCCCAAGACATACCCTCATGGGACAAACAATCAGTCTTGATGAATTTAGAAAAAAGTATTGCGGCGGTCGAAGTAAAGCATGGGTAAAGCAAGAAATCTTTTATAAATTTAAGCCTGATTGGGTTGATGATATCCACCCTGGTAGAGGTAGAAAGATAACTATCTTTGAATACCCTGCTGCTGAATGGATGGAGAACCACAGAAAGGAAATTAATTGGAAATGGGCAAACTAGAAAAAGCGTTTTGTATGGAAATTATCGGTATTGGTGTGTTTCTAACAATGTACTTTGGTTACTTATTGTTTAGTTGGATTTAGGAGAGTAATGATGAAAGTTTTTAATAAAAGATCTTTTCCAAACGTAATAATGACTGCTTTAGGCTACGGCAAAGGAATCAATGCTAAACCACATAATCCTATTTACGGGTTCGACAGCATTCCAATTATTGACAAGATTAATTCAGGTCAACTAGATGAAATTAGTTATGTAGAAGGCGAGGAAATTGTAAATGATTAATGATCCATATTACATAGCAGACAAAATGAAACGTCTTAAAGGTTCTGGCTGTTTAGTCGCTTACGCAGATAACCGACCTTGGTTTATTT
This sequence comes from Lactobacillus sp. PV034, assembly GCF_014522305.1. Classification (NCBI taxonomy): domain Bacteria; kingdom Bacillati; phylum Bacillota; class Bacilli; order Lactobacillales; family Lactobacillaceae; genus Lactobacillus; species Lactobacillus sp. PV034. The sequence goes on along the minus strand of NZ_CP041982.1, from coordinate 821,053 downwards.
CATCAGAAATCACTGAAGCAGATTTCGACAATGGTGTCGAATTTCTAAAATCACGTTTAGAAAAATTAGGACCAGAAAAATTTGCGGAAGAATTAGACGTAGATGAAAACGAACTAATAGTAGAGCTACTAGAAAATACTAATGAAATGCCACCTGATAAATGGATAGACGATATATTAAATGACATCTATAAGAGTGAAAAATTATGATTGAAGCTTATCGAAAGTATTATGAAGAATCAAAACTTGCTTTTAATGACTGGACTAAGAATTTAGTGAGAGAAGCTTTAAAGCAAGGAACTTATCAGAAAGCCATTAATTGGTTAAAGAAAAACAAACCAGAACTTAAAGGTTTTTCAAATGGAACCCTGGAAGACCAACTACAAAACATTGTAAGAACAACTTATGATGATGCGATTCATGAAGTTTATAAATTAGCACTAAAGGAAGAGGTAAAAAAGTAATGAGTAAACCAAGATCTGAATATTCAGTAGCATCAAACAAAACTTACTTAAACACAAAAAAGTTAATCATTATTTAGAAGTATTAAATTTAACTCCAACCAAAGTGAGTGAGGATTTAAATTGGGGAAAAGATACTCTGCGAGAGTATTTAACTTACCGTTGTCTTATTAGCAAAGAAAAGAGAAAGCAGCTTGCAGAGTATTTCCATTGTTCAGAATCTTATATGATTGATTACTTTCCAACCGACAAAATGATTGAAACCCATAAGGAATTAAACATTAATCATAATTCAAGTAAGCAATCTATTTCAATTAACAACAATGTTGAATCACACAATGATTATTCTTTTGAATTGATATTAGAAAAAATCAAATCTCAAGGAAAAGAAATCGAATTATTAAATAAAAAGATTGATGATTTTATGAGTTTTATGAAAACAGAATTCAAAAAATATAGTGATAGATCAAACAAACAGCAAGTATATATTTTGAATGAATTAAAACGTAAGTAATGGTTAAAGGATTTAAATGGGAGGTGGTCTAAGAGATGTATGAACTAAGACCTTATCAACAAGACTTAATCACTAAAATCACTAATTCAATGAAAAAAGGTCATAAATCAATTGTCGTACAGTCGCCGCCTCGTACTGGAAAAACAGTAGTAATGGCAGAAATTGCACGAAGAACCACGCTTAAAACTAATCGAGTTTTATTTCTAATTCATCGTAAAGAAGTTCTAGATCAAGCGGTTAGAACATTTAAAGAACAGAATGTAGTTCCTGAGCTACTAACTGCAGGTATGGTTCAAACATTAACTCGTAAAGTTGACAAATTATCAGAGCCGCAATTAATTCTAATAGACGAGGCACACCATGCTTTGGCTAAAAGTTACCAGAGAATTTTAAAGCAGTTTCCGAATGCGTTTATTTTGCTATTTACAGCAACACCTATTAGAACAGGGCGGCAGCAATTAGATTTAATAGCCGATGATATTATCGTTGGTCAATCAATCCAAGAATTAACTGAAAAAGGCTTTTTAGCACCATTTAGATATTTTCAACCACCTAATGATTTTGACGTTAAGCAGTTAAAAAAATCATCTACCGGTGACTATACAAAAGATTCTATGGATAAAGCTTTAAGTAATAAATTGTTTGGTCACATTGTTAAGCAATATAAAAGAATTGCTAATGATAAACAAGCAGTAGTTTATGCCCACTCAATTGATGCAGCTTTAAAAATTACGGCTGAATTTAATGAGGCAGGAATATCAGCAAGCGAAGTAGATGGAACTACGCCTAAAGATAAACGTGAAAAAATAGTTCAAAAATTTAGAGATCAGAAATTAAAAATCTTAGTTAACGTGAACCTATTTACTGAAGGTGTAGATTTACCTAACGTTGATTGCGTCATAATGGCACGACCGACAGCCTCACTAGCATTATATTTACAATTCTCAATGCGTTGTTTAAATCCTAGACCTGATAAAACAGCGATTATCATTGACCATGCTAATAATTTTAAAAAGTTTGGTTATCCAGACGATGAAAGAGACTGGAAGTCGGCAATGATAACTGGTTCTAAAAGTAAAAAGGTTAAAGAAAGCGAACCAACTTTTGCGATTGCTACTTGCGATTATTGCTTTGCGGTAGTTAAAGCTTCACAGGTAAAAGACGGTAAATGTCCAATTTGTGGCAATCCAATTAAAGTACCTGATAAAGCTAAAAAAATAGCCGATGTTGATTTAATTGAAAGAGGTAAAGAACGTAAAAAGATCATTGAGGACGCTATTCACGATACGGTTATGACTAACGTTATGAATAAAAGTGTTAGTGAACTTAAGTCTTATGCAGAATTGAAAGCTTATCAAAAGTTACATGGATTTAAACCAGGATGGGTTTATATCATGGCTAAAAAGAAAGGAATATTTAAATAATCATGATTACATTACCAAAGGTAGAAACATTAAAACCAAAATCACAACCACATAACTTCTTTATTTGGGGAGAAACAATGTCAGGGAAATCATATTTTGCTAGTTACTTCCCAAACCCACTAATTTTGAATACCGATGGTAATAGCGAACAAGGGCAAGCACCATCAATTCAAATTAGAAACGAACGTGACCAAAACGGTAAATTAACCCATTCGGCAATCCAACAATTAGATGATATTATTGTGGCTTTGCAAAACCAAAAAGGTAGTGAAGACCAACAATTTAAAACTGTAGTAGTTGATGTTATTGATGATATTTGCGTCATGATCGAACAAGCTATTTGTTTAGAAAATGGCGTTCAATCATTAGCTGATATTGCCTATGGTAAAGGTTATGCAATGTTTAATGCAGCATTACAACAATTTGTCATGGACTTAAAAGCTTTACCAATGAATGTAATTTATATTAGCCGTGAAATTAGTATTACTGATGAAGACACAAATAGGACTACTTTCAAGCAATCCCTTAAGGATAAGTACTACAACATCGTAAATGGTAACTGTGATCTAGTAATCAGAACTTCAAAGATTGGTCAAGGACAAAATATTACTTACATGCGTGAAGTTAAAGCTGTAAGAACAAAATACGATCCTGAAAACATCACTGATAAAAGAGTGTTGCAATTACTTGAAAGTTGCCAAGGTATGTTTACAAAAGACCAAATGGAAAAGTTAAAGAAAGGTGATAAATAATGAGTTTAGCAGATGCACTTAATCAAATTAAAAAAGAAAATTACGACCCTAAGAAGGACAAGCCAGGTTCTGGATTTGAGCGAATTCCAGATGGTGAATATATCGTTTCCTTAAGCGGGGCAACTCACGGAGTATGGCCGAACAGTCAAACAGACTTTATTAGATTTAGTCTAGAAGTAGCGACTGGGGATGAAGCTGGAAGACAAGAATTCTTTACACCTACACTTGCGGAAACCACTTCTAAAGGTAAAAAAATGCCAGCCGGTGTGTTAACCAGAAATATCAAGCAAATTCAAAGATTGGGAGCAATGGTTGGTCTTGATCCTGTTCCGGACGAATGTTTTTTACAAGAAACCGAATCAGAAGACTATGAAAAATTACAAGATGCCTTCCAGCCTTACAAAGGTAAATTGCTTAAGTTAACTATTAAAACCACTGAAAATAAAAAAGACCCTGATAGACCTTACAGAAATTTAGAATTTGATGAAGTGGAGCAGCCTAAAGCCATTGATCCAAATGCAGCTAAAGCCACTGGCGTAACAGTCACTGATGATGATTTACCATTTTAAATTATGCGAGGGTAAGGTATGCTACAAAACTTAGTTAATTATGCGGTTGATTATGCAGAAAAAGGATTTTCAGTAATTCCAATTGGAGCCGGCAAAAAGCCTTTAATTAAGTTTGCTGGTAAGCCAGCTCTTACACCTGATGAAATTAGGAAAATTTGGCAAACACACCCTTTAGCAAATATCGCTTTAAAAACTGATAAATTCTTCGTGGTTGATGTCGACCGTCACGGGGATGTCGATGGGCTAGAGTCAATAAAAAAAATAAATCATGATGAATGGTTTAAAGACACGTTGACCGAAAAAACCGCGCACGATGGTTATCATTTTTATTTTCAAAAACCAGCTAATGGCGAAATAACTCAAAACATTGGATTCTTACCAGGTGTTGATTTGAAGGCACACGTAAATAATTACGTGGTTGTTGCTCCAAGTGCATTAGGAGATAAGCAATATAAGTGGCTTAATCAAGCTCCAATGAAACCAGCTCCTCAAGGATTATTAGATCTTTTAAAAGAAAAAGCTGATAAAATCCCTAAAACTAAAGTTGCTCAACTTTATGTTGGGATGAACAAAAAGACAAAAACGACAGGTTTGTTTGAAACTATTATTGAGGGATTTGGTGACACTGGGCAAAGAAATGATAGTTTGGCTAGTTTTATGGGCGGTTTATTATTACGCAATGTTGATCCAGAAGTTGCAGCAAAATTAGCAGTGATTGCTAATGAAAATACCCCAGACCCACTACCAATGAACGAACTTGAACGAACTGTAAATTCCATGATCGAAAAGGAGGCAAGACGTAGAAGTGGCGGATGATAAAAAGAAAGTCATAAAAATTAATAAAGAAGCTGCTGATGTAGTCAGAAATAATGAAAATAAACGCTCGCCTTTCGAATTGACTAGAGATGGTGGACTAAAAACGACTTCAGTCAAAAATGTAGTTTTGATTTTACAGAACGATCCTAAGCTAGTTGGATTATTTAAGTTTAATGAATTTACCCAAGAAGTCGATGTGGTTAAAGACGTTAAGTTAGAAACATCCCTGGGGACCATTGAGATTTCAAAAGGTCAATATACAGATCAAGTGATTAATTCAATTGAACTATATATTGAATCTAATCCTACTTATGTTGGTGCAACTTTTAAAAATTCGGTGATTGACCAAGGGATTACTAATGTTGCTTATATGAACTCATACAATCCTGTAGTTGATTATATGGATGATGCTTGTAAGCATTGGGATGAAAAACACAGATTAGATAATTTTTTCCCAACCTATTTAGGTGCAGAAAAGAATGAAACCACGGCTTTAATTACAAGATTATGGTTCATGGGCGCTGTAGCTAAGGTATATGATCCTACAACTAAATTTGATTATGTTTTGGATTTAGTAGGTGGCCAAGGGACTGGTAAAACATCATTATTACAGAAAATAGCACCACTCGGGTTATATACCGACCAGTTTAATACCTTCAAGCAAAAAGATGATTTTGAAGTCATGAAGAATGCTTTGATTGTCAATGATGATGAAATGACTGCATCAAATGCCGCATCACCAGAAGAATTGAAAAAATTCATCACTATGCAGACTTTTGAATATCGTAAAAGTTACGCAAGAAAAACAGTTAGATTTGCAAAAAGCTTTGTTATTGCCCGTACCACTAATGAAGTTAGGCACTTGAAAGATCGCTCTGGAGATAGAAGATTTATTTCAATTTATGTTAATCCTAAAAAGCAGGAAAAAAGTCCAGTTTCAGATTTAACAGATGAGTATGTAAAGAAGCTTTGGGGTGAAGCAGTTCATTTATACAAGATTGCTCAAGATCCATTCCTATTAACTGAACATCAAGAACAATTATTAGAAGATAATAAGACGCAATTTATCTATACTACTGGTCTTGAAGAAGAACTAATGTCGATTCTTGAAAATAAATATAAAGATACTGAATTTATTACTAATCAAGAATTAGCATTCTCATTATTTTCTGATAAAGATGCTCTTGGTAGAAATAGTAAAGATGCACGAAGCATTAGATATTACATGGAGCATCTTGGTTACGATGTCGGAGCAAGAAAAAGGGTTGAAGGAAAAGTTGTAAGAGGTTTTTTAAAGAAAAGTGACAGTTAAGTAACAGTAAATAAACACTAACTGTCAACACGACAAATGTTGATATGCCAGTGTTACTAAGTACTAGTGACAGTAATATATATATTTATTAATAAAATATTTATATATAAGTATATATAGTAGTAAGCGTGCCTATATAAAGGCGACCCCGATTTTACTGTTCTACTGTTCACAACACAGGCAAACCTCTTGATAGAGTAAGGATAAAAAGCGTGACAGCAAGCGGATTTTTACTGTTACATTTAGCGGACGAATTATGAATAGAATTAAGCAATTAAGAAAGAAAAAAGGACTTTCTCAAAAAGAGCTAGCTCACGAATTTAATAAATTTACGTTCACTAATGGTACTCACTCAAAAAAGGCTCCAACTTATGCCACTTTTTCTAGATGGGAAAAAGGTTTAAACACCCCAACTAATGAAACATGGAATAAATTAGCAAAATTCTTTGGTGTAAGCGTGGAATATTTACAAGGTGCATATAGCAAAGAAGAAGTTATTGAAATTGCCGAAGAAGCAGGCTATTCAGATGAGCAAATTCAAATTTTTATTGAAGATTGGTTTAATATAACACCTAAAAAGTGGTAAACAAAATTGGTCTAGTTAAATTTAGGAGTAGAAAAATGAAAGTGAAAATTTTTGAGAATGATTTCGAGAATATTAACGAAGAAATTAACGATTTTATCAAGAATCATAAAGTTATTGATATTAAACATGCAGCAAATTATATTTCTAGAGTGGAAAGGATATGCCTGTTTATGAAAACTAAATGCGAGTATTGCACGTTTAATAAAGCTGATGAACCAGAAGAAACATGGTTAAGAGGTAAAAAGTGGGAAGACCGCTATGGTGAATCTGCAATTGTTTATGATACAGACAATGGAACCTATTGGATTGAAACTTTTGAAGATGTAACGGCAGAAATTAAATACTGTCCGATGTGTGGACGTAAATTCGGAGAGGATACCGATGAATAAATTCGATTTAGTTAATTTCGGTTGTGCAGTAATAGCACTATCGGTCTTAGCTCTATTTATCTGGAAAGTGAGCACGATGTGATGGATGAAATACGGATTGTATTTTGGGAAAAATATAGGGGAAGAAATATATTAATTAAAAAATTCTACCCTTCAGATAATATGAGGGGCTGGTTTACTGGCTATGTTCAATTATTGTCAGAAGATAATGCTAAATATCCAATTATGGCTAATGATTCACAATTTCTATCAGCATTTGACCCATTCCCAGGAGGAATGACATTTCTAGATCAATTGCAAGTTGTATCTGATAACGATTTATATGCAGGTTTCGATACTATGCACTGGGGAATGGAGCATTTAAACGTATTTGATTGCGTTAAAGCACTAAAACAAACAATAGATAATTTAAATAAATAAAAACGAGGTAAATAACAATGAATAAACAATTAACAGGTAGAAAAGTTACTTTTAATTCAGATATTGAAAACTTTAAAGTTAAAGGCTCATTAGTAACTATTAATTTAACTGCTGACGCACAACAAATTGATTTAAACCAATTGAGTAAAATTGCAGAAAATGATTTAGTTGTTGATTTAACCAGTGTTCAAACTGAATTGTTAGATGAACCTGAAAAGGAAAAATAGCAATGATTGAGTATGCAATGTATAATGGCGACAAATTTATTGATTTGGGTACAATAGATTATTTATCTGAAAAATACAAAATTAAGAAAACTACATTAAGATGTTACGCAACCCCAAGCAGACATAAAGGCGGACGAAAAAAATTACTTTATAGAATAGAGGAAGATAAATGAAAGGTAATATGAGTTTTACGGTTAATTTTAAAGATCCACAACTTGGATTAATTGAGAATAGGGTAGAAGATTACTTAGGTGAAGGTTACGCTTTTAAAATTGATAGTTACAAAGTAACTTATGTTTCTGCTATTGAAGCTAAAGTTTATGTTGAATTCACTAAACATCCCAAGAATATTAATTTAAATATTGGCGAGTTAGAAGTGCCGTATAAAGTATTTAATGAATTGCAAAAAGATATGAAGTCAACTAGCTTTAAAGGACTTAAAGAAACAATTATTAATGCACTAGACAATTATTATGAAGTTTAAATAAACATGAATAAGCAATATTTACAGAAACTAATTCTAGAAATCTATGATAAGGAATATGAATTATCTTATATTGAGCCTTCTGATAGATGGAAGAAGTTAGTAGATAAAGCAACAGAAATCGTAGAGAAATGTATTAAAGAGGGTGTTCATGATGATTAAAATTGAAACGATTACTGGAGATGTGATCGAAACTAATGATGGTGATTTAAATTTCTGGATGCAAAGAATGTCAACGACTGATATTCAACTTATTAAAGAAAAAAATACTGGAGGATTAATTCTAGTTAATCCGAAATATATTACGATGGTGACCGAAGTAAATGACTAGTGAACATTATATTCAAAATCAAGTATTAGCAGCATTATCGGCTAATGGGTGTGATGTATTTCGTGCTAATGTTGGTCAAGTACCCTTACGCGATAGTTCAGGAAAGTTTCTAAGAATGTTTAGAACAGGTTTACCCAATGGGTTTCCAGATATTTTTGGCTATAAACATTCAAACCATAAAATTTTCTTTATTGAAATGAAAGACGATAAAGGTAGACCACGGGAAGACCAAATACGTTTTCATAAACACTTGATGCAAACTAATACAATTCATGGTATTGCACGTTCAGTTGATGATGCTTTAAAAATTGTAAATGAGGAGTTGGTAGGATATGGATTTGCCGATTAAGTGGAAAAAGATAGATGGATATGATGGAAAATATCTAATCTCAAATACTGGTTTGGTAATGAATAATAAAATGAAAATTCTTAAGCAGCAAATTAACAGACTTGGTGAACATAGAGTTGCTTTATTTGATTCTAAAAAAATTAGACATTCTCATCTAGTTCATAGACTAGTAGCTACATATTTTGTTCCAAATCCTAATAACTTTAAAACTGTTATTCATTTAGATGGTGATATTACAAATAATAAAGCTAGAAATTTAAAATGGGATAACTCATATCGTAAAACTTCTTTCAAATTAGATGCTAACTTTTATTCTCATTTACACAAAATAGAAAAAAAATATGGTTCGATAGCTAGTACGCCACATAATGATGCGGATTACATTGCAATACAACATATAGTAGGAAATTGTTAAAATAGAGGTAGAGAATGAATTGTGTAAGAGATGAAGTATAGGAGGATTTTCAGTGGAATTATTTCCAGAGATTGATATTAATAAAACAGCAAACAGAGTAGATAAATTCCTTAAGAAAGATCTAGAAAAATTAATATTGATGTCTGGTAGAAGCTTAACAGATTTATCCTCACCTGTTTTAAGTGAAGCCCCTAGTCATAGGAATGGAGTAAATAGTCAAGAAGCAGCTATTATTCGGGGGTTAGATGCTGCAAGGGAAGTACAAGCTATTCATCATACAATAGTTAATTTGCCTGAAACTAGTAGAACGATATTAATTGGCTTGTATATAAAACACGAAAGTTGGACTTTAGTTCAGCAACGTATCTATCGTGAACATACTCAACTTAGTATTCTTCGAAGACAAGCATTAATCCAGTTTGCTGATAGTTTTGATTATTATCAACAACATTATGGATGCATCCCTTGTGTAGATTTACATGTTTACAAAACCGAACTTTAACCGGAATTTTACCGAACTTCGTTCGTACTTAAATAGTGTATATTTGTTATAGTGAAAAAATTGTATGAAAGGCCTGACCTAATTGGTTAGGTCTTTTTGCTTGCTCTGAAAGGTGGTGGAGAAATGGGTTGAATAAGTTGACGATTAAACAGCAGAAATTTTGTGACGAGTATATCAAATGCGGAAATGCCAAAGAAGCCGCAATAAAGGCTGGCTATTCTCCTAAAACTGCTTACTCGATTGGAAATGAAAACCTGAAAAAACCTGAATTAAAAGCTTATATAGAAAAGCAGATGAAAAAGCTTGAATCGGAAAAGATAGCAGGGGCTAGAGAGGTTTTAGAGTATTTATCATCAGTTATGCGGGGAGAGCAAACGGAGTCTGTAACGACTGCTAAGGGCGTCTATGACGATGTTCCAGTTACAGCGAAAGATAGAATTTCAGCTGCTAAAGAGATACTTAAAAGATATCCAGATGATCCACTAGGCAAAGCACAACTTCGTAAAGCTAATGCAGATGCAGAATACAGTGAAGAGCGAGTTAAGGCAATGAAACAATTAACTAATGAAGATAATCGTGTATTGAATGACTTACTAGACAAAGTTAACGCAGGAGTAATTGAAGATGAGAATGAAGAAAATACTGACTAAAAAACAGGAAGAAGTACTTTACTCATACTTTAATGACGATTGGAAAACGATGATACTTGCTGGTGCAAAAAGAGCAGGAAAAACAGTATCTAATAATTATATTTTCTTTTATGAAATTAAAAGGGTTGCAAAGCTTGCAAAAGAACGCAATGATCCACACCCACAATATATTTTGGCTGGTTATAGTTCTAACTCGATTTACAGTAATGTTATTAGTTCAATTGCTACTCAATTTGGAATTGATATTAAGATTGACCGGCATGGACATTATCATCTATTCGGAGTTGATATAGTACCTGCTTATACTGGCTCAATTCGAGGCTTAGCTGCAATACGTGGTATGACTTCCTATGGAGCTTATGTTAATGAAGCATCACTTGCAGTATATGATGTTTTTCAAGAAATTGTTTCTCGTTGTTCAGAACCTGATTCACGGGTAATCTGCGACACAAACCCTGACATCCCTACTCATTGGCTTAAAACTCGTTATATTGATAATCACGATCCGGCTGCAAAAATAAAGTGTTTTAATTTTACAATTGATGATAATACTTTTTTAGATCCTGAATATGTTAAATCTTTCAAAGCACAAACTCCAAAAGGGATGTTTTATGACCGTGATATTTTAGGACTTTGGGTCACCGGAGAAGGTATTGTTTATCAAGATTTTAATAAAGATACGATGCTTATTACTGAAAGTGAAATACCAGATGGCTTACATTATTATGCTGGTGTGGACTGGGGATTTGAACACCTTAATTCTATTGGCTTGTTTGGTGATGATGATAAAGGAAATACATACTTTATCAAAGAGTTCACAGGAAAACATAAATTTATCAATCATTGGGTAGAAGTAGCACATCAAATTCAGGAACAATATGGAAAAGATATTGTCTTCTATTGTGATAGTGCTCGTCCTGATAATATAAGTGAATTTCAAGCTAATGGCATCAATGCAATTAATGCTAATAAGTCTGTACTTCCCGGTATTGAATTTGTGGCCAAATTAATGAAAACAGGAAAGTTTTTTGTTAATGAAGAAGGTATAGAACATTTTCTCGATGAAGTTTATCAATATATTTGGAATGAGAAAACTGGGGAACCAGTTAAAGAACATGATGATGTAATGGATATGATGCGTTACGCAATTTACAGCAAACACTATAAAGGAGGCTATGTACCGTGGACGTAAAAGTATTACAAAATCTGATAAAAAATACTGCTACGTTAAGAGAGCGGCGAGTTAATAGATACAAAACTTCTCTGCGATATTATGAGAACAAGACTGATATTACTAACCGTAATAATGGAAAGTCTAGACTTAATAAAGAAGGTAAAGACAAGCCTTTACGTCATGCAGATAATAGAGTTCCTCAAAATTTTCATCAATTGCTTGTAGATCAAGAGGCCAGCTATGTGGCAACCAAAGTTCCTCAAATTGATGTAGGGGATGAAAAAATTAACAATCAAATAATAGATGTTTTAGGTGATCAATTTGCACTAACCTTAAATAATTTAGTAGTTGATGCTGCTTTAGGTGGTTATAGTTGCTTACATTACTGGCTCGATGATGATAATAATTTTAGATATTCTGTTGTTCCATTTGATCAAGTAACACCAATTTTTGATACAACGTTAACTTCAAAATTAATTGGATTACTTAGGAGTTACAAACAATTAGATTCTGATACTGGAAAATATTTTATTGTTCATGAATATTGGACTGATCAAGAAGCTATGTTTTTTAGAACACCGGATACAGAAAATGTAGAGACACTGGAACCATATAATCGGATTACTACGTTTGATGTATCAGCTGGTTATGAAACTGGGGCAAGCAATGTATTTCATCATAAATTTGGACGAGTTCCTTTTATTATTTTCCCAAAAAATAGATATAGAGAACCTGATTTATTTAAGTATAAGGGCTTAATTGATGCTTACGATGATATTTATAACGGCTTTTTAAATGACATTGATGATATTCAACAAGTTGTGTTGGTATTAAAAAATTATGGCGGTACAGACCTGAGAAGCTTTATGAAAGATCTTAATGAATATAAAGCTGTTAAGTTCAACAACAGTGGTAATGGCGACCAGAGTGGTATTGATACACTTCAAATCGAAATCCCAACAGAAGCTCGAAATACTGTTTTAAATATCACAAGAGATAATATTTTTGTTCAAGGCCAAGGAATTGATCCAACTAAGTTTGATACGACTAATGCTAGTGGTACAGCTATTAAGATGCTTTATTCAACATTAGAGCTAAAAGCTTCAACAACTGAAGCTAATTTTAGAAATTCTATTAGCGATTTAGTCAGAGCTATTATGACTTATCTCAATCTCCCGAATGCAATGAGTACAAATGTAATTCAGACATGGCAAAGAACCATGATTGAAGATTCTTTAAGTCAAGCTCAAGTGTTATCAACTGTGGCAAATTGGTCTTCCAAGGAAGCAATTGCAAAAGCTAATCCAATTGTTGATGACTGGCAACAAGAACTTAAGTATCAAGAAGAAGATGCTAAAAATGGTGATCCATTTGCTCCTGATTCTGATTACAAGCCTGATGATTCAGAAGATGATGTAGATGATGAAGACGAATAGTTATTGGCGTAAGCGAATGATTTTTGCTAAACAGCAAGAATTGCAAAGCGCTGCAGATTATGAGTTGGCTATGCGAAATCGTTTAAAGCAGCTTGAAAATGATATGGAGTGTGAAGCATTTGGTTATATATCAAGGTACGCTCAAGAAAATAATACATCTCTAAAAAATGCTGCACAGGCTTTAAATACTATTAACAGCCGACATTGGCGGATGACATTAGAAGAATTTAAAGCTAAAGCTGAAAAAGGTGGATATAAAAAAGAACTTGATACCGAATATTTTAGAAGTCGGATAGCTAGATTACAGGATTTGCATGATCAGCTGGTTATTTTTGCAGAAAAACATTCAGCTAGTGAAGTACTTAGAATGCAAACAGCTTTATCAAAAGAATATTCTGAAAGCTATTTGATGGCAGAATATAGTCGGCAGAAGTTACAAGGAAAATTGAGTATTAATATTAATCACTTCAACGAACGGCAAGTTGAGAATATAATTCGTAGGCCTTGGCAAGGCAGTGATTTTTCAAAACGTATTTGGAGAAACTATACTAAGGTCTTACCTGATTATCTTACTGATGCTATCTTACGTGGCACTTTACTTGGACAGTCATATAGTAAAATCACTCAAGAGATGCGGCAAAGAATGACGCAATTTAGTGAAAATCAAATTCATAGATTAGTAGTTACTGAAATGGGTCATGCGCAAGAAACAGCTAACTTAGATTTTTATAAAGATAGCAAAATTGAACAATATCAATATATGGCCACGCTTGAATCACGTACTTGTACTGAATGTGGTCATCTTGATGTAAAAATATTTAAAGTTAGGGACCAAAAAACAGGAATAAATTATCCATTGATCCATCCTTATTGTAGATGTACCACTACACCGTATGATCCAGCCCTACCTGATGTAGAAACAAGATGGGCGAGAGATGATAATGGTAAAGGTCATTTAATTAAAAATATGACATTTGATCAATGGAAAAATTATCAAAATGTTTTTAATCCTAAAGTTGATAGTGAGTTCAAACCTAAGTTAACATTTACGGCTCATAAACACCTTACTAATTCATTACCTAAAACTTTGCGTCACCTTACTACTAAAAGTATTGATGATTTTATTAATAAAAATGTTAATAAATATGATACCGATGAAGAGACTAAACGCTTAGTTAAAATAAATGTAAAAAAACAGCTTCAAAAAATTGCCGATATTTCAGCTTTACCTACTGTACAAGTAAGAATGCGAGTTAATACAAGCGATTTAGAAAGCATTATCAATACAGGCTTTAAAAATCAGTTTGAAACCCATAAAAGTGGTGGGCTATTTGATCCAGCTCGTAGGAAGAAGGCTACGGCTAATTTATTTAATATTCCAATGGAAGAAGTTAATAATTATAAGTCTATTGATTTCGAAAAATATGGTTATTTGTGGGATAGTAGAGATGATGAGCCGTTTAATAGAAATTTAAATCAGTATGGAAGTAGTAAGATTATTTTCAAAGACTCAATAAAATCCAGGACAACATATAACCATGGTGATAGTCTAGGAATTAAAGGAATGCCATTAGAGAAGCTAGCTAAGCCGTCTAAAATTGGTACTATTAATGAATCATATTTGCGAAACTTAAAATTTATGAAGTCTAACCAAGGTAGAACTTTTTTAAGTAAGTTATGGAAAGACCCTTATCTTGAGTTAAATGAAAACTATGATAATATAAATAAATTTATTAAAAATAAACAATACGATTATAATGAAGCACAATTGCATGGACACTTAACTTATAAAGATATTGATTATATAATTATTCCAAAAGATGAATTAACTGAAAGTTTAGAAAAACTTCTAAAAAATAAAAAGATCAAGTATAAGTTAGAGGAGGTTTTAGATGGTTAAAGTCATAGCAAAATTCCCAACTACTAATGATTACTTAGTAATTAGTCATGATTTAATTTGCCTAGTGGGTGATAAAGGTAATTCTGTAGGTCGTCTTAAATACATCTTAAATCTTTTAACTCATGGCAATAGACCGCCTCAAATAGGAGATTTTACAGAGGAATATTCATCTGAAGAACTAAAAAAAGTAGACCAAAAAGCCTTAGAGGAACGGAAAAAATTTGCTAAAGAACTAATTGAGTGCGAGATGCCACCAAGTGAAGTGGATGCTTATATCAAAGAACGATGCGAACAAGTTTTGGCTGATTTTAATGAGGCAGTCGGTAAAGAAATATTCCCTAATGTCAAGATAAAACCAGGCTGGTGGGATAAATATTGGGATGATTTTGAAGGAATATAGCACTAATAATTGTTAGTGCTTTTTATTTTGACCTAAGCAAGTCGTAAAAAGGCTTATTTTTTATGCCTTAATGACAGGCGAAGTCGTAAAAACGTGTGAAAGGAACAGACAATATGAAAAGAGAAAACCTTAAAGAGTTAGGTCTTAATGACGAACAAATTAATAAAGTTATGGACTTAAACGGTAGTGATATTGAAAAAGCTAAGAGCAATTTAAATGAAATTACTGAAGAAAATAAGTCTTTGAAGTCACAAATTGATGAACGTAACAAGGATTTAAAAAAGTTGCAGTCACAAGTTAAGGATAATGAAGACTTATCAGGTCAATTCAAGGATCTTCAAAGTAAGTATAAGGAAGATACTGAAAATCTTACTAACAAATTGCATGCAGTGAAACTTAATAGTGCTATTGAACAATTTTTGACTCATAACAAAGTTAGAAATACCAAGGCTGCTAAGGCTTTATTAGATAACGATACTATCAAGTTGAACGAAGATGGTACTGTTCAAGGGCTAAAAGAACAAGTTGAAGCTATGAAGAAATCAGATCCATATTTATTTGATGAAGGTAGTAAAGAAGATTATAAGCCTACTAATGGCGAGCCTGCGCCAGTAGACACAACTCAACAAATGGTTGATATATTTAAAAAAGGAGAAGCTAAATAATGCCAGATTTAATTAATTACGCAACCTCATATCAACAAGCTATTCAAACAGCTTTTTATGATGGTCATTTATATTCAGCAGACTTATGGAATAGTCCAAGCAATGCACTTATCAAGTGGGATGGTGCTAAGCACTACAAATTACCACGTTTAAATATTACCGAAGGACGTCAAGATCGTAAGAGACGAGAAATTACAGTGCCTCACGCAAACTATTCAAATGATTGGGATTCATACGAAGTGAAAAATGAACGTTACTGGTCAACTTTGGTAGATCCATCAGATGTGGATGAAACTAATATGGTCGTTTCAATTGCTAACATCACTCGTCAGTTTAATTTGACTGAAAAGATGCCTGAAAAGGACCGCTACATGTATTCACACTTGTTTTTAGAAAAGCAAAATTTAGATGGCACTAAAGGTATTCACACTGATACTTTAGATGAAAAGAATATCTTACAAGCATTTGATGATATGATGACTAACTTTGATGAAGCATCTATTCCATCTAACAACCGTATTCTTTATGTAAATCCAGTTGTTAATGGAATTTTGAAGCGTGCGGATGCTATGAATCGTCAAATTGTTATTAGTGATCCTGGTAATATTACTCGTACTGTTCATAGCTTAGATCAAGTAACTATTAAAGTTGTACCAAGCAATTTAATGCAAACTAAATTTGATTTTGAAATTGGGTCTAAAGAAGTTGCAGATGCTAAACAAATTCAAATGTTATTGATTTACAATGGTGTTCAAGTTGCACCTGAAAAATATTCATTTGTTGGATTTGATGCACCTACCGCTATAACTTCTGGTAACTATGTTTACTACGAACAATCCTATGATGATGTTAATTTACTTCAAACTAAGTCAGCAGGTATTGAATTTGTAGTCGCTGATAAGGTAGCTACTCCAAATGATGATGCAAAGAAAGATGCGAGTAAGTAAAGATAAGCCTACAGCAGCTAATACAGTAGCTGAAATCAAGAATTATCTTGATGCTAATGGTATTTCTTACGATAACAGCGCTAAAAAAGATGAATTGCTTGCTCTAATTAAATAGGAGTGAGTTATATGAAAGATTTTGTAAGATATGATGACGTTTTATCAAAGGTTAACTTGTTAATCGGCGTAGATGCTGATAATCCAAAAGAAAATTCTGAATATACCAGATCAGTTATCAACTTCACGCTAGAAAAAGTAATATTTGACGTTTCAAATTATCTGAATGTTCCAATTGAAGAACTACCACCGGTATTAGATGGCACAATTGTTAGTCTGTGCGTACAAATTATTGATACTCATAAATGGTTAAAACCAATTGACGAGCGAAATAATGACGTACAGAGCCTTAATGAGGGCGATACCTCTGTTTCCTTTAAGCCTGTTTCAGAGATATATGCTTCATTACGAGGTATTAATACAATTAGTGATGATTTTGTTAACATTCTTAATAATTTCAGACGAGTTAAGTTCTAATGAGTATGTTTGAAGGACTAAAACAGGCAATATCGTTACTTTGGAGGGATAAGGTTACAGTTATTGGTACAAAGCCCGTTAAACATGGAGCAATTACTAATAACGAAGAAGTAACCATCGTAGAAGATGAACCTGCTAAAGTAATTGTTAATTCAACAAAAGCTGGGAATCAAACGTTTTTTGATACAGATCAATACGATGCAAAACTGCTTATTCGTAATGGAATTAATATACCAGCTGGGGCAGTTATAGTAGTCACTGATCAGAATGGTAACACTGTTAGATACAAGCGTTCGAGTAGAGGATATACAGGTTATTACAGTCATCAAGAGTTAGCTATGGTAAGGGATGAAAAAGCATGAGTTTAGGAGAGGTAGACGATGCTCAATTCCAAGAATTCGCAAAGAAAGTAGAAGGACAAATAAATTCAGGAGGATTAAAACAAAAAATAAGTAAGTCAACCAAGCGTATTGGAGAACAGAGCTTAAGAATTTTAAAAAGTAATACTCCTGTTGATGAAGGAAATCTCCGTCGATCGTGGACAGCAGATGGCCCTGGTTTTGGAGCCGGCGGTTGGACTATTAGACTGACTAATAATGCTGAATATGCTTCTTTTGTGGAATTGGGACATAGACAAACCCCAGGACGATATGTTCCAGCTATTCATAAGCGTTTAAAAGCATCATGGGTAGCTGGACATTTCTTTATGCACAAATCAATGGGTCAAATAGAAGGACAAATACCTAGATTATTAGATCCAGAAGTTGCTAAAGTAATGAGGGATTTATTTGATGATTGATTTAACGGAAAGAATAGCAAATCAAATAGCGGATATTTTTCCTGATTATACGATTTACTCGGAAAATCAAGCTAGTGGTTTTAACGTTCCAAGCTTCTATATCGCTCGTACTACAACACGAGTAACTCCAAGACTAAATGAAATACAAGACCGTTTATACGGTTATGAAATTGTTTTTTTTGCAGAAAATAATGTACAGATTGAAAAAGTTAGCGAGAGTTTACTAAATTCATTTACTGAAATTAAAAATTATGCAAGTATCAGGAACAAAGAACTAGTTCAGAATACAGATGAAAAGACAGTTATATTAACCTTTGATGTGTTTATACGAGCTGCAAAACAAAATAATAATATTCTACAAGAAAGGATGGATTTAAATGCCAAAAGCAAAAAAGCCTGACATAAAACTAGACACACCAAAATATTCTAAAGAAAATCTTGTGAATAGTAGTGTTTTTACTATTACAGAGCGTGACATTTTAAAAATCGTTTTAGATAATAGTAAAACCTATACACTTGATGAAGCTAAGAAAGCAATCAAAAACTTTAAAGGAGGTATTTAAATGGCTGGAACATGGAAAGCACAAAATAAGCGCCGACCTGGTGCTTACGTCAATGTTAAAGGAACTGGTGATGCAACTAGTGAATCAAGCGTTGGAAGATTACTAATGATTAGTGATGCATCTCTAGATTGGGGAGCAAAGGGAATAATTTCACTAACCAGTGGATCTAATTTTAAAGCAAAGCTTGGTACAGATTTGGATAATGAACAATTATTAGCACTGAAAGAAGCTCTTAAGGGAGCTGAAACAGTGCTTTTTTTAAACCCTAATGGTGGAGAAGCGGCTAAAGGAACAGCTGAAAATAGTCCTTTTAATTTCACTGCTAATTATCCAGGCCTTAAAGGCAATGATATTTCAGTATCAATTGAGCCAGAGATTGTTGTAAATGGGGCAATGCCGACAAAAGCTACTGTTACTACTTTATTTGGCGCTTCGATTGTTGATCAACGTATAATTACTGCAACTGATATTGAAAAGTTTTCTAATGATTTTGTTACTGCAACTCCAGTAGATAATCCAGTTCTTCCTACAAGTGCAATTTCAATTAAATTATCAGATGGTATCACTAATAAAGTAGAAGTTACAGATTTATTAAATGATGCCCTTGAAAATGAAAATTATAGCGTTGTTACAACTGGAGGTATTGATACTAAGAGTAATATCCATGCTTTATTAGTGGAAGCTGTAAAGCGTTTAAGAGAAGATGAGGGAATTAAAGTTCGTGCAGTTGTTCCTGGAGACGATAGCACTACGACCTATAACTATGAAGGTGTTTCAGTTGTAGGTAATGGATTCGTCGAAAGTGATGGAAGAATTATTGATACTACTAATGCTGCTGCCTTCTTTGCTGGAGTAAGTGCTTCTGCAGATGCTGGTACATCATTAACTTACTACACTGTTTCAGATGCTATGGAAGCATCTCCAAAACTTAATAATGAAAAGACTATTAATGCTCTAAATGCAGGTCAAATTGTATTTACAACACGCCCTGGACAAAGAGTAGTAGTTGAGCAGGATATTAATTCCCTAACTAAGTTCACAGCTGATCGACCAAAAGAATTTAGTAAGAATCGTGTAATTAGAACTATTGATGATATTTGCACTAATTCTGTGGATGTTTTCGAACAAACCTTTTTAGGGAAGGTTGGAAATGACGCTAATGGTCGTGATTTGTTTAAGGCTAATAGAATTGCTTACTTATCTAACCTTCAACAAAACGGTATTATCCAAAGTTTTGATAATGCTGATGTTGTTGTTGAAAAAGGTAATGATAGTGATTCAATTTTGGTTAATATTGCTGTTATTCCAGTTGATTCAATGGAAAAACTTTACATGACATTAGTAGTGAGATAGAGAGGAGCTAGAATATAATGGCTGTACAAGAATTTATGAATGGTAGAGATGCAATTTCTACCAAAGATGCAACTTTAACAGTAGAAATTGATGGACAAGTTTACAAAGTAATGGAATGTAATAAGTTCACGGCAAAATGGGAAAAGAACAAGGAAGATGTTCAAACCTTAGGTTCACATGTTAAACGTAAGAAGACTACTTCTATTGAAGGCACTGGTACACTTGGTGGTTACTTAGTTAACTCACTTTGGCTTCAAAAGGCTATTCCTTACGTTAATGACGGCTCTGACTTATATTTCACTGCCACTTTGACTATTGAAGATAAGACATCAAAGACTGGTAAACAAGTAGTTATGCTTACTGAAGTTAACCTTGATGACATCAACATTGCGGACTTTGAAGCAGACGATGGTGTTATGGAATGGGAATCAGACTTTACTTTTGAAGGAAGCCAAGTAATCCAAGCTTTTGACGGCTTAGAATAGAAAGAACGAGGAAAAAATATTATGACTAATGTAACAGATTTTTTGAGAGAAAACGTTGAAAGTGCTAATCAAGAAGAAGAAATTAAATTTAAGAGATTTAAGTCACCATTCAAGATTAAAGGATTAAGTGGTGAAGATGTAACTGAAATTAGATCACTTGCGACTAAACGAGTTTTGAATAAAAAGACGCATCAGTATGAACAACAAACTGACCAGAATAAGTTTGCCAGTGAAGTAATTGTGGCTAGTGTTGTTTCTCCTGATTTACGTAATGCTGAATTACAAAAGTCTTGGGGTGCGCTTGGAGAACCTGAAAAAGTTCTTGGTCGTATGCTTACTGCTGGAGAATATAACAAATTATCCGAAAAAGTAATGGATTTATCTGGTTTAAATGAATCTTTAGATGATGATGTAGAAGAAGCAAAAAACTAATTGAGAACTCGATAGATGATTTTCCTGTTTATCATTACGTGTTAAACGAATACCATTGGAAGCCTAGCGAATGGGCAAAGATGAGTATGAGAGAAAAAGCATTAGTGATAGCATCTATCGAAGTTCGCCAAAAAAATGAAGCAAAAGAAGAGAAAAAAGCAAAGAGAAAGGCACATTCTAAGCATATTTAGAAGGTCTTTCTCTTTTTGCTATCTAGAAAAAATAGAGAGGAGGTAAATAATTGTCAACAATAACTACTACTATAAAAATTAATGATGCATTTAGTGGCGCCTTAAATAAGTTATCAAGTGGACTTGAAAAATCACAAAGCGGTTTTGATCATTTAAAAACTAAATTATCTAGTGGTACATCAAGTAGTAATGGATTTTTTAAATCTATGTTAGGTGCTAATGTTGTTGGAGGAATCGTTACCAATGCTATGGGAGCAGCAGGTAATGGTATTCGTTCAATGATTGATGAATTAAATGAAGCAAGCACTTCATGGCAAACATTTGATGGAAATATGCGTCAATTAGGAAAATCACCAGCTCAAATTGCTTCTGCTAAAAAGTCAATGCAGCAATTTGCTCAACAGACAATTTATAGTGCCTCAGATATGGCTTCTACTTATGCTCAGTTAGCTGCTGTAGGAACAAAAAACACTACTCAATTGGTTAAGGGCTTTGGTGGATTAGCAGCAGCATCGAATAATCCCAAACAAGCGATGAAGACCTTATCAGAACAAGCTACCCAAATGGCTGCTAAGCCTAAAGTACAATGGCAAGACTTTAAGCTGATGCTTGAACAGACCCCAGCTGGTATTGCTGCTGTGGCAAAATCAATGGGTAAAAGTACTCAGCAACTTATTAAGGATGTACAAGATGGAAAAGTTAAAACTCAGGATTTATTTGATGCAATAGCTAAAACTGGTAATAATGCGAACTTCTCTAAAATGGCTACACAATTTAAGACAGTGGGACAAGCTGTCGATGGATTGAAAGAAACGCTTGCGAATAGCTTGCAACCGGCGTTCGATAAAATTAGTCAATATGGTATTAAAGCAGTGTCAAAACTTACGGATTCACTAGGAAATATCAATTTTAGTGGAATGGCAGATGGATTAATTAAAGTTATTAATTCTTATATAGTTCCTGCTGTTAAAACTGCAAAACAAGCAATTCAAGATTTGTTTAGCGGATTTAAAGAAAGTGGAGCACTTTCATCGATTAAAGGAATGTTTAGCAAGATAGGTGAAGCGGTTAAATCTTTAGGAGATAGCTTTGGAAAAATAAGTGGTAAAGGTAAAAATGGGCTATTCAGTCAATTGGGAAAAATAAGCGGAGGTGCTATTAGTGGTATAGCTAAGGCTATTGGCTCAATGGCAACTGCAATTGGAAAAATAGACCCATCAACTTTACAAGTTTTAGGAGTCGCTTTTGCAGTATTAAAAACAGGTACTAAAGGTCTAGTATTAGGTGCTGTAGTAGCAGGATTAAATGCATTAAATAAACTTGATCCAGGAACATTAAATGCTTTAGCAACAGCTATTACAGCATTAGCTGTTGCTTTTGCAATGTGGAAAGCAGCAACAAGTATTGCTAAAGGTATAAGTGGAGTTGCCGATGCATTTGGTAAACTTAAAAAACTAAAAATGCCGAAACTTAAAACTCCTGAAATAGAAGAACCTAAGATGCAAAAATCAAGCAATATAGCTAAGAATGCTAGTGCCTATATGAAGTTAGGCGCTGCCTTAATGTTTGTGGGAGCAGGAGTTGCATTAGCAGGAGTTGGCTTCAAACAGATGGCTGATGCAGCAAGTAAATTAGCTAGTGCTGGTGGAGCAGCTATTGCAGTGTTCTTTGGAATGATTGCAGCGATTGCACTATTAGCAGTATTAGTGAAAACCTTAGGAGCAGGCATGATAGGTGGTGCTATTGGTTTTGCTATCCTTGGAGCCGCATTAATTTTAGTTGGAGCGGGGCTAACAATAATCACTAATGCTGCTATTAAATTAGCAAGCGCAGGAGGAGGTGCTATTGCGGTTCTTTTAGGAATTGGAATAGCAATTGCCTTATTAGCAGTATTAGTTTCTGCATTAGGTCCAGCTCTTGTAGTTGGAGCAATTGGATTCTTTATTCTTGGTGCAGGAATCCTTCTAGTAGTATTAGCAGTCGCCATTGCAGCTGTAGGTTTGACATTGTTGGCAACTCAATTACCAACAATTGCGCAATATGGTCTTATGGCAGCCTTAGCAATTATTGCATTGGCTGTTGCTATTGCTATCTTTGGAATTGGTGCAGTTGTTGCAGCCATTGGTATTATTGCTCTTGCAGTGGCATTAGTTGCATTGGCTATTGGATTAGCTATAGCTGGTGTGGGGGCAATTGTCTTTGCAGTAGGTTTAACGCTTGTCGCAGTTGCAGCCCTAGTAGCTGCGGTCGGAATTTTATTGCTGGGTGTTGGTTTAGCATTAGTTGCTGTGTTTGTACTTATTGCAGCAGTAGGAATGATTATGCTGGGTGTTGGAATAATGCTTGTAGGTGTATTCGCACTAGTTGCAGCAGTAGGTCTTATGCTGATGGGCGTAGGCTTGATGCTATTAATGGTCTTTGCCATGGTTGCAGCAGTAGGAATTATGATGCTAGGTGTTTCTTTAATGCTAATCATGGTTTTTGCAATGATTGCAGCCGTTGGAATCATGATGCTTGATGTAGCAGTTATGGTATTAGCCGTTGGATTAATGGTTGTGGCTGCTGCTCTAATGATGGTTTCTTCCGCTTTAATGATGGTAGGAGTTGGAGCAATGGCCATGGTTTCAATGTTTATAGCTGCAGGTCAAATGATGGTGTCAGCTATCAGAGGCGCTATGAATAATGTTGTTAGTTCTGTGCGAAGTGGAATTAGTAGAGCCGTAAGTGCTGCAAGAAATATGGCAGGTCAAATGGTATCAGCTGGTGCTGACCTGATTAAAGGTTTAATTAATGGTATTAAGTCGATGGTAGGAGCTGCAGTGAGTGCAGCTCAAAGCGTTGCATCTAAAGTTGTTGGAGCTGTTAAAGGTGCTTTACATATTGGTTCTCCATCAAGATTAATGAAGCAATATGGGCGTTGGTTTGATCAAGGTTTAATCATTGGATTAAATCATGATGCAAACAAGGCAGCAAATGCGGCAGGTTCTATGGCACAAGGTGTTGTAGATGCAGCTACTACTATGAATCCAACAATGGGAATGGATTTTGCTGTTTCTAGTCCTGGAGACGAATTAGCAACAGGGTTTCAACGTGCTCTTGGAGCTGTTAATAATGTTGCTGATGCAATTACTAATATTGATGGGTCTCAAGCAAATATCGGTATAGTTGGGCAAGGAGCAAGCCTCACTGGTAATACAGGTATTGGAACAAGCTCTTTAAATGCTGAAAGCATTACACCATCAAGTTACCACTCTTCTGTTGTAAATGGTGGTAATTCTAATAGCACAAATGTGAATATTGATAAAGGAGCTATTCAAATTAATAGTACAGGCGATGTACAATATGATGCTGATACACTTTTAAGAAGATTAGAGCAAAGTATCATGGCACAACGTAACAAATCATTAGGAGGTGCATAATATGGCATTAAATGGATTTGCAGTTTATATTACGGATTATATTGATAATCGAACTTATGAATTACCGATAAATCCCAAAGAAATAAAATTTAAATGGGAAACTGATGATAAATCAGAAACAGTTATTAATCTTGGAGAAATCAATCATATTGGCAACAAAAAATTGTCATCAGTTCAAATTGACAGTACTTTTCCAAAAAACTATGTACCTTGGTTAACATCAAGATGGTTTAATAATCCTGAATTTTATATTAATAAGTTTGAAGAGATTAGGGCAAGAAAAGGACATGTACAATTAGTCGTTGGATCAACACCAATTAGTATGACCGCAACAATTTCTTCGTTTGAATACGGATTTGAAAATGGATACGACGGCGAATACACTTACTCATTGACTTTAAAGGAGTACAGGGAAACAAAATATAGGAAAATTAAAGTACCTATTCCTCCTAAACCTCGTCCTGCTCCACCTAAAAAATTAGGTATTGGTTCAATTGTTATTTGTAATGGTCGTTTGCACTTGGATAGCTATGGAAGTGGACCTGGTGTTTTTGAACATAATGCTCGAAGACAAATCACTTATATGGCACCAGGTCGCGCATTCCCGATTCATGTTGCTTTAGTTGGAGGCGGTCCCCGCGGCTGGGTCCGACAAAGTGAAGTGAGACCAGTATGATAACCAAATTTGATATTTCTCCACGAGTACCAAATGGGACTCCAAAGTATGATGTAAAAGACATGGTAAAAAATCTAAAGTGGGTTACTGACCTGAATTACAGTGCAGGAACTCTTACGTTTGATTTAGTTCAAAACGACATTCCTGTACTTCCGGCAATGGGAGCAGTGGTAGATTTTGCTTGGGATCATAAAAATGTTTTTTATGGATTTGTTTTTAAAACTGAATTTAAAGCTGATAAAACAGTAAGCGTAACTGCTTATGACTATGAAAGATACCTAAAAAGTGAAGGATCTATTGTCTTTCAGGCGGGGACTGTCTGGGACAGATTTAAGCAAGTTTGTCGATTTGACAATGTGCCTTTTAATAACGTCAAATATAATGAAGTTCCAAACTATACAGTTCCAGCGGAAGTTTGTGATGGCAAAACTGGCTTTGACATGATTAAAAGTGCTATAAATAAAACTTATACGGCAACAGGAAACATGCACTTCTTATATATGAACTACAATCATTTAGAACTTGGCATAGCACCAAGAAATAATGGTGGTATGCGATTAGTTGTAGATTCAAGAACGGTAATGACTGATTTTACTTTTTCAGAAAGTATTGATAATACAGCAAATTTAGTTTATGTAGTTCAAAAAAACGATAGTAGTTCTCAAAGCAAGACAGCCACTGCGGATGCTAGTAATATCTCTACAGGAGAAGATCCAAAAACAACTAGTTTCACTATTGCGAGTTCGTGGGATAACAATACTGTTTCAAAATGGGGAACTTTAAAAAAAGTAGAAAATGCTAAAAATAAAGCAAATTATGCTCAAATGGTTCAACAGGCAAAAGATAAGCTTAAAGAATTGAATCAATCTGAAAAAACTTTATCAGTTGATTGCTTAGGAGATTTAGGATTAACAGTTGGTTCAGGAATTGATGTGACAATTAGTGACCTATCTATGACTTGGCATAATTGCCCAATTATTAAAGCTACTCATAATTTTAGTGAAAATGACTATACTTGTAGTCTTGATGTAAAGGTGGGATCTAAATGGCAGAGCTTGGAAGGGGCCTCTATGAGCTAATGACTCAACGAGGCGGAAGCGATAGTGAATATGCTGACTTGATTTATGGAACAGTCGTATCAGCTAGTCCTCTTAAAGTTCAAATATCTAACACTATGGTAATAGATGGTAATTTTATTACCTTAGGTAAAAATATTGGTACTTATACGCTTAAAGGTAAAGCTACAAACAAAGGCAAAGTTACGAAAGGTAGTGCAAAAGGAGATATTGAAATGACGAGTGATATTGAAATTACCGTGGATAATTCTTTGCATACTGGAGATAAAGTTTCTTTAATTCGTGGCGATGGTGGTCAGCGTTTTTATCTCTTTGAAAGGGAGCGATAAATAATGGATAACGAAGAAGAACAACCAACAACTACATTTCAAGTTGTCCATGGCAGAATTAGAAATAAATTTTCAGGACATGCAGCAATGATGCAAGCTATTGAGAAAATCCTGTTAACATCAAGATTTGTTTATCCAATTTACACTGACCAGTATGGTAATGATTTGGAAGATCTTATTGGCAAAGATATTGGATATGCAAAAACAGAGTCTGAACGAATGATTAAAGAAGCGCTTCTAGCTGATACAAGAGTGACAGATGTTACAATCGCAAAAATTGAACCGATAGACAGTACTTCATTATTAATAGAAGGATCATGTGTTACAAATTATGGTGAAGTTCCAATAGAAAGTGAGGTGCAAATAGGTGACGCCAAGTGAATTAATTAGAGATATTCAAACTAAAGATAGCAACTATTTCTTACAAAAAATGCTTGATACAGTGCCTGATGATATAGATAAACGAGAAGGATCTATTATTTGGGATGCCCTAGCACCAGCTGCACAGGTTATGGGACAACAGGCATTACAATTAGCTAATATTATCAAGCTTACCTATACCCAAACAAGTCAAGGTGAGTTTCTGGACTATCGAGCGGTAGAGCATGGCACTAACAGATACCCAGCTACAAATGCTAAAGTAAAAGCAATAGCAAAAAATGAAGATAAAAAAATACTAGATAACGTAAAGGTAGGGGACCAATTCGCCAGTATTGGCGATAGTCCTATTTTTTATACCGTGATTCAGATAAAAGATGATTTAAGTCTAGTTTTACGTGCAGAAGATGCAGGGAGTGTAGCGAATGGGTATTTAGGTCAAATCCTACCGATTACTCCTAACGATGCCTTATCGTGGGCAGAAATTACTGAGATTATAGCACCTGCTAGAGATGAAGAAACTGATGAACATTTACGTGAACGACTTCTTAGCCCCTCAGATTGGATTTCTTACGGTGGAAATATTTCTGATTATGTAAAGATGACAAGTTCAATCACTGATGTGGGAGCAGTTCAAGTCTATCCAGTATGGAATGGTGGAGGGACAGTCAAATTAGTAATTCTTAATAATGACTTGATGCCAGCTAGTCAAGGTTTGATAGATGAAGTTAAAAACACTATTGATCCAGCTGAACAAAGTGGGATGGGAGTTGGTTTAGCACCAATTGACCACAAAGTTACCGTAGTTACACCAACTCTTTTAAAGGTTAATGTCATGATCGATATAATGCTTGCGCCTAATGCAAATATCAATACGATAAGGAGCACAGTGCAAAGCACCATCGAGGACTACTTTAAAGAATTAAGGAATGACTGGGATAACATCAATCCTGTTATAGGAAGAGGATATGCGGTAACAATTTATCGTTCGAAAATACTTTCAAAAATAATGAACTTAGATGGTATTGCTAATGCACAATTACCTAAACTTAACGATAAAGAAAATGATATTAATTTGATTTTTAATGAAACTACTTCTCAATTGCCAATATTAGGGGAGGTAACAGTCAATGCGTAAGACGGACTTATTAGCATATAAACCAGATTACTATGAAAAGGTTTATGAAATGGATGAGCTTCTAAAAGCTCAAGGATCTAGTCTTGCAAGTTTTGAAGATTTATATCACCAGCAACTTTTAAATCAATTTATTTCACAAGCGGATAGTACAGGGATTTCCATCTTTGAAAGTCAATACCAGATTATTCCGCAAAAAGGAGAAACATTAGAAGAAAGACGTAATGAGGTCTTAACGCATATTTTACCTCCTAAGCCAATTACATTAATTTATTTTAACCAATTGCTAAGAACTATGAATATCAAAGCTACAGCAATCGTTGAGTATGGTAAGCGAAAGGTAAATATTGTTGCTGACAGAGATGATATTACAGACACGCAACTAATTACAGTAAGAAAACTATTGAATATATATCTTCCAGCTAATATGTTGTATGAGATTAAAGTAAAACTTGCCACAAGTTCAATTAATGAAAGATTGAATGTTGGATTAAGTTCAGTTGTCAGAGTTAATGGAATGGCTTTAGCTAATGAAGACCAATTTAATAATTAAGGAGGTAAAGAATGTCAGAGTATAATAAGTCAATTCTTACTGATGCGGGATTAGATTTAGCTAAAAGAGCTAATAAAGGACAAGCAAAATTTAAACTTACAAAAGGTGTTTCATCTTTTGACGATTTAACAAAAAAGAATATTCAAGAATTACAATCTATGACAGCCATTGCAGATGTTGTACAAACTGTATCAGTACAAGATGTGTCTGATACTGATATTAACCAAGCTTCAACGATTGCAGTTAGAGCTACCTTTGATAATAGGGAAGTAAAAACAGGATACAGTGTTAAAACTATTGGATTTTATGCACAGGAAGAAAATGGGAAAGAATTCCTTTATGCGATAGTTACAGCAAAGAATGCAGAATTTATTCCTGCGTATACCGATAATACACTTTTTAAGTTTAATTTTATTGCATACCTTGTTGTAGGAAGAACAGATAACGTTTCTGTACAAGTGAGTCCTGATGATGTCTACACCAAAGGTGAAACATTAAGTAAAGTAGAGATAGAAAAATTACTTAAAGAAGAGGACAATAAAATTTCTAAGCTCAACACTAATAAAGCTGATAAGATAGATACCTACACTAAGAATGAGATTGATAATAAGTTAAAGAATAAAGCCAATATCGATGAAATAAATCATCTTAATAATCATACTGTCACACTATCTAGCAATATGGCTACCCTTGATGGAACGGAAATTAATTTTCTTAATCCAGGAGTGCAGCCGGTAGATGATGCAGAATTAACTGTAGATGGTCAAAAAGTTCATTATAGTGGCCTAATTATAACAACAGATCCACATGTACCTATTAATGCATCCGATCACTCTACAAAGTTATATAGTCAGTTTATGGTGACAGCTGAAGGTAGTATTTATAGAAGAATAATGGGAGAAAATTCTGGTACAATTTATCGACTAACGCAGTGGCAACAACTACCAGATGAAACTACAGTTGAACAAGTTGAGCAATTAACCAATTCTAAAATCCCTAGTTTACGTAATGAATTTGAAGGGAAGTTGGATAGTTATGTTGGTTACTCGAAAGACTATTTAACTAATCCAACAGATAATACTATTTCTAATCTACCTCAAGGAATTCAGACTGTGTATAACTTTAATGTGGGTGGATATTTTACAGCTTCTGGTCAGATAATTACTTTGAATAATCCAAAGGCATGGAAAGGCTGGAAACAACAGTTATTTATTGGGGTTCAGGGACAATTTGCTATTAGAACAATAGATAATAGTAATATTTTCCCATGGATTACATTTACAGATGAGAATGGAACTCCAAATAGTCAAGGAATATTAAACGCAATTATTGACCATAATAATGCCTTAGCAGATATAAAAGATTTGAAAAGAGAAGTTGCTGAACTGCAAAGAAAAATTAAGTAATTAGGAGGAATAAAATGGCAGAAGAAACAATTGTGCAGAATTCTAAGGGTGTAGATATTTCACTTGAAGAAGCAAAAGAGAAAATTACCAATACATATTTGAAGGATAATCCTTTATATAATCAGATTGTTTACGTATCAAATGATCAGTTTGATTGTGTGGCTATTCCTTTTCCAAAACTTGACTATACAGTTAGACCATTTATTATTGAAGAACCAAAAGGAATTAAACATCCGAAATTTAATTGGGAAACGTTTAGATGGGAAGAAGCCAGTGCAGAAGACGCATATCAGAAAATGACTCGATTACAAGAAACACTGACAGAAAGCAATAAGGCCAATGCAGAGCAGAATGCGCAAATTATTCAGATGATGAGTACATTGATGAGCTCACGGAAGGGAGAATAATATGTTTGATTTAGCTAAAAGCTTTGAATTTTTTTATAAAAAATACTACGATATGGGAATTTACACGAAGAAAAATATTGCTAACTTCGTAAAAATGGGCTGTGTGGGTTCAGACGCATATAAGAGAATTACAGGAGAAAATTATGAAGAAAGAAATTCAGAGAGTACGACAACGGCTTAATGCTAATCCTATTCATTTAATTATTGGACTTCTTTTACTTCTAACTGGTTTTTATCTTTTAGTTACAGATAGTTTTTTCCTTTGGCCACCTGAGTGGCATGATATTTTTAATGATGACCGTATTGATGCAATTGCAATAATTTTAGGTACTTGTTACTTTGCTTTTGTATTAGCAGGTGGAACTAATCAACTTGCTAATACAATTTTGCTTGGAGCAAGTGCCTTTTATTTAACCATGATTATCGTTTTAGAAATAGGTCATGCATTGGCATTTCAAGTCCCTGGTTTAGTAGTAGCTGCTATATTTCAGCTTGGGGCATTGCTATTAATTGAATATTGTGCAAGACGTAGTCCAACGATTAAACGTAGAAAGTAGGCGATAACTATGCAAGAGTGGCGGGACTTCGTTCAACAAGTTGCTCTTCTACTTTCTAGCATAGTCGGGGGATTAACTGCTTTTTCTGCTTTTCAAAAGCAGAAACATGATACTACTAAGGAAGATAAAGAAGAATTACGGCAAGATTTAGAACTTTATCGACAGCGGTGGAGGGATGCAGAAGAGGGCTATGAAGAAATTGAGAAAGAGAACCAAGAACTAAAAAATAAAATTGAAGAATTAGAAGAAAAAAATAAAACTTTAAGAATTAAAAATAGCAACCTTAGAAAGCGAGAAAAAGAAAATGCAAATGATTAATGATTGGCTCCCATGGGTTGGAGTAATCGTATTTGCTATTGCAGGTGCAATTTCTTCCTATTATCACTACGCAAAGAAAGCAGACCCAACCATGGCCGAGAAAATTAAACATGTTGGTGTACTTGCTGATTGGGCAGTTGCTAATCAAAGCCGTTTTACTGATAAGGCTGGGATTAATAAATTCAAAGATGCAGTAGCTGACGTGATGATGAAAGCACCAGAAGGAACTGATAAAAATACTGCTGAAGGAGCAGTTCAATATGCCTACATGAAAAATAAACAAGGAGGTAACAAAGATGCTTAAAATGGTAGACGTGTTTAGCGGAAGTCCTAGAAGTTTCGCTACGCAAGCAGGAACTGATATTACTATGGTAAAGGCTACTCAAGGTACAGGATATGTAAACCCTTATTGTGATACTGACTATCAAGCGGCTAAGAAGGCAGGTAAGCTCCTTGGTGTATACCATTATTGTGGCGGTGGTAATCCTGAAGCGGAAGCGCAATACTTCTACAACAATGCAAAGAATTACATCGGCGAGGCTGTTCCCGCTGTCGACTGGGAAGAATATCAAAACTCTAGTTGGGGCAACACTACTTACGTAAGAAGATTCGTGGATAAATTCCATGCTCTAACTGGGGTTTGGCCACTAGTCTACACTGGTCAAGCAGGACTCAGTCAAGTAGCAAATTGCGTTGACAATTGTGGGCTTTGGTTAGCTTGGT
The DNA here is from genome assembly GCF_014522305.1 of Lactobacillus sp. PV034. Taxonomy (NCBI): domain Bacteria; kingdom Bacillati; phylum Bacillota; class Bacilli; order Lactobacillales; family Lactobacillaceae; genus Lactobacillus; species Lactobacillus sp. PV034. Next base: position 789,000 of record NZ_CP041982.1, on the reverse strand, counting down.
ATGCTTCTATGAGTTGGGCTTCATGGACTACTCCTAATGCAAGCTTCAGTATTGCACCTTATAAAGCTATGACGGCATGGCAGTTTACTGGTGGAGATATGGATAGAAGTATGGTCTACCTTGATAAGGAAAGCTGGCAAAAAATTGCTAAGGGCGATAGTGCTATTTCAGTACCAACATCTAAGCCGGTTGCACCTCAACCTGCTACTCCAACACCTCAAACTTGGACAGACAGTTTAGGTCACAAATGGACTAAAGAAACAGGTACTTTTACTACTGGTACAAGCATCAATTTAAGATGGGGAGCTACTCCACAAAGCAAATTGATTAGCACCTTACCAGCAGGTACCACAGTTAAATACGATGCTTATTCTCGTCATGGTGGCTATGTCTGGATTAGACAGCCACGCAATGATAGCTATGGCTACCTTGTTTGCCGTGAAGGCGATAAGCCACTAGGAACCTTTAAGTAAAATATTATAGAAGAAAAGCCACTTTGGAGCGTTGATGCTCTGAAGTGGCTTTTTTGCGTTTCTAAATTAACAAAACTTCGTTTTGTCCATAATTATTACTAAGTAATCGTACCTTAATTGACAAAACCCCCATTTTGTCAATTAAGGTATGGTGGATTAAGAACAATTATTGACAAAACGGCTATTTGTTGATTTTTTCTTTTGCATAATCTTTGCCAAGGTTGATAAAAATATATACTATAATACAACCAATTATAAATAAAAAATAATCAGACTAATTTTCTTATCATTGAGAGAAATAAGATAGTTTATAAAAGCAATTATGAAAATTGTACCTAATAAAGAAGTAGACGAGTTGAGAACAGAAAAACATATTTTTTTAGTTATTAATTTCTTTGATTTTATTACTAGGCGAAAGCAAATTAAATATATTACAAAAAGAATAAAAAATGAGGAACTATACAACCATGCTTCCAAATTGAATCTTAAGGTCCACAATAGTCCACCTATTGAAATAATTATCCCTACAATTGATCCAAAAACTATCCACTTTATGATATTACTGTATTTTTTAAAATTCATAATATTTTTTCCTTTCTTCTTATAGATATTATTTCTACTAATAATTTTAAGAATAAAGATACTCAATCTATGGATTAATTTTTTATTTTTTTGAAGTGATGCACAGATGATGCACAAATTAGCCATAAACCTTGATATAGCACCCCGTATTATTCTCACGGGGGTCATAATTATCGAAGCTTTTATAATTCTAACCATGGTTTAGAAAGTACTAAGTAAATTAGATATATTGTAATAAACAAACAGATAACTCCCATTATTACAAGGCAATAACGCATTCTTTTCGAATAAAAGTTATTTAAGCTAAAAACTAAAAGAAAAATAGTAATGATAATCATTAAACCAGTTAAAAGTAAAATCCAATCCATGATAATTCCTTTCTTTAAAATAAAGTGATTTGCAATTAATATTTATATTTCACTAGTACAAAAACCGTTTACTTTAAGGTATAGTAGAAGTAATTATTGGGAGGTATTTTATGAAGAAGATCAAAGTAATGACTGTTTTTGGAACACGTCCAGAAGCAATCAAGATGGCGCCTTTAGTTTTAAAGTTAAAAAAAGATGATCGATTTGATGAAGTAACGGTTGTTACCGCACAACATCGTGAAATGTTAGATCAAGTTTTGGATATCTTCAAAATCAAACCTGATTATGATTTTAACATTATGCATAAGAATCAAACTTTAGGTGATATTACGGCAAAAGTCCTTTTAGATATGGGAAAGGTAATTAAAAAAGAGACTCCCAATATTGTTCTAGTCCATGGCGATACGACAACTAGCTTTGCCGCTGGGTTAGCTACATTTTATGAACAAACTACATTGGGTCACGTTGAGGCTGGACTGCGTACTTGGAATAAATATTCCCCATTTCCTGAGGAAATGAATCGTCAAATGACTGATGACCTGACAGATCTTTATTTTGCCCCAACTGCATTGAGTAAGGCAAACTTAATTACTGAAAATCATCCAGCTGATAATATTTTTATTACTGGAAATACTGCAATTGATGCACTTCAACAAACAGTTCAAAAAGATTATCATCATGATGTTTTGGATGAAATAAAACCTGGTAATCGTGTTATCTTGGTAACTATGCACCGTCGGGAAAATCAAGGTGAACCAATGAGACGGGTCTTTAAAGTAATGAAACAAGTCGTTGATTCACATGATGATGTTGAAATAATTTATCCAGTTCACTTATCTCCTAGGGTTCAAGAAGTGGCTAAAGAAGTTTTAGGTGGAGACCCACGGATCCATTTGATTGACCCCCTTGATGTTGTAGATTTTCATAATTTAGCTAAGCGCTCTTTCTTCATTATGACAGATTCAGGTGGTGTTCAAGAAGAAGCCCCATCTTTGGGTAAACCGGTCTTGGTCTTACGTGATACCACTGAAAGACCAGAGGGAGTTAAAGCAGGAACCTTAAAATTAGTGGGAACTCAAGAAGATCAGGTGAAGCAAGAAATGATTCGCTTGTTAGAAGATCAATCTGCTTATGAAGAAATGGCTAATGCTAAGAATCCATATGGAGATGGTCATGCTGCTGATCGCATCATGGATGCTATTGCATATTATTTTGCAAAAGATAAGAACGAACGTCCAATAGATTTTAAGTAAAAAAAGTCATAAGTAGTTTTTAACTACTTATGACTTTTTTGGAATGTTGAATTTGTCATTTTTTTAAAAACTGTTGCAACTTTACTACTTGATTCTAAGAAAATTGATTTAGTTGCAAAGTAATTAAAGAGCCCTACGCCTACTTGATCTATTGTTTTTACAAAGATAGTATTCCAATGTAAACAAGACAATCCAATAAACATAATTAAGTTATCTGGGATTAAACTAAGAATTCTATATAAGAAAAAAAGGCTTAATTGATAAATTACTCCATGGGTAGGATTTTTCTTTTCAGTAAATACACCATGTTTATTAAAAGAAAAAGATGACAAGGTTGACACAAAAAAAGCTAAAATATTAGCCCAAAACCATGGAATTTTTAACCAATTATGAAATATTGCAAAGGCAATAATATTAATTAGGGAAGCAAGAAAACCAAAAATCGTATAGATATAAAAATCACGATGTCGAGCAACTAATCGATTGCCTAGTACTCGAATTTGGCTTTTAGTGATTGGCTTTTGCTTAGTCAATTTTCTAGTCATTAAATGAGCCAGCCATTTCTTTTGCTGCTTGGTCAATTAATAAGATATCGGCATCATCAACAGCGTTTTCTATTGTAACTGGCTTAGCTACTTCAACTGCACCAATTTTGTTAAATGCCTTTTCAAAATCATAGACATTTTCACAATAGTGGTCTTTATATGATTTGTCTCCTGAACCCATAACTGCAAATTTTTTATTGGTTAAATTTAATTCAAGTAGTTGATCGTAGAAATCCTTTAGTTCATCAGTCATCACACCTTCACCATAAGTATAAGTAACTACAATACATAAATCTGCATCTTCAAATGCGCTAGCATCAGCAAAACTAATATCTGTGCTTTCAACATCAAAGCCAAAATCTTCTAAGTTTTCGCCAAGAATTTCTGCCATGTCTTCATTATTTCCAGTCATACTTGCAAATACTATTTGAGCTTTCATATATTATCGAACTTCTTTCAAGAATAATTATCTTTTATTATACTAGATACTAAGCGCAGATGAGTAAAGAGATAAAGAAAAAGTTTTAAAAAAGCTTTATAATAGAATTGTATTTATTTGAAATTTAATTAATTAATTTTATAAGGAGAAACTATTTTGATTACTATAAAATCTAAACGTGAACTTCAAGGTATGCAAAGATCTGGTCGCCTTTTAGCATCAATGTTTGAAGGCTTGCGTGATGTAATTAAGCCAGGTATTTCAACTTGGGAAATTGAAGAATTTGCTCAAGACTTTATGAAAAAACATGGTGGTCGTTTATCTGAACAAGGCTTTGAAGGATATAAATATGGAACTTGTGTTAGTGTAAATGACGAAATTGCTCATGCTATTCCTCGTAAGGATAAAATCCTTAAAGAAGGGGACTTAGTTAAAGTTGATGTGACTTGCAATTTGGATGGTTATGAAACTGATTCATGTACTACTTATGCCGTAGGAAAAATTTCTGAAGAAGACCAAAAGTTAATGGATGTCACTAAAAAAGCAATGTATATGGGGATTGACCAAGCTGTGGTCGGTAACCGCATTGGTGACATTGGTAGTGTCATTCAAAAATACGTTGAAGATGATAATGGCTTTGGTGATGTTCGTGAGTTAGTCGGTCATGGCATTCAACCAACTATTCATGAAGATCCAGAAGTACCTCACTTTGGCAAGGCTGGTCATGGCTTACGTCTACGCGAAGGAATGACTATTACTGTTGAACCAATGGTTGAAGCTGGTGGTGATTGGAGAATTAAACAAACCACTGTTAGTGATCCTAATGATGATTGGGTTTACTATGCAACTCCTGATGGTTCAAAATCTGCTCAATTTGAACATACTTTTGCTATTACCAAAGATGGTCCTAAAATTTTAACTTTACAAAAGCCATATGATGGTTATGAAAAATATCTTCCTCATTTTGATGAAGATGAAGACTAATTATTAATGAATACGAGTAATGTCAGTAAAAAGATAAAACTTTATTTTAACGAATTGGTCAAGACGATTTCACAAGGTGAAATCAATCAGCATTCAATCATTATTGCTTATTATGCGCTGTTTAGCATTTTCCCAATAATTATTATTGTGGGAAATATTTTACCCTTGTTTAAAATTGATACTCGCCCAATTGCAGATTATTTATCATTAATTTTTCCTGCCCAAGTATCTAAATTAGTAATACCGATTATTACCACCCTTCTTAAACAACATTCAAGTGGTTTTATTTCTTTCGGTATTATTGTTTCTATTTGGTCCTTTTCTGGATTAACTAATTCGATTAGGTTAGCAATGAATAAGATTTATGGAGTAGATCAGAAAGAAAAGCAACGTGCGTGGTGGTATACTTTCTTTGCGCGCACGGTGACTTTTCTGGTTACGGTTCTACTGGTCCTTTCTTTTTCAGGAGTAATGTTTGTTTTTGCATTTGGGCGCCAGATAATGGAATTTTTAGTGCCAGTTTTTGGTTTTTCATTAGCATGGGTCTATAAGATTGAGAGCTATAAATGGCCCTTGATTATTTTAATGATTGTCATAGTTGTTTTATATGTGAATCTTGTTTTACCAAATATTGATACTGCTAAAAGAAGGATTTGGCCGGGAGTCTGGGTAACAACGATCTCGTGGTTAGGATTATCATATGGGTTTGGTTGGTATTTGCGTAATTTTGGAATTCGTTGGCAAAACTATGGCATTATTGGGTCGTTCATCGTATTTATGTTTTGGCTAAATTTGGGAGCTTTGCTATTACTTTTTGGAGTTTGCATAAATGCAGCTAGTGATCAGTTAAAATATGGCGAAACTAAGTATAGTACCAGTAGTTTAATTTCTTTTTATAAAAGACGACGAGATAGCTCGCACTAAAGAGAATTTTAGTAGTATAATTATTTTGATTAAGAACTAACTTATTGAGGAGAATATAAGTATGAAAGTCAGAAAGGCAGTTATACCTGCAGCCGGATTGGGTACAAGATTTTTACCAGCAACTAAGGCAATGCCAAAAGAAATGTTGCCAATTGTAGATAAGCCTACTATTCAATTTATTGTTGAGGAAGCAAAAAAATCGGGTATTGAAGATATTTTAATTGTTACAGGTAAATCAAAACGTGCAATCGAAGACCATTTTGATTCTAATCCAGAACTAGAAGCTGACCTTGAAGAAAAACATAAAGATAAACTTCTTCAATTGACACAATCAATTACTGAATTGGGAGTTAACCTTTATTATACTCGTCAACCACATCCTGCTGGATTAGGTGATGCAATCTATCGGGCACGCAGTTTTGTTGGTGATGAGCCATTTGTTGTAATGCTTGGTGATGACCTAATGGATGACAAAAAACCATTAAGTCAACAATTAATTGAACGTTACAATAAAACACATGCTTCAACAATTGCCGTTATGAAAGTCCCTCATGAGGAAGTTTCAAAATATGGTGTTATTGATCCTGCAGGTGAAATTGAATCAGGATTATATAACGTTGAATCTTTTGTAGAAAAGCCAGCAGTTGAGGATGCTCCTAGTGATTTAGCTATTATTGGACGTTACTTATTAACACCAGAAATTTTTGATATTTTAGAAAATCAAAAGCCTGGTCGTGGTGGTGAAATTCAATTGACAGATGCGATTGATACCATGAATAAGACTCAGCGAGTATTCGCACATGAATTTAAAGGTGCAAGACATGATGTTGGTAATAAAGAAGGGTATTTAGAAACTGCCATCCAGTATGGTCTTACTCACCCAGAAACAAAAGATGCTTTAAGAGAATACATCATTAATTTAGGGGCAAAACTTGCTAATGAAGATAAGTCTTCAAAATAATTAAATAGAATAATAAAGGGTCGAGGGACTAATATGCTCCTCGACCTTTTATTTTAGATAAATACGATTTTGGTGATTATCAATTTGAAAGCCATAAATATTATTATCTTCACTTAATAAATGGACAGTTAAAGGAATATTTTTTTGCTTAATTTTACCAAGCATTTTTGCAAGGTCTCCTAAAGTTTTGGCAGTTCCATTTTTACAAATTAATTCGCAGCTATTAGCAGTCAAATTGATTTTTCGAATAGGAAAAGCTTTTTGCATTTGCTTAGATTTATAAAATAAATAAAGATTTTTATCTAAATCTTGAGATAATTGAAAAAAATTAGTTAAAAGCATGATATACTAGTGGATATTAGTTAGATAGTCTAATTAATTTTGTAATTATTGTTGATTTAATTTTACTTTAAATGATTAAGGATCGAAATATAAAATGTTCAAACAACATAAAAAATTATGGATTTGGATTGCTTCAGTGTTAGGAGTATTAGTAATTGCCTTTGCTGGAGCAGGATATTATTTTTATAATGTAGCTATTGTTCCAGGACAGAAAAGTTTTCTAAGTAAGAAGCATGCCTTAAAGAAGAGTGATCCTCTTTACAAACAAACCAAATGGTATAACGATAGTAAAAAAGAGCGCTGGTATTTAACTTCTACTGATGATAATTTAAAATTAGATGCTAATTATATTCCTGCAGCGCATAAAACAAATAAAACCGTCATAATCTTGCATGGATATATGAATAATAAAGACACTATGGGACCTTATGCTGCTATGTTTCATGAGCTTGGCTACAACACTTTATTACCGGATGCACGTGGGCATGGTCAGAGTCAGGGAAATTATGTTGGTTATGGTTGGCGTGAAAAAGGCGATGTGAGGAAATGGGCCAAGAAAGTTATTGCACATAACGGGAAGAATAGCCAAATTGCCATTTTTGGAGTAAGTATGGGTGGAGCCACGACGATGATGACAAGTGGACAAAAAATGCCCTCACAAGTAAAAGCATATATTGAAGATTGTGGTTATACTAATGCTAAAACTGAGATTGAACATGAAGCTCAAACTATCTATCATATGCCAGGGTTTCCACGTTTTCCTTTGGTTGAAATTTTAAGTGGTTATACAAAGTTAAACGCTGGATATTTTTTAAATGATGCTGATAGCTTGAAGCAACTCAAGCAAAATCATTCACCGATGTTCTTCATTCATGGTAGCAAAGATAATTTTGTTCCAACTAAAATGGTGTATGCCAATTATCATGCTAGTCGAGGACCAAAAGAATTATGGCTTGTACCTGGGGCCAGTCATGCGAAATCATTTGCAACTCATCCACGTGAGTATGAACAAAAAGTAAGGCAATTTTTAGATAAATATATGGCATAAAAGAGTGTGAAAGACACTCTTTTTTCTTTAAATTTTATTAAATTTCTACTTTTTATAAATAAATTAGTTATCATTTTTATGTAGTATACAAAATTTGGGAGAAATGGATAATATTTATGGAAGAAATATATCTTATTGGAGCACAGAGAACTCCATTTGGTCGTTATCGTGGATTTTTTAAGGATCAAAGCGCAATTGATTTAGGAAAAATCGCTTTAAATGGTTTGATCGAGAAAACTGGAATTGCTAAGGATAAGATTGATAGTGTCTTAATTGGAAATGTTTTAAGCGCTGGCTTAGGACAAAATGTTGCGCGTCAAATTGCTTTGGGCGCTGGCTTACCTGAATCAGTAGTTGCCACAGTAGTTGATGATGTTTGTGGCTCAAGTTTAAAAGCTTTGCGTTTTGCCCAAGGACAAATGGCTTTAGGAGATTTTGGAGTAGCCGTAGTCGGTGGAGCTGAAAGTATGACGAATGCTCCTTTAGTATTACCAAAGTCTGAAAAGAAGGCAGAAAATCCTAATTTTAAAGATACACTTCAAATTGATGGAATTGGGGATGCTTATTCACAAAAGCCAATGGGATTAACCGCAGAAAATGTTGCTGACCGTTATCATGTAACACGTAAAGAGATGGATGAATTTTCTTTAAATTCTCATCAAAAAGCTGCTAAAGCAATAGAAGATGATTGGTTTAAAGATGAAATTATTCCTGTCACTATTAATGGTAAAACCTTGGATCATGATGAATCAGTTAGACCAGAAACTACAATGGAAGCTTTAGGAGGCTTAAAGCCTGTTTTCAAAGAAGATGGACGTGCAACTGCAGGTAATTCATCTCCTCTTAATGATGGTGCAAGCATGTTGCTAGTGGCCACAAAAGAAAAGGTGGAAGAATTAAACTTAAAGCCAATTGCTGTAATTAGTAATTTTGCTGAAATTGGTTGTGATCCAGCATATATGGGATATGCGCCATATTTTGCTATTGAAAAGCTGTTAGACAAAACTGGTACGACTGTTGATGATTTTGATCTATTTGAAATTAATGAAGCATTTGCTGCCCAAGCTGTACCAGTAGCTAGAGATTTAAAGATCCCTGCAAATAAGTTAAATATTGCTGGTGGCGCAATTAGTTTGGGACATCCCTTAGGTGCAACTGGTGCTAGATTAATTGGTGGGATTGTAAATAGTCTTAAGCAAATTGATAAAAGACATGGAATTGTTTCCTTGTGTATTGGTGGTGGACAAGGAATAGCATATGAAATTAGGCGACTTGATTAATGAAATTCTATAAATTATCACCAGAGAAGCGACGAGCTTTATTAAAGCAGCAAGGGATAGACTTAAGCCCTATTAGTCCTGCACAATTAACTGCAATGGATAATCTTAGTGAAAATGTTGTTGGAAGCATATGTTTACCACTGGGAATTGTGGAAAAGTTGTTAGTTAATGGAAAAGAATATATGGTTCCGATGGCTACTGAGGAACCATCAGTAATTGCTGCGGCAAATCATGGTAGTAAAATTTTTGCTAGACATGGTGGAGTAAAAGTTAAAAATCAGCGTAAAGGAATTTATGGTCAAATTGTTTTACAAGTAAATAAGACTTTTAAACTAAAAAGCATAAAAGATAAAATCCCTAACTTAATTGACGTAGCTAATCATCAATTTACTAGCTTAATTAATCATGGTGGTGGAGTAAAAAAAATTACGATCCGCCAAGAAAAGCAATTAGTTTATTTAAAAGTACTAGTAGATCCAGCACAAGCCATGGGGGCAAATAAGACGAATGCTATCTTAGAATTCTTAGCTAATCTTTTAGTAGATTTTGATGGTGTTGAGGAAAAGCTTTTTGCTATTTTGTCAAATTATCCTAGCCAACTAGCTACAGGTAGAGTTTCTTTACCAGTAAATAGTTTAGGAGGGAAAGAAGTTGCAGCAAAAATTGCATTATTGAGCCAAATTGGAATAGAAGACCCCTATCGTGGTGCGACTAATAATAAGGGCATTATGAATGGGGTAGATGCAGTTTTGATTGCAACGGGTAATGATTTTCGTGCTGTTGAAGCTGCCGCAGCAGTATTAGCAGGAGAAAATGGTTACCATAGCTTAAGTAGTTGGAAGTTAGAAGAAGATAGCTTGGTGGGGCAACTTACTCTGCCGATGCCGATTGGCGTTGTGGGAGGCTCTATTTCAGCTCGCTCAGATATTCAAGATGCCTATCAAATTTTAGGTGATGTTGATAGTGAAACTTTAGCATCAATTATTGTTGGGATTGGTTTAGCGAATAATTTAGCGGCCCTATTAGCAATTTCTACTGCAGGTATTCAAGCAGGTCATATGCGACTTCAAGCAAGAAATATGGTTGCTACATTAGAAACGACTGCTGAAAATAAAGAACTTATTTTAAAGCAAATGCGTAAAGATAAAAAGTATACTTTAGAGTATGCAAAAGAATTGTTGAAAAAATTACAGGAGAAAAAATAATGCAAGTTGGTATTGATAAAATTGGTTTTTATACCCCAAATAAGTATGTGGATATGATAGATTTAGCCAATGCCCGTAATCAAGATCCAAATAAATTTTTAATTGGAATTGGTCAAGAAAAGATGACAGTAGCTGATGAAACTCAGGATGCAGTTTCAATGGGAATTAATGCTACTTTAGATTTTGTAGATGAAATTGATAAAGATAAAGTAGGCTTAATGATTTTTGGAACTGAATCAAGTGTTGATCAATCAAAGTCAGCTTCATTGTTTGTTAAAACTGCGCTTAATTTACGTCCAGAAGTTAGAACTTTTGAAGTAAAAGAAGCATGTTTTGGTCTAACAGCTGCTTTAATGATGGCAACAGATTTTGTTAGATTACACCCTGAACAAACTGCCATTGTTATCGGAAGTGATATTGCACGTTATGGCTTAAATACTGGCGGAGAAGTTACACAAGGAGCAGGTAGTATTAGTATGCTAGTTAAAGCTGATCCAAGTATTCTCGCCTTAAATGAAGGTCACAGTGCATATAGTGACGATATTAATGATTTCTGGCGTCCAAATAATTCTAAAACTGCTATGGTTGATGGAAAGTACTCAACTCAAGTTTATTTAGATTTCTTTACCAAGACATTTGAAGACTATAAAAAACAGAAAAATCTTAAAACTGAAGATTTTGATGCTTTAATTTACCACTTGCCTTTTACAAAAATGGGACTTAAGGCTAATCGTTTAGCAATTGCGGATGAATCAGAAGTAGTGAGTGAAAAGTTGAGTAAGACTTTTGAAGCAAGTAAAAAATTGAGTGTTAATGTGGGAAACGTCTACACTGCATCACTTTATTTAAGTCTATTAAGTTTATTACAGAATGGAGAATTAGCTCCTAATGATTTAATTGGACTATTTTCATATGGTTCTGGTGCAATGGCTGAATTCTTTACTGGTAACGTAGTTGAAGGATTTAAGCAACAATTACATCCAGATAAGGTACAAGCTAGATTAGATGCTAGAACTAAGTTAACTATTCCAGAGTATGAGACTATTTTTACTCAATCTTTGGCAGATCCAGTAGAAGGTAAAGAGTTAAGTAGTGATGAACAAGCAGGAGTATGGTATTTTGCTGGTGTAAAGAATGGGGTTAGATTATATAAACAAAAATAAATTCAAGTATTAAAGCCTATAATGTCATATATTTGAATTTGCTGTTAAACCTCCTATACTAAGGAAGTGGAAGAGGTAAAAATTTTATTCAATTAAAGATTTTATCTCCAATTTGTAGAATTTAACCTAGATTCTCTACTATATAACAAACCAAATAATCATTATCCTTACTAATAAAAGTATGTGGCAATGTTACAATATGATGCTTAAGAACATCACATGTGAAAACTAGATGTTTACCTCCTCCAAAAGAATAAGCAGGTTGCAATGAGCAACCTGCTTATTTATTTTTGTAAATTATAATTTTATTTGCGTAATGTTAATTTGGTGATACCTTCCCAACGGGGAGTTTGTGGCATCATATCAACTGGTTTAATTACGCGAACATCGTAAGCTTCACTTAAAAGTACAAGATCTTTAGCTAATGTTGAAGGATTACATGAGATATAGACAAAAGTTTTGGGTTTTACTTCTAACAAAGTTTTAATTAGCTTTTTGTTAAGCCCAGTGCGAGGTGGATCAACAATCAAAGCATCAATTGGAACACCTTGTTTTTTCAAATCTGGTAAAACTTTTTCAACGTTACCTTGAACGTATTCGGCATTACGAACATGATTTAAGTGGCAGTTTTCTTGAGCATCTTCCACAGCTTCAGGAATTGATTCGATACCAATAACTTGGCGAACTTGATCGCTTGCTAGAATTCCTAATGTCCCAACTCCTGAATAGGCATCAATTAAAGTTTGCTCAGGTGTTAAATCTAAGAGCTTTAATGCCTCACTGTATAAAATAATAGTTTGCGCTGGATTTAACTGGAAGAAAGCACGAGGCGAAAGCTTGAATTTTTTATCCAAGATAGATTCGGTAATATGTGATTTTCCTAATAACTTAGTTGTTTTATTACCCCATACTTGTGGATTTTGCCACTGAGTTTCGTTTTGGAAAACAGAAACTACATTAGGTAATTTCATGATTTCTTGAGCTAATTTCTTGAGTCCTGGAATATGTTTGCCGATGGTAATTAAAGTAACTTGAATTTCATGACTGCTTTGCGATTCGCGGACGACGACTGTCTTTATTCCATCTAAATGCCGACGATAATCAGCGATATGGAGATGAAGTTTATCAATTAAGTGTTTGATTGCACGTTCAGTCTTTTGAGTTGCTTTTGATTGAGTTGGCATTGTTGGTAGATCAATCAAGTGATGAGAATTTGGTGCATAAAGTCCGAGGCGGGTTTTATGTTTATAAGTTTCTATTTGATACTGGGCTTTATTGCGATAATGCCATTGATCAGGAGCAGCTAAAGTTTTTTTAACTTTAATTTTATTGTAATTACGGGGATGATATTTACGTAAAGCATCAAGGATTAAGTGTTGTTTAAATTCAAGCTGCTGAGCATAAGCTAAATTGGCTAATTCGAGACCACCAGTAGCAGGATTAACATCTTTTGGAAAAGGTACGCGATGAGGAGATCTTTCTTTGACACGAATCAATTCTCCTTCTAAATAATGGGGATGTGAGTTGGTTATTTTAGCAACAACCACTTCACCAGGAAGAGCTCCTGGAATAAAAATTATTTTCTTTTTATAATATCCGATACCTTCGCCATTAATTCCTAGACGCTTAATAGTAATGATAATATCTTTTTCTGATTTATTTTTTGTAAATTTAGTCAAAATTTTATCTCCATTTCTTTTCCATTAGAAAAAGTGTCACAATTATCATATAAGGTATTTAATCTGTAGACAAGTAATCAAGATAATTTAAAATGAATTAAGGGGAATATATGACAATTATTACCAAAGTAACGTCTCAAAAACGTAAGGGGCGCTATAATATTTTTATTGATAATGAATATGCATTTAGCGTCAGTGAAAAAATTCTTACACAATTTAGATTATTAAAAGGAACAGAGTTAACTTCAGAAAAAATTGCTCAAATAAAAGAAGCCGAGGCTGATAGTAAGGCGACTGAATTGGCCCTGAATTATTTAAGTTATCAGCCGCGCACGATTGCGGAAGTAAAGCAATATCTAAAAGACAAAGAAATAAGTGAGGAAACTAGTGAAAGCGCAATTGCTGATTTAGAGGACTTAGGTTATTTAGATGATAGCGCCTTTGCTAAACTCTTTATAAAAAATAATCTTAGAATAGGAAAAGATGGACAGAATTCAATTAGAAATAAATTGCTACGTAAGGGTGTGGATGAAAATATAATTGAAGATAGTCTATTTGAGATAAATGATGAAGATTGGATTAAATCTGGACTGAGACTAATTCACTCCCTAATTCATCAGCAAGGTAAGCTTGCTAGCAAAGAAATAGAGCGTAAGGCTAAAAATAAGCTTTTAAGTCATGGCTTTTCAAATGAGTTAATTGCCAATATTATCAGTGAACTTGACTTGCAAAATGACGCAGAAGAACAAATAGAGGCCTTAAAAAAGCAGGGGGCAAAAGTCTATCGTCGTTATCGAAATGAGGATTCTTTTACGCGCCAGCAAAAGGTGAAAAGATACCTATATCAGCACGGCTTTTCAAGTAGTGAAATAGATTCATTTTTAAAAGGCGAGTTAGTAGACCTTTCAGAAATAGATGAGGCTTGATTTGCTGTATAATACGTGTGAGAGGTGAGAAAATTGGCAATGCCAAATGAAGGCGACTATATTGCCATTGAATCTTACAAGCATAATGGAAAGCTTCACCGTAAGTGGCGTGACACAATGGTCGTGAAAACTGAAAAAAATATTATTATCGGTGTCAATGATAAGACCCTAATTACTGAGAGTGATGGCCGAAGATGGGTAAGTAGAGAACCAGCGATTGTTTATTTTCATAAAAAGTTTTGGTTTAATGTTATCGTGATGCTACGATCTGATGGGGTAGCATATTATTGTAACCTTGCTAGTCCCTTTGTGATAGATCGAGAGGCCTTAAAATATATTGATTATGATTTAGATGTAAAGGTATTTCCTGACGGAGAAAAACGTCTTTTAGATGTAGATGAATATGCTTTAAACAAAAAGCGTTGGCATTATGGAAATAAAATCGATACTATTTTACATGGTTCTACAATTGAATTATTGCAATGGATTGATCAGAAAAAGGGACCATTTGCACCAGATTTTGTTAAAATTTGGTATAACAGATATATTGATTTAAAGCCTGATACTAAAAATAATAACTTTAAGGGGAAAGAAAATGGAAAAAAAGAAACTTTCAGAAATGAATTTTATCGGTAAGGTGTTTTTGCCTGCGCAAATTGATAACAATAAGAGCTTCGCTCAACAAGTACAAGAAACCGAGAACGATCCAGTCTTTAAAAAGTTTTTAGAAAAAAATGGTTTTACCAATCAGCGTGCAAGTTTAGTAGTATTTGCACCAGAAACTTTTATGTTCTGGTACGGAATTGTAACTGAAAAAAAGCTTAAGCAATTACCTAAACAATTGAATCATTTTATGTTACCTGCAGCTGAAGGTGCTGAAATTGATACTGAAAATATGAACATGGGTTTCTTTAGTCAACCATTGAATTTTGTAATTCCAACATTTTTAGATAAATTAGCTCAAAGTGATGTAGTATTTCACGAAAATCCAGGTGATAGTAAGTATCCTTATCTATTAACGACCCTTAATTTGAGTACAAAAAAACTGGCCCAAACATTATATCTGGATTCCAGTTTGCAAAAGTAATTTTTATTTTTGTTGAGGATCAATAGAAAGATTATCGTATTCAACATAAGCTCCAATGCAGGTCGAGATAAGCATAATGAGGAAGACCCAGCCAATTGAAGTACCAATAATAATGGATTGAGGTAAGATTAAACGAATAAATATTGTTGCAAGTAAGCATAAAAAGAAATCAAGAATTAAGTTGCTAATCAAAAGTAATTTTCTTCTTTTTATACTAAAGAGACGCAAGAATTGCTTAAAAAGTTTTTCATCAACTTCATCAGATAGTAAGTCTAAGGGACGTTGAATAGTGGCCTTTATTGCAAACATGATTAAGGCACCAATAACGGCGCCAATGATTGTTCGTCCCCAGTCTGCTGCATGGCGAACTAATGCATTGTAAGCAATGCCGATTAATCCTAAGCTACATAGATAAGGGATCAAGAGTAAAAATGTAAAAACTAGATAAATTCGTTCTTTTTTCATATACTGAACCTCATTTCTTGATTTACATTTTATCATATTAATTGACTATGATATAATGACCTTCATTCTTAAGGTTGGATTATATTTATTAATGAAAGCGTAGGTTAACTCTATGAGTAAAGATGCTCCGGCGAGTGATTTATTCAGTAAATTTAAAGCTAAATTTCACCGAGAAGAAAAAATTGAACCGGCTGAAAAGATAAGAACAGATTTAACAAGACTTTATAAAAATAATGAAATTACTGAAAGAGAATTCTCAATGATGGAAGGAATAGTTGACTTTCAATCAACTATTGCCCGTGAAGTGATGGTTCCACGAACAGATGCTTTTATGATCAATATTCAAGATGATTTAAAAGAAAATCTTGAAGAAATTTTGCGTCAACCATATTCTCGCGTTCCTGTTTATGATGGGGAAAAAGATAAGATTGTAGGTATAATTCATATCAGAACAATTTTACGAGTTGCTTGGCAAAAAGGCTTTGATCGGATTACTTATCATGATGTAATTTCTACACCACTTTATGCCTCAGAATTGACCGAAATCAGTGAATTATTAACAGAAATGCAGGAAACGCAGCGCCAAATTGCAATTTTAACTGATGAATATGGTGGTGTTGTTGGCTTAGTTACAATTGAAGATTTGATTGAGGAAATTGTCGGAGATATCGATGATGAGGTCGATCAAGCTGAAGTTCTTTATAAGGAATTAACACCATTTAAATATATTGTTTATGGGAAAATGACTTTGGCTGAATTTAATGATAAATTTAAGACAGATTTACAAATGGAAGATGTCGATACAATTGCAGGCTATTTAATCACTAAACTGGGAGTGATACCTGCAAAAGGTGAAAAATTAAGTGTCACCCTTGATAATGGTATTACCCTAACTACGAGACGGATGAAAGGGTCAAGAATTTTAACTCTCTTGGTGACCATCCCTGAAAAAAATATAAAAGAGGAAGCTAATAAAAAGTAATGAGTAATTTAACTGATAAAGTAAAAAAAAGAAGAACCTTTGCGATTATCTCTCACCCAGATGCTGGTAAAACTACTATAACTGAGCAAATGTTGTTATTTGGTGGAGTTATTCGAAATGCGGGTACAGTAAAGGCCAGAAAAACAGGCCATTATGCTACTAGTGACTGGATGGATATTGAAAAAAAGCGTGGTATTTCAGTAACAAGTTCAGTAATGCAATTTGAGTATCAAGGTAAGCGTATTAATATTTTGGATACTCCTGGGCACCAAGACTTTTCTGAAGATACTTATCGTACATTAATGGCTGTTGATGCGGCAGTTATGGTTATTGATTCGGCTAAGGGTATCGAGCCTCAAACTAAAAAGCTTTTTAAGGTTGTTAAGCAGCGTGGTATCCCAATTTTTACTTTTATGAATAAGTTAGATCGTGATGGGCGAGAACCATTAGATTTAATTGCAGAGCTGGAAGATTTACTGGGTATCGAAGGTGTAGCAATGAATTGGCCAATTGGAATGGGTAAACAATTAAAAGGGCTTTATGATATTGCTAACAATCGTGTTGAACTTTACCGCAAGGATGGAGAAGATCGTTTTATTCCTTTAAATGACCAGGGGAAATTAGCTGAGGATACTGAGTTAGCCCAAGATGGTCTATATCAAAATACTTTGGATGATATTGAGCTCTTAAGAGAAGCTGGGAATCAATTTGATGAAGAAAAAGTGCTTAAAGGTGATCAAACTCCTGTTTTCTTTGGATCAGCATTAACTAATTTTGGAGTAGAGACATTTTTAGATAGCTTTGTAAAACTTGCTCCAGCTCCTGAAAGTCATATTGTTAATGGTGATCAAGTTCTTAAGCCTGATACCCCTGAATTTTCTGGTTTTGTCTTTAAGATTCAGGCTAATATGAATCCACAACACCGTGATCGAATTGCTTTTGTTAGAATTGGTAGTGGTGAATTTAAAAAGGGCATCGATGTAAACTTAGCGCGTACCGGGAAGCCAGTCCGACTAAATAATGCAACCGAGTTTATGTCTAGTGAACGTGTTCAAGTTTCAGAAGCTGTTGCGGGGGATATTGTTGGTTTATACGATACTGGTAACTTCCAAATTGGTGATAGTATTTATGCTGGCAAAGATAAAATAGAATATCCAGAATTGCCCCAATTTACTCCTGAAATTTTTATGCGAGTAACCCCTAAGAATGTCATGAAACAAAAATCATTCCATAAAGGAATGACTCAGTTAGTTCAAGAAGGAGCAATTCAGTTATATCGTGGCTGGAGTACAGATGATTACATCTTAGGTGCAGTAGGACAATTACAATTTGAAGTTTTTGCCTACCGGATGAAGAATGAATATAATTCTGAAGTTGAACTTCATACTTTGGGTAATCGTGTGGCACGCTGGATTGAACCGGATCAGTTGGATCCTAAGATGTCTTCTTCAAGAAACTTGTTAGTCAAAGATAAAAATGAAGAACCATTATTCTTATTTGAAAATGCTTTTGCAGAAAGATGGTTCAAAGATAAATATCCAGATGTTAAATTAACTTCTAGACTATAACAAAAAGAGGAAAGAATAAATTTTATTCTTTCCTCTTTTTTGATTTTTTATTTAACTAACTTGTTTTAATTATTTGAAATTACGATTTGATCATCTACTAAGTCAGCAATTAGATCTTTAGCCTCTGTGTGATCCAAAGTATAATCAGCAACCTTGTCTTCAATTTCTTCTTGAATAGTTCGACGCAGTGGACGAGCACCCATGGCAGGATTATATCCTGCTTCTACTAATTTTTCTTTGGCTACATCAGTTACTTGAATGTGTAGGCCATGATCTTTAACCATTTCATTAGTATTAGCAAGCATTAAATCAACAATTTTAATTAATTCTGGCTTTTCTAATGGGTTAAATTCTACAATGTCATCTAAACGGTTTAAGAATTCAGGCTTGAAGTATTGACCTAATACCCGTTTAAATTGTTCTTCTTTAGTATTTTCAGCTGCAAATCCAACAGAAGCTTCCTTAATGCCCTGACCAGCGTTAGACGTCATGATAATAATTGTGTCTTTAAAGGAAACTGTTCTTCCTTGAGAATCTGTTAAGCGACCATCATCAAGAATTTGTAAGAAAAGATGAAGGACATCTGGATGAGCTTTTTCAATTTCATCAAATAGGATCAAACTATAAGGATTATGACGAACTTGTTCGGTTAATTGACCAGCTTCTTCATAACCTACGTAGCCTGGAGCAGAACCAATTAATTTAGAAACAGAGTAGGGTTCCATGTATTCGCTCATATCAAAGCGAATCATTGCATCAGCTGAACCGAAGATTTGCTGTGCCAACTGTTTAGCCAATTCAGTTTTACCAACACCAGTTGGACCGACAAATAAGAATGAACCAATTGGACGACCTGATTTATTAAAACCAACTCGGTTACGACGGATAGCACGTGAAACCGTAGCTACTGCATCATTTTGTCCAATAACCTTAGTTTGTAAATCGTCTTCTAAGTTTTTCAATTGGTTCTTTTCTTGTTTTTGTAAGTCTCCAACAGGGATATTGGTCTTTTCTTCCACAATCTTGTTCATGATTTTTTTTGTGATTGTTGGAATTTTGTCAGGATCAACTTTTTGATCTTTTAATTTTTCATATTTTTCAACTTGATCACGGTAATAAGCAGCTTTTTCATAGTCTTCATTTTGTGAAGCTTGTTCTTTGAGATCTTTAGCTGCTGTTAAGCGTTCTTCAATTTTTGCACTATCAACGTATGGAATTGTTAAATTCATGCGAGAACCTGCTTCATCAAGCAGATCAATTGCTTTATCTGGCAAAAAGCGATCTTGAATATAACGAGAAGATAAGTTTACTGCGGCTTCGATGGAGTCATCAGTATATTTTACATGGTGGTAATCTTCATAACGTTTTCTAATTCCTTGAAGAATTTTAATAGTTTCTTTTAAGGAAGGCTCTTTGACATCAACAGGTTGGAAGCGGCGTGCTAAGGCAGAATCTTTTTCGATATTACGATATTCTTTAATTGTGGTTGCGCCAATTAATTGAAGTTCTCCACGAGCAAGAGCTGGTTTAATAATATTGCCTGCATCCATTCCACCTTCGGCATTCCCCGCACCAATGATTTCATGAATTTCGTCAATGAAAAGAATTACATCTGTTTGTTCTTCAAGTTCATTAATTAATTTTTGCATTCTTTGTTCAAACTGACCGCGCACGCCGGTACCTTGAACCATTGAAACCATATTAAGTGAAATAATTCGCTTATTTTGTAGTTTTTCTGGCACGGAACCATCAACGATTTGTTGCGCTAAGCCTTCTACAACAGCTGTTTTACCAACTCCTGCTTCACCGATTAAAACAGGGTTGTTCTTGGTACGTCTGTTTAAAATTTCGATTACACGAGCAATCTCTTTATCACGTCCGATGACTGGATCGATTTTGCCTTTTTTTGCTAGGTCGGTTAAATCAGTACCAAATTGACTTAAAATGGAATTATTACGGTTTTGATTATTTCTAGGTGTACGACCATTTCCCTGATTTATTGGACCATTTTGATTATTATTTTGAGTAGAATTTTGACCATTTAAGGCACTAAATAAGTCATCAAAATCACTAAAAAATTCATTATCCATATTTTGTATTTTTCCTTGTTCTTGTCTTAATTGTTGATAACAGTAGTCACATAAAGAAAATTCACGGTCTTGTCCATCAATTCGAGTATGAAGATGGATAGATGCCGGTCTTTGTTGACAATTTTCACAAAGCATAGATATCATCCTCCTATCTCAAGGATTTTAATTTTAGCACTTGGTTGCACTAAGTGCTAACTTGTCTATATCATACTTGCTTTACTTACTAAATGCAAGTGTTTGAAAGAAAAATAATTACTTATTAAATTATCTTAAAAATTTATTTTTTTAAATTTATAATGGTTAAAGAAACAAAGTAAAAGAATAGGATTTTTTATGGAAAAGAATTACGAAGAAATTTTAACAAGTTTAGCTGATGGAAAATTAAGTGAGTATAAGATTGAGGCAAAAGATGCGTTTGCATTTCAACAAGCTTTGAGAAATTTTGGACGTCGTCAGGATATTACTGGAATTGCTCAAAGAGGGGGAAGTATCATTTATAAACAGGCGGAAAACCAAGTTTAGTTTAGAAAAATGAAAACCATTACATTCCTGTTGTATTAACATTGAAAACATGTTAATCTAATAGACGAATGGGGTATAACTCCCGATTATTTTGATTTAAAAGGAGATAATTTAAAATGGAAAAACGCGAATTTCACATTATTGCTGAAACCGGGATTCATGCACGTCCTGCTACTTTATTAGTACAAACTGCATCAAAATTTAATTCAGATATTAACTTAGAATATAATGGTAAAACTGTTAATTTAAAATCAATTATGGGTGTTATGTCACTTGGTGTTGGCCAAGGTGCTGATGTAACTGTTACGGCTGATGGTGATGACGCTAAAGAAGCCATTGAAGCCATTGCAGATACTATGAAAAAGGAAGGCTTAGCTGAATAATGACGAAAACATTAAAGGGTATTGCAGCTAGTGACGGTATTGCCATTGCAGAAGCATATCGTTTAGTAGAGCCTGACCTTTCGTTTTCAAAAACTTCAATAACTGATGTTGATGCTGAAATTGCTCGTTTTAAGAAAGCAGTTGAAGAATCAACTAAAGAACTCGAAGCTGTTCGAGATAAAGCTAAAGAAACATTAGGTGAGGATGAAGCACAAGTCTTCGATGCTCACCTTTTATTCTTAAGTGATCCAGAATTTACTGGTGCCATCGAAACTGAAATTAAAGACGAAAAGATCAATGCTGAAGCTGCATTAGATGATACTGCACAAAAGTATATTGCAATTTTTGAAGGTATGACTGATAACGCATATATGCAAGAAAGAGCTGCAGATGTGCGCGATGTTTCAAAAAGACTTATGGCACACTTACTTGGTAAGAAGTTGCCAGATCCTGCTTCAATTGATCACGAAGTTGTAGTTATTGCTCACGATTTAACCCCAAGTGATACTGCACAACTTAATAAAAAATATGTTAAAGGCTTTGTGACTGATATTGGTGGTAGAACCGCTCACTCAGCAATTATGGCACGTTCACTTGAAATCCCAGCTGTAGTTGGTACTGAAACTATTACTTCAGATGTTAAAGACGGTGAAATGGTTATTGCTGATGGTTTAGATGGTGATGTGCTTTTTAATCCATCTGATTCAGAAGTAAAAGAATACACTGAAAAGGGTAAAGCATTTGCCAAGCGTAAGGCTGAATGGAAGAAACTTAAAGATGAACCTTCAGTTACCGCTAACGGTAAACACTTTACCATTGCTGCCAATATTGGTACTCCAGATGATATGGAGGGTGTAAAGGAAAATGGTGCTGAAGCTATTGGACTTTACCGTACTGAATTCTTATATATGGATTCATCTGATTTTCCATCTGAAGAAGATCAATTTAAGGCTTATAAAGCTGTATTGGAAGGTATGGATGGTAAGCAAGTTGTTATTAGAACTTGTGATATCGGTGGAGATAAGCACTTAGATTACTGGGATCTTCCCGAAGAAATGAACCCATTCTTAGGTGTTCGTGCTATTCGCCTTTCAATGCAAAATCCTGATATTTTTAGAACTCAATTAAGAGCATTGTTACGTGCATCAGCTTACGGAAAATTGGGTATTATGTTCCCAATGATTGGTACGCTTGATGAATTACGTAAGGCCAAGAAGATTCTTGCAGAAGAAAAAGATGATTTAGTCAAGAAGGGTGTTAAGATCGGTGATGATCTTCAAGTAGGTATGATGATTGAAGTTCCAGCTGCAGCAGTTTTAGCAGATCAATTTGCTAAGGAAGTCGATTTCTTCTCAATTGGTACTAATGACCTTATTCAATACACTATGGCTGCTGACCGTGGAAATGACAATGTTTCCTACCTATATCAACCATATAATCCTTCAGTTTTACGTTTGATCAAACATACTATTGATGGTGCCCACGAAAATGGCATCTGGTGTGGTATGTGTGGTGAAGCTGCTGGTGATGACATAATGTTCCCAATTCTTTTATCAATGGGATTGGATGAATATTCAATGAGTGCAACTTCAATTTTACGTATCAGAAGTTTGATGAAGAAAATTAATACTAATGATATTAAAGAACTAGCTAATGAAGCTTGTGATGTTTCTGAAACTTATGAAGAAAACAAAAAGTTAGTTGAAGAAACAATGAAGAAGTTAGGAATCAACGAATAAATTTAATATTATTTTAATTAAAAAGAGAAGACGTGGAAACGTTTTCTCTTTTTCTGCTCTAGGGACGAAATTGCTTAAAAAATTTATAATATTGAGTTCTTATTTTATGACAAATTAATAATACGTGTTATAGTATATGTATAAGATAAAGAAAGATACAAATAGTTCTTGGATTTACTTAGAGAAATAAGTAAATCTGCTATAATTCTTATTAATCTAATTGAGAGACCAACATTTTTTAATTATTCTAATCAGTCTTATAGCTCTATCTAAAAAGGAGTGTAGTTTTTATGATTAATTTATATACATCACCAAGTTGTACTTCTTGTCGTAAGGCAAAAGCATGGTTAAAGGAACATGATATTGAATTTAAAGAAAGAAATATTTTTGCAAAACCTTTAAACAAAGACGAAATTATGCAAATTCTTAGTATGACAGAAAACGGAACTGAAGAAATTATTTCTACACGTTCTAGAACTTTCCAAAATTTAAAGGTAAATTTAGACGATCTTTCTATTCAACAATTGCTTGATTTAATTGAAAAGAATCCAAGTTTGTTGCGTCGTCCAATTATCATGGATGATCGTCGACTACAAGTTGGTTACAATGAAGATGAAATTAGAAGATTCTTGCCAAGAGAAGTTCGTCGCTTAGAACTTGAAGAAGCAGAAGCTTTAATTAATATTGAATTTTAATAATAAATAAAATATTAAAAACGTTAGCTGGTTAGCTAACGTTTTTGTTTGTACCAAAAAATAAGGTACAATAGAGATAAATGATAATCCGAGGTGAGAATAGTGCAAGTACATAGAATTAATGAAAATACAATTCAAGTGAACATTGATGCTGATGAATTAAAAGAGCGAGGTATCACTATGCTTGATCTCCTAGGAAATAAAAGTCAAATTCAAAACTTCTTTTATCAAATTTTAAATGAAGTTGATGGTGATCATAGTTTTGCTAAAGATGACCCTGTAACTTTCCAGGTTATGCCAAGTGGATCGGGATTAGAATTATTAATTTCTAAAGTAGGTAATAATGTTTCTGATCAAAGTGATAAGGGGGATGCTCAATTAAAGCAATTGCTAGATGGACTAGGTGATTTACAAAAAACTGGTGATAAAAATGCTTTTCGCAAAACAAAAATCGAAGAAGAAACGCCTGACTTACTTCAATCACAACGGCGTATTTATGTCTTAAAGGGTATTGAAATGGTTGCAGGACTAGCTGATACTCTCAAAGTAGAGGGACTAGCTTCAAGTCTTTATACGTATTTGCATCAATATTATTTAGATTTGGCCTTTCTTGATGATAATTACATTGAAATGAAACCTGAAGATGCCTGGGTTATAGCTAATGAATTTGGAAATAATATTTCATTAAAGAAGTTTAATAAGATAAAACCTAAAGCTAAGCGTTTAATTGAAGAAGATGCATTAGGAAATTTGCGACAATATTTTACAAAAGCTTAAAAGAGTAGAGTTTGAAAGAACTTTACTCTTTTTTTCGTAATAAATATTGGGGTGAAAAAATGTATGCTGCACTATTAGATAAGAAATTGGTTTTAGCAATTAGTGAAGCGCAGCTTGTTCATCAAGGATACAAGAAATTAAATGGTACTTTTTATCATTGTCCATCTTGCAAAAAAAGGGTAATTTTGATTATTTCTCAATATAAAGCGCCATTTTTCAAGCATTTAAGTTTAATTACCGGTGAGGGGGAAAAACAGGAACATTTAGAAAGTAAGAAGCTGCTTTGTAGTGCTCTGGTAGCTTGTGGTTATCCAGCAAGGATGGAAGTTTCTCTTGCCTTTAATCAATTACGGGCAGATATTTTAGCGTCAAAAAAAATAGCTTTTGAAATTCAATGTGCGCCATTAAGTGATGAAGAATATCAACATCGCCATACTTTATATGAGAAACTTAATATTAAAGATATTTGGATAGTAGGAAAGCGCCATTACTTAAAAAAGAAACTTATTCGATCACAATATAAATATTTACGAAAATCGCCTAGTTGGGGTTGGTACTTGCTTGAAATTGAGCCAACAAGACAAAAAATCCATTTAAAATATCACATTCAGTTAGAGGCTAATAGCAACAGAGCTTGGTTTCAAAGAAAAGATTTTAAATTAGATGAAGATGGGTTAAAACAGCTTTTTACATTTATGCCACCTACGATACCATTGAAATTGACTAGTCTTGAGAAAGGAAAAAATTATCTTTATCGTCAATTAAGAGATAGAACAAAATTCGGAAGAGAAGTCGGAGAGTTACTTTACAAGCAAAAATTAACGCTTGATCAGATACCTGACCAAGTCTTAATGGTAAACCGAGATCCTTTCACTTCAAAAAGAATAGTTGATTTTTTACATAAAAAAAGAGCATCTCATTAAGAGATGCCCTTCTTATAAAAGATGCAAATTAGCTTGTCCACTAATCTTAGAGTTGTTGATAGCATTGGCTTCATTTAATACGATATCAACATCATCTTCTGTAACTTTCCCTTCAATTTTATAATTACAATTATCGTGATCATAATCATAAAATAATGTAGTTGGGGTAGTTTGAACATTAAATTTCTTAGCTAAGTGTGAATCCTTATTCATTGAATAAAGAACGTATTTTGACATTCTTGTTTCTTCAAATGCAGAAGGATTAATACTATATTTCTGCAAAAATTCGTTGACTAAATCCTTTGAGTATTTTTTATCGTTTTCATTAACAGCTGCCTGCAAATCGAATATAAATTTTCTCGCAGTTTTGTTACCCTTAATTAGCTTTACAGCATGATAGTCTTTAATAGCATTAAAGGTGCGGCGACTAAACTTGTTAAACAAATTTAAATCGCAAGTCGGCAAATTCCGCGCTAGAAGATCATTGCGTATGGTAGTCATATTTGCCATTGGAATAAAATGATAGTCGACCTTTTTCTGTGAATCATCAATACCGTTAATTATTGCTTTTTCATTTAAATAACAATTAATACCTAAAGGATTCATAAAGAAGAAGATTTCAAACATATCTTTTCCTCCATATGTTCTCCACTATATAATCTACTTAATACTCTATCAGATTTTTAGTCAAAAATAAACTTAAACGACTTATTTTGCGTGACTATAGGCACGTTGTACTTTATTTTGGTTAGTATTGTCTTTTGTAGACTTAAAATTAAATTGTTTTTCTAGTTCAGTTAGAACTTTTTTGATAAGTTTTGGATCATCATTTTCAATTTCTAATTCAAAATCAGTAAAGCCATCTTCATAAATGGTCATATCCAAAGTTAAATCACAATTATCTGGACCTGGTGCAATAATTCTTCTTGTTTTACTCCAAGTACGTAATTCCAAATTATCTGCTACTTCTTTGCCGAAGTGATCTAATAAGTATTTTTGAACGTCACCACCAAAGCTAAAATGCTCACCTCTTTGAGCTGCATTAACCATCTGTTCACCTTGTGCAAGAGAAAGAAGATCATTAATCTCAACTACTTCATGAAAAGTATCCTGTTTAGGATTATCTTCTTTTGCTTTTAAAGTTTGTTCTGCTCGTTCTACGAAAATTCTGATTCGAACACTAGCATCATTATTAGCTAGATCAAGATCTGGCGTGTCAAAATAAAAATTTTGTTGATTATATTCAGACCTTGATGCAAAAGCATCTCTCATTTTTTCATAGGTCTTTTGATCTATTAAAGTTTTTGATTCTATTTCGATATTTTTTGACATAATTTTAACCTCCAAAGTCAAAACATCTTCTTCAATATGTCTTCCTCTATATGGTAGAATAATTTTGGCAAAAACGGAAAGGATTTAGCTGATGAAAGATTGGGATACATTTCTTTGGCCTTATAAAGAAGCCGTTTCGGAATTAAAAGTTAAATTTCGTTCGCTGCGGCAGAGTTTTTTAAATGAAGGTGAACATTCACCGATCGAATTTGTAGTGGGACGCGTTAAAACTGTTGATTCAATCAAAGAAAAAATGAAAAGACGGGTAATTGCTCCGGAAGTTATCGAAACTGATATGCAAGATATTGCTGGAATTAGAATTATGTGCCAATTTGTAGACGATATTTATAAAGTGGTCGATTTAATTCATGAGCGGCAAGATATGCAGGTCGTGGAGGAGCGCGACTATATTAAAAATGCTAAGCCATCTGGCTATCGTTCATATCATATGGTTATTGAATATACTGTTCATCTTCCTGAGGGACCTAAAAAAATAATCGCTGAAATACAAATTAGAACTTTAGCGATGAACTTTTGGGCTACGGTCGAACATACTTTGAATTATAAATATCAAGGTGAATATCCAGAAGATATTTCTGAAAGATTAAAGATAACTGCGGAAGCGGCTTATAAGCTCGATGAAGAAATGTCATCGATTAAGGATGAAGTCCAAGAGGCTCAAAGAATATTTACCAAAACAAAAGGAAAAGAGCATTAATGAAGGTTGCAATTGTAAGTAATGATCGGGTAGAAACAAAGGCAGTAGTAAAGAACCTAGAAAAATTACTAGCTGCCAAAAAAATAGAAATTGATGTGGAGAATCCAGACGTTATCATAAGCGTTGGTGGAGATGGAACTCTAATTTCAGCTTTTCATAAATACGTTAATATTATTGATCAAGTACGCTTTATTGGGGTGCATACAGGACACCTAGGATTTTATACTGATTGGCGAAATTTTGAATTAGATAAGTTAGTCGATAACTTAACTAAAAAGCAGCCCTCTACTGCATCTTATCCATTACTTGAATTGATAGTTACGCGAAAAGATAATAGTAAGAGAAAGCTTTTAGCTTTGAATGAAGCTACTATTAAACGAGTTTCTAAAACATTAACTGCCGATGTATTTATTAGGGACCAATTTTTTGAGAGCTTTAAGGGAGATGGGCTATGTGTTTCAACGCCTACCGGATCTACAGCTTATAGTAAATCACTTGGTGGTGCAGTTATTCACCCTCGCTTAAAAGCACTTCAAATGACCGAAATTGCCTCAATAAATAATCGAATTTTTAGAACACTTTCTTCTCCTATTGTTATTTCACCTGATGAATGGATTACAATTAAACCTGCCAAAGCACGGCATGATGATTATATTATTACCTATGATGGATATACTTTGAGAGGGAAAGATATTAAAAAGATTGAATACCGTATTTCACAACATGTAATTAGATTTGATAAGTATCAACATACTCATTTTTGGAATCGAGTAGAAGATGCCTTTATTGGGCATGATCGAGAAGTATAATGCAATATTTTAAATTAGTGTTTAAACAAAAAACTCCCCAACAATTGGGGCGTTTTTTGATGAAAAATGGATTCTCTCATCGAGCTTTGACTAATAGTCGGCATCATGGGGGCATGATGTTAGTTAACCATAAGCGGCGATATAGTAAGTATCTTCTTCATCAAGGGGATGAAGTAATCTTTATTATAGGGCGAGAAAAAGAAAATAAATGGCTAAAGGCGTCAACTAATCCCATTAGTATTGTCTTAGAAACAAAGAATTACTTAATTTTAAATAAACCATCAGGGGTTTTATCCATTCCTTCACGTTACGAAGATGATGATGCCATAGTAAATCGAGTTTTAGGTTATTTTGAACAAAAGCAAGAAAAAGTTAAACCACATGTGGTAACGCGCCTTGATCGTGATACTTCGGGGCTAGTATTAATTGGAAAAAATTCTGTTGCTCATGCACGTTTTAGCGAGTTGGGGAAAGATAAATTAGTAAAAAAATATCATGCCATAGTTCATGGAAATTTTGCTAGTGATAAATTAGAAGGAATTATAGATCAACCAATTGGAAAAAAAGATGAGAGCATAAAACATTGGGTTTTGCCAAGTGGTAAGCCGTCGCAAACTAAATATAAAGTGTTGGATCAAACAAATGATGCCGCTCTAGTAGAATTACAGTTATTCACTGGTCGTACTCATCAAATTCGGGTTCATATGTCTCATATTGGACATCCATTATATGGGGATCCTCTTTATGGAAGAGAAGATAGTTTTGAGCGTCAAGCATTAAATTGTTTTCTTTTAAGTTTTAATGATCCTTTTACTTCTGAAAGAAAAGAAATTACAATTTCTGATCCAGAAGATATGAAAAATTTATGGCAATAAAAAATAAGTCACGCTGATTAGCATGACTTATTTTTTATTGGATGAACTGTACACAGGTTGCTTCAGGAGCTAAAATATTTTTTTGAATTGGCGTTAACGTACCGTTTTTTTCATTACGTGTATATAAGGTAGCATTATTTGTATTTTGATTAGCAGCAACAACCAACTTTTGGGCTTTATCCCAGTTAAAATCACGTGGGAATGCACCAAAAGTTGAAATTCGCTGGATAAGTTCTAACTGTGAATCTGGTTTTACCTTGAAAACAGCGATGCTATCATCCCCACGATTAGAAACATAAAGGAAGTTGCCATCCTTAGATAAGCGAATGGCAGCTGCTCCATTGTGTCCTTCAAAATGATCTGGAATGGTTTTATAAGTAGCAATATTTTCAAAAGTCCAGTTCTCTTCATTTATGTGAGCTACGTTAACTTGACTTGATAACTCACCAACAATAAACATAGTTTTACCATCAGGAGAAAAGGTAAGATGGCGTGTACCAAACCCAGATTCCATTTGGTAAGTTGCTAAGTGAACGAGTTTATTATCTTTAAAATCATAAAAATCTACACGATCAGTTCCTAAATCGCATGATACGAGGTGACCTTTAGGTGTGCGATCAAAGTAGTGGGGATGGGCCGCTTCTTGTTCTGGACGTGGGCCGCTACCTTGATGCTGAGTATTAGTAATAAAGGTTATATGACCACCATCATCATAACTAAAAACATTAAGCGTAGCTAAATGATAGTTTGCTGTAAAGATTAAATGATGAGTACGATCTAAACCAACATAAGCTGGCGCTGCACCTGGATGAAAGAAAGTATCAACCTGTGTATAAGTGTCCTTATCTTTCTTATATGAGGCAATACCTGCTTGAACACCATCTTGAATAATTGTGATCAGTAAATCGCCATCTATTTGAAAATAAGTAGGACGATTAACATTAATAACATTCTTAACTTGCTCAATTTCAATGGGAGAAGTTGAGGTATCGATTTTACCTGCGTAGATTCCCTTTGAAGTTTTTGTAGTATAACCACCAAGTAAAACTTTCATATAAGATTCCTTTCCATCTAATAATTTAATAGCAGTATATCACATTTAGTAAGTAAGATTTGTAAGTTAAGAAGGTCAAAAAAACAAGTTGAGTTTTATGGTAAAATTTATTAAGACATTAGTTAATTTTCATAATTACACATTAGAATTATTTATAATATGAAAGAGTTAGTTGATGGAAAGAAAAACAAATAAAGAGTCAGCAAAGAATAACATATTTGTTAAGTGGTTCTTAAATAATCGTTTTAGCGTAGTTTTATTAAATATTCTTTTATTCTTTTTAATTCTTTTGGTATTTAATAAAATATCTTTTATTTTAAATCCTGTTTGGACCTTTTTTTATGCTATTTTACCCCCATTATTAGTCGCTTCTATTCAGTTTTATTTAATGAATCCACTAGTCGATTTTTTAGAGGAAAAATGGCATGTTCCACGAATTATCACAATTATTATCCTATTTCTATTAGTTATTGGGTTAATTATTTGGATTATCGCCATTTTAGTACCAATTGTTCAAAAACAAACCACATCATTAGTTAATAATTGGCCGGAGTATTGGAAAGATGCGCAAAAAAGTTTTAATCACATGCTGCATGATCCTCGTTTAAATAGTGTAAGGGGCAATATCAATGATGCAATTGCAACTGCCCAAAGCAAGCTATTTACTACTAGTAAGGATAGTATTGATATTGCCTTGGCTAATGTTACTAATGCAGTTAATGTTATTACTATGATTGTAATGACATTATTAACCGCACCTTTTGTTCTTTTTATTATGTTAAAGGATGGACACAAGTTTAAACCCTACCTGGCTCAGTTTGCTCCTAAACGTTTACAGGAAAGCTTTGCAAGCTTATTGCATGATATTAATGATGCTATTGCCTCATATATTCGTGGACAAATAACAGTAGCATTCTGGGTAGGAGTAATGTTCAGTATTGGCTACTCAATTATTGGATTACGCTATGGCATTACTTTAGCTGTTTTAGCAGGATTTTTGAACTTAATTCCTTATTTTGGTACCTTTATTGCGTTTATTCCAGCATTAATTATTGGAATTATGACTTCTCCGATGATGTTGTTAAAAGTGATTATTGTATTCGCAATTGAACAGACCATTGAAGGAAGATTAATTTCTCCATTAGTAATGGGTAACAAAATGAATATGAATCCTGTAACAACTATTTTATTATTGATTGGTGCAAGTGCAGTTTCAGGATTATGGGGTGTAATTTTTGCAATTCCAATTTATGCGGTTATTAAAATTATTTTAACTAGATTATTTAACTATTATCGCAATATTTCAGCCCTATATAGCGAAAATAAGCCTTCAAGTAATGATAAAAAATCAATAAAAGAGTAGAATTGTAGGTAACAAATTAACGTGGTACTTGAAAATCCAAGTGCTACGTTTTTTTACGAGGGGGTATTTTATGACTAATCATATTGTTTTGTTTGAACCAGTAATGCCAGCAAATACAGGGAATATTGCCCGAACCTGTGCAGGAACTAATACGGTTCTTGACTTAATTGAACCTCTAGGTTTTCAAATTGATAATAAAAAAATGAAAAGAGCTGGATTAGATTATTGGGATAAAGTTGAAATTCACTTGCATGATGATTTACAAGCTTTCTTAGATACTCTAGGACCAAATGATGAAATGTATTTAATTTCAAAATTTTCATCAAAGAATTATGCTCAGGTGGATTATACAGACACCAATAAAAATTATTATTTTGTATTTGGAAAAGAAACTACAGGTTTACCTGAGACATTCATGCGTGATTATTACGAGCGCAATTTGAGAATTCCCATGTCTGATAGTATTAGATGTTATAATTTATCTAATTCTGTTGCTATGGTTTTATTAGAAGCTTTACGACAACAAGGATTTCCAAATTTAGAAACGTCGCATCATTATGAAAATGATAAATTAAAAGATGATTATAATCGTCCAGAGCGTTATGAACGAAATTTAGGTGAAAATAATGGAAATTAAAAAAATGACTCCTATCTTGGTACAGCACTTTCATTATGATTTAAATGATACTTTAAAGGTAAAAAATGATTTAAATGTATCTATTCGCCAAGTATTTCAAACTAATGATCAAGGTGAGCAGTATGAAGGGAAGTCTGGGCACTTCTTTGAAGTTGCAGTTCCTTTTGAAGTTGCACCTGCGCCTGGACAATTCACTGTATCAGGGTTAGTAAGCCAAGTTGTTCAGCTAATTGATTATTTTGGAGAAGGAAGAGATTTAAAGCCAAACGACTATGAATTAATTTCACGCCCTCTGGTTGAAGAAATAGAAACATTAACTTATCAGCTAACTCAAATTACAATGGAACAACCGGTAAATTTAAACTTTAAATCAAATTTTGATCAACTCAAATTTAAAGAGAAACAAAATTCTGATAAAAATTAGGAAGGATGTCCTATGCCTAAGAGCAAGAAAAGAAAGAAGAGAAGAAATAATACAAAAAAACAAAAACAAGATATGACCAATGTTTTGATTGGTATCGTATTAGTCTTAATTAGTATCTTCTCTTGCTTACACTTTGGTATCTTTAGCCGTCAGCTAGTAAACTGTTTACGTTTTATAGTAGGTAATACACATTATTTAGCGAGTTTTATTTTAGGAATTGTTGGTTTAGTAATGATTATTTATAATCAAAAGCCTCATCTTGGAATTAAACGAAGTAGTGGCGTTATTCTAGCTTATGGTGGCGTTATGCTCTGGCAAAGTAGTAATTTCTTTAAAGATCTAATGATTAATCATGATTTCGTTAACAGTTTTGTTAATATCATTGATGGTGAATTTGCTCGAGGCCAAAACACTACTAGCGTTGGCGGAGGATTGATTGGAACTGTCCTTTATCAAATAATTTTCCCAATTTTTGGTCATCTTGGTGCTTTGACACTGGCTGTTTGCGGAATTATTTGCGGTATTTTAATGATCTTTAATGTGAAATTTGCTGATATTGTAAGAATTTTTCAAAAAGTTTCGCAATTATTTATTCAGAAGAATAAGGCTGCTGGTAATGTAATTAGTGATAAAATTCAAAATACTTATTCTGATTTTGTCGAAAAAAGAGAACAGCAAAAAGATAACCGAAAAAATTTAAGAGATCCTTATGACTCTGATGATGATTTTCTTCCAAATACAGCAGATTTTCATGAGCAAACTAAAATTGATAATTTAGATAAGCTGCCTCAAGAAAATCTTGGTTTAAGTGAAGAAGATCCCTTTAAACCAATTCCAATTGAAGATTCTAGTGAACATCTATCAGAAGATGCTGTATCAGAAAATTCTCTTGTATCTCCAAAATCTGATTTGCAAAATAAATCACCAATAATTCAACACCAAAACGTTGAAGGCGATTTACCAAAATCGCATTCTTTCGCTGATGAAGATAATAAAATTCGTCAGGAACTCAGTGGTGTTGATCATGGAGATTTTGATACTAAATTAGCCGTAAACAATCATAATGAGAATTATGTTCTCCCGCCGCTTGATTTATTAGCGCCGATTCAAAATGTTGATCAATCCCAAGATAAGAAATTGATTCAGCAGAATACTCAAGTGTTAGAATCTACATTTAAGAGTTTTGGGGTGGATGTCAATGTTAAAAAGGCTGTTTTAGGACCTACTGTTACGCGTTATGAAGTTCAACCTGCAGTTGGTGTTAAAGTAAGTAGAATAGTTAATTTAGCTGATGATTTAGCTCTTGCTTTAGCTGCTAAAGATATTAGAATTGAAGCACCAATTCCGGGTAAACCCTTGATTGGAATTGAGGTTCCCAACCGTACGACATCAGCTGTATCCTTTAAAGATGCAATGATGCATCAAGATAAAAAATCTAAGTCATCTGATTTAACAGTTCCTTTAGGAAAAAATGTTACCGGGGAAATAATTTCTGCTGATCTAAGAAAGATGCCACACTTATTAATTGCGGGATCAACGGGATCGGGTAAATCAGTAGCGATTAATACAATTATTACTAGTATCCTAATGAAATCACATCCTGAAGACGTAAAATTGGTTTTAATTGATCCTAAGATGGTCGAATTATCCGTTTATAACGGTATTCCTCACTTGTTAATTCCTGTGGTTACAGATGCCAAGTTAGCGGCAAATGCATTGAGAAAAACTGTTAAAGAAATGGAACGACGTTATAAGCTTTTTGCTGCTGGAGGCGTTCGAAACATAACCGAATATAACCAAAAGGTTGATGAAAATAATCAAGATAAAGATAATCCAGTAATGGAAAAACTGCCATACATTGTAGTAATAGTAGATGAGTTGAGTGACTTAATGATGGTAGCTGGTCATGATGTAGAAGATGCCATTGTTCGCTTAGCTCAAATGGCAAGAGCGGCTGGTATACATATGATCTTGGCTACTCAACGTCCAAGTGTAGATGTTATTACCGGATTGATTAAGGCGAATGTTCCATCTCGTATTGCCTTTGCAGTATCAAGTGGAGTCGATTCACGCACAATTTTAGATCAAGTTGGTGCAGAAAAATTACTTGGTCGCGGAGATATGCTCTTTTTACCAATTGGCGCTTCAAAACCTGAGCGTGTTCAAGGAGCTTTTATTTCCGTAGATGAAGTTGAAAAAGTAGTTGAATGGGTAAAACAACAGCAAGAAGCTGAATATGATGAAACTATGATTCCTTCTCAGCAGGATGGAAATGGGGATGAAGATAGTGACGAACCGGATGATGAATTTTATCAACAAGCAGTTGAGCTAGTTCGAAAACAGCAATCTGCAAGTGTTTCGATGTTGCAAAGAAGATTTAGAATTGGATATAACAGGGCAGCCAGAATTGTAGATACGATGGAAGCTAAAGGAATTGTGGGACCGTCAGAAGGATCGAAGCCTCGGCAAGTTCTAATTCCTCCTGAAGAAGATGGAGATAGTTAACAATGACTAATATTCAAATTGAGCATAATTCAAAATTTAAAACAGCCACTTTGGGCTGTTTTTTGCGCTTACCTTTAACTCAAGAGAATCTTGCATTGGCAAATATATTAGCAGTTATGCAAAATAATGCGAGTGCTAGATATCCTGGAATTAGCATTCAAGCTAAAGCTCTAGAAGAATATTATGATGCACAATTAGCAATTTTCCCGCAGGTTTTTGGAAATCAAATAATTTTATTTTATGTAATTAACTTTATTGAACCCAAGGAAGTTTTAAATCCAGATTATAATTATCAAAAGATTATTGAAACTTTTGTGGATATTATTAAAAATCCACTTTTTAATCCATCTTTACTCTATTTAGCAAAGAGTCAACTTATTAGTGTCAGAACACAATACTTAGACATCCCAGCAAATTATGCCTTGAATCGTTTTTATCAATATTGGTACCGTAATCTACCGGAGTATTCTGAGAATATTTTTGGTGATTTAGAAGTTATAAAAAAATGTACTGTCCTGCAGATAAAGAATTTTTTTAAAACTTTAAAGGAAAAACCAGCAATTTGTTTAGGCTTAGTTGAAAGTCCGAAGTTGATTACAGATTTACTTCAAGAAAAACTAGATTGGCCTGGGTTTTCACAATCCTTTAGTGTTGAAAATCTTTCCATTATTGCAAAGTATGATCCAATTAAAAAAGTTGAAGCGGGAAACCATGAACAGGCACAATTATTACTTGGCTTTGGTTATCCAAATAAATTATCATCTGATCTGCGCCAGTTTGGCGGAATTATCTTAAGTCAGTATTTGGCAGGAGACGAATCTTCAAAGTTATTTGCTACGATTCGGGAAAAAATGGGAGCGGCTTATGCAATTGATGCAGATAATTTATTAGATAACTCTTTATTTTTGATTTCAACAGGAATCAATTATAATAAGCTAGCTGAGACTAAAAAACAAATTAAAACTGTTCTTAAAGAAGTTGCCGCTGGCAAAATTGATACTGAACTATTTAATAAGGCTCAAAGAGCATTAAAACGCATGTATCATGAAAATAAAGATCAAGAGAATGTGCTATTGATGCAAATGCTAGCAAATTCTTTAAGGGGCAGAAATTTAACTATTGATGATCGAATAAATAAAGTGATGAACTTTAATGAGAAGAAATTAACTCAATTTGCTCAATCATTATTTTTGAATGAAAGCTATTGTTTAAAATGAGAAATTTAGAAGTATTTAAACGCACTTTTCCTTCAGGATTTAAGGCTCAAGTAATCTGTCGACCTAAGTTCTATAAAAAATTTATGGGAATTATTGTAGATTTTGGTGGAAGTGACACACAAGAATTAAGTGGGGGAGCACACTTTTTAGAACATAAATTATATGCGAAAACTACTGGAGATATTTCAAAAAGAATTGAAGCTTTAAATGCGATCACTAATGCCTTTACATCATACAATGAAACAATGTTTTATGTTGAATTTTTAGAGCATTGGCGTCAAGTTATTCCGCTTTTGTTTGAACTGGTAGGAACAACTCATTTTACAGAAAAAAATGTAAAAAAAGAGGCGCAAATTATTTCCCAGGAACTTGCAATGTATCAAGATGAGCCAAGTTGGCAATTAAATCATGATCTTTTTGGAAAAATGTATC
Organism: Lactobacillus sp. PV034; assembly: GCF_014522305.1. Taxonomy (NCBI): domain Bacteria; kingdom Bacillati; phylum Bacillota; class Bacilli; order Lactobacillales; family Lactobacillaceae; genus Lactobacillus; species Lactobacillus sp. PV034. Next base: position 752,231 of record NZ_CP041982.1, on the reverse strand, counting down.
CAAAAACTAATTTAGCTGAAGACTTAACTGGTACATCTTTATCATTACAGAAAATGACTCCTGAGATCTTAAGTAAAATATATGCGAAAAATTACTATAGTGGTAATTTAGAATTTGTGGCTTGCGGGGGCTTTAGTAAAAATCAAGCCCACGAGATTTTGCGTGAAGTAGGCAAATTACAGGAAAAGTATTTTAGATCTTTGAAAAAAAGAAAGAATTCTTGGCAAGATGTGCAATCGTCGAAGATAAAAGATGGCAGGATTAAGGGGAGTGCTAACATTCCTATGATAGGAGTTGGGATTAAATTACCAGATTTTTATTCATTAGGTTTGCCCTTAACAAAAGGTCAAGTTCAAATTTTAGTTGAAATGATGTTGGAAGCACGCTTAGGGGCTAGTAGTATATGGTTTGAAGAAGCTCAAAAGGCTGAATTGCTTGCAACGCCACTGTCTATTAATGTGACTTATACCAGACAGGGAAACTATGCAATCATTAGTGGTTCGAGTGATAAACCAGAAAAACTACTAAATGAAATAAAGCGTCAAGTGCAATTTGGAAGTATTGTTGAGAGTAATTTTAATTTACAGAGAAAAATTTTTCTTGCTAATAATATTCGTGAGTGTGATCAGATTGAAAATCTAGCAATAGAAGAGGCTGAATATTCATTAGACGGGGAAAGTAGATCTGAATTATACCAAAAAATTCAAACTATTGGGTTTAGTGAATTTTGTCAAATATATGAAAAAATTTTAAATAGTAGTGAGATTTTTTCTACTATTCTTGAGAAAGAAATTGAAGAATGAAACGAGCAATTATTTTTGGGGCAACAGGTGGAATTGGGCAAGAAATTGCTTTTGACTTAGCTGAAGCAGGGTGGTCCTTATATTTACATTTTGAAAAGAATGAGTTGAGGGCCAAACAAATACAAAAGAAATTAGTAAAATTATATCCCCAACAAGAATTTTTCCTTTTGCAATTATCTTTTCTTGACCCCGATGAAAAATTTATTAACCTAAGTAAAGGAATATTTTCAATTAATGCAGTTATTTTTGCACAGGGAATAACTGATTATAATTTTTTATCTGCTCAATCTCTTACAACCATAGAAAAAATTTTGAAGATTAACATGGTTACGCCTATTAAGTTGACAAAACTTTTGACCCCTTTACTTTTATCTCGCGAACATAGCAGAATTATTTATTTGGGGTCAGTTTATGGAAAACAAGGAAGTGCCTTGGAAAGTGTATACAGTGCAAGTAAGAGTGGAATTTCTCGATTTGTCCAGGCATATGCACGTGAGGTGGCCATGAATAATTTAACGGTAAATGTTCTAGCTCCAGGGGCAGTAGACACACCAATGAATGAAATTTTTTCTGCAGATGTTATAGAAGAAGTTAAAGATGAAATTCCAGTTAATCGATTAGCAGTACCTAGAGATATTTCGTTTTGGGTAAAAAATTTGCTTTCTCCTCAGGCAGATTATCTTACTGGTCAAACGATTTACATTGATGGTGGCTGGCTTGTTTAATCAAAGCGCAAAATTTGTTATACTCTAAGTAAATTACGAGAATTGAGAGGTTATTATGTCTGATATTGGTGATAAACTTCGTAAAGCAAGAGAAGAAAAGGGAATGTCGCTTAAAGATATTGAAAAAATTACTAAGATTCAATATCGTTATCTTGAAGCCTTAGAAAATAATGATTTTGATCAACTTCCTGGTGATTTTTATGCACGTGCATTTATTAAACAATATGCTCAAGTAGTCGGTTTAAACGGAAATGAATTATTAAATGATTTACACGCCGATGTACCTGAATCAAAACCAGAAGAATATGTAGAAAATTCTATTGATAATAAGCGTGAAGAAGTACGCCGTACAACCAATAATAAAAAGGGCTTATGGCGTGCTTATCTTCCAAAAGCAGCTGCAATTATTGGAATTTTCTTAGTGATTTTTGTAGTTTATTTGCTTTATAGCCATTTCTTCACTGGTACTGCAAATCAACAATCTGCAAATCAAGCAAATAATGTCACGGTTTCTTCATCTTCAGAGTCACCCAAGAAGTCGAAGAAGACACCTAAAAAGAGTACCTCAACTTCAAAGATTAGACTTGAAAGTTTAGGTAATAATACTTATCGAGTACGAGACTGGAGTAAAGCACGTAATCGTGATCTAAAACTTGCTACTGGCGCTACATCAACATATGCACAAGTTATGGTTAATGGTAGTGTAGTTTGGCAAGGTACTCTTCGTAGTAATGATTCCCATACTATTCGCTTAGCTAAAGATGTACAAAATGTATCGGTTCTCTTTAGTAATACTCAATCTACCAAATTGACTTTAGATGGTAAGAGAGTTAAAGCTCAGGATGAGACTAATCCAGCTGCTTCGATGACAATTAACTTTATTTTTAGAACTGCTGATACTAGTCAAAATTCTGCAAATACTCAAACTAATAGTAGCTATAATCAATATAGTAGTTCTAATAATACTACTAGTAATTCTAATGTGAGCCAAAATAGTCAAACTACTCAAAGTAGTAGTAATCAAAATAGTGCATCAACTAGAGAATCACAAACAAGACAGCCAGTTCAATCACAACAAACACAACCATCAAGCTCAACTACAGAACAAGCAAGTCAAAGTAATCAAAGTAGTGGACAAACGCAAACTAATGCTGGAGGCAAAACGAACCAATAATGAATTTACCAAATAAATTAACTGTATTTAGAATTATATTAATTCCTGTTTTTATGCTAATTATTATTTTTGGTGGTCATGCAGGAATAGATGTTGGGCAATGGCACTTAACTTGGAGTTGGGTAATTGCTGCTGTTGTCTTTGCCTTAGCCTCATTTACAGATTGGCTAGATGGCCATATAGCACGTGCAAGAAATTTGGTTACAAATTTCGGTAAATTTGCTGATCCTATTGCAGACAAAATGCTTACTATGACAGCATTTGTATTTTTAGTATATTTGTATTCTAATTCAAGTTGGCAAGCTCCAGCCTGGGTAATTGCTATTATAGTTTGTCGGGAATTAGCAGTTAGTGGTTTACGCGAGATAGTAGTGGAAAATAATGGTGAAGTTATAGCAGCTAAAATGCCAGGAAAAATTAAGACTACCTGTCAAATGCTAGCAATTATTTTTTTACTCGTTGGAAACTTTTTCTATATTGGAACAATTTTACTATACATTGCACTAATTTTTACTATTTATTCAGGATGGGATTATTTCCATAGTTCTTGGGATATTTTTAAGGGTTCAATGTAATTTAAAAAGAAGTCGAATTTTCGACTTCTTTTTTGGTTGGAATAAGAAAATTTAGCGTAATAAAAGTTAGAGAAAATAAACACGAAACATTTGTTCGCTTTTTATCTTGATTTTTATCATGAAAACCAAGTATAATTAGAGAAGTAAATTAAGGAGGACTAAATTGGCTAAAGATGAAAAACAAGCGGCTTTAGATGCTGCACTTAAAAAAATTGAAAAGAATTTTGGTAAGGGCGCAGTTATGCGAATGGGTGCAAAAGCTGATACGCAAATTTCTACTGTACCAAGTGGCTCTTTAGCGCTTGATGCTGCACTCGGGGTAGGAGGTTATCCTCGCGGCAGAATTGTTGAAATTTATGGGCCTGAAAGTTCTGGTAAGACTACTGTGGCTTTACATGCAGTTGCTGAAGTACAAAAACGTGGAGGAACTGCAGCATATATTGATGCAGAAAATGCGATGGATCCAGCTTATGCAGAAGCACTAGGAGTTGATATTGATTCTTTAATTCTTTCACAACCTAACACAGGAGAAGAAGGATTAGAAATTGCTGATACTTTGATATCAAGTGGTGCAATTGATATTGTAGTTGTGGATTCAGTTGCTGCATTGGTTCCTCGAGCAGAAATTGAAGGAGATATGGGGGATTCTCATGTCGGATTACAGGCTCGTCTAATGAGTCAAGCTTTAAGAAAATTATCTGGTACAATCTCTAAAACAAAAACTATTGCACTATTTATTAACCAAATACGTGAAAAAGTTGGTGTAATGTTTGGAAATCCAGAAACCACTCCAGGTGGACGGGCTTTGAAATTTTACTCTACTATTCGTCTTGAAGTTAGAAGAGCAGAGCAAATTAAACAAGGAACGGATGTAATTGGTAACCGCGTTAAACTAAAAGTTGTAAAAAATAAAGTTGCACCTCCATTTAAAGTCGCAGAAGTTGATATTATGTATGGACATGGAGTATCACAAACTGGTGAGCTAATTGATATGGCGGCTGATAAGGATATTATTAATAAAGCTGGATCATGGTATTCGTATGGAGATGATCGTATTGGTCAAGGTAGAGAAAATGCTAAGCAGTATCTTGCAGATCATCCAGATGTATATGATGAAGTAATGAAAAAGGTCAGAGCAGCTTATGGTATGGATGAAGATTCGGTTGATCAAGATAGTAAAGCTGCTGATGAAAAGGATAAGGCGAGTAAAGCCGAAAAAGATAAAACAGAATAGTCAAATTAATTTAGATCTTGGAATTTAATCTAGGATCTATTTTTGTTTAATTGACTTTATTTGCTTTGACTCTTATTATTATTATTGTGTGAATAATTCTAATTAAAAAAGGCGATAGTAAATATGATAAATATAATTTTAACATCCTGTGCTGTCGCTATTGTTTCAATTCTGATCGGTGGTTTTATTGGCTATTCTATTCGTAAGAATAAATGGGAAAAAGCTGTAAAAAATGCACAAAAAGATGCAGATCATATAATTGCAGCTGCTCAAGCTAAAGTAGAAGCTGCACAAAAAGAAGTGACGCGCCAAGAACAAATGGCGTCATCATTGAAAAAAAATGCAGAAGACACTAAAAAAGAAAAAATTTTGGAAGCTCAAGAACAAATTCATAAATATCGAGAACGAATCGATACCGAATTGAATGAGCGAAGACAAGAAATTTCTAAGCAAGAAAACCGCTTATTGCAACGTGAAGATGCAATTGATCGTAAAGACAATTTATTAGATCAAAAAGATGCTAAACTCACACAAAAAGAACAACAAGTTAAGCAATTGCAAGTAAAGGTTTCTGAAAGGGAACAGCAAGCCGAAGACTTAATAGCACAACGACAAGAAAAGTTATATGAGGTAGGAAAGCTAAGTCAGGCTGAAGCAAAAAAAATTATCCTTGATAACTTATCTGATCAATTAATTACAGAAAGAGCAGAATTAATTAAAGAAAGTAATGAAGAGGTTAAAGCAAAGGCTGATCGTTTTGCTCAGAAAGTAATTATCGATGCTATTCAAAGTAGTGCAGCTGATACCGTATCAGAAAAAACTGTTGCTGTTGTAAATTTACCAAATGATGATATGAAGGGACGAATAATTGGGCGAGAGGGTCGCAATATTCGCTCATTTGAGGCCTTAACAGGGGTTGATCTTATCATTGATGATACACCAGATGTTGTTGTGTTAAGTGGTTTTGATCCAATTAGACGTGAAGTTGCAAAAAGAGCATTGGAACGTCTAATTAAAGATGGACGGATTCATCCAGCTCGAATTGAAGAGATGGTTGATAAAGCAAGAAAAGAAGTAAATGATGACATTTATGAAGCAGGAGAAAGTGCCTTAATGGAACTTGGTATTCATAAGATGCATCCTGAACTTGTAAAACTTTTAGGCCGTTTGAAATACAGAACTTCATATGGACAAAATGTTCTTGCCCACTCAATTGAAGTTGGTAAATTAACTGGTGTAATGGCAGCTGAACTTGGATTAGATGAAAAAATAGCCGTACGCGCGGGATTATTACACGATATTGGAAAGTCGATCGATCACGAAATCGAAGGCTCTCATGTTGAGATTGGTGTAGAGCTAGCCCGTAAATATCATGAATCTGATGTTGTTATAAATGCAATTGCAGCCCATCATGATGATGTGCCGAAATTATCATTTATTGCAGAATTGGTTGTAGCAGCTGATACAATTTCTTCTGCTCGTCCAGGAGCAAGAAGTGAATCTCTTGAAAACTATGTTAAACGTTTAGAAGAACTTGAAACCATTGCTAAAGGCCATCAAGGTGTAAGCCAGGCATACGCAATTCAAGCGGGACGTGAAATTCGAGTAATGGTTGAGCCAGATAAAATATCTGATGCTCGAACTATTATTTTGGCAAGAGAAATAAAGAAACAAATTGAAGCTAATATGGAATATCCAGGTAACATTAAAGTTACTGTGATTCGTGAAAAACGGGCTGTAGCGATAGCCAAATAACCTAAAAAGTACTAAGTAAAATAGCTTAGTACTTTTTTTGTGAAGTAATTATCTAGACTTTATTGTGTTTGTTGAACGCTCTTTGTATAATAAAAAAAGATGTTTAAGAAAGTAGCAAATTATGTTTCAAACAATTGTTAAATTATTTTTACTTGTAATTATCTCAGCAGCAATTACACCATTTATACGAAAATTAGCATTTGTCTTAGGTGCTGTGGACAATCCAAATGTTCGTCGTGTTAATAAACGTCCAATGCCTACAATTGGGGGATTGGGTATTTTTATTGCTTTTAATATTGGAACTTTTATTCTTTTGCGTGATAAATTTCCAACTCATGAACTTTTTTCGATATTGCTTGCTGCCAGTATTATTATTTTGACTGGACTTATCGATGATATTAATGAATTAAAACCTAAACAAAAGATGTTTGGTATTCTTTTAGCAGCTTTAGTAATTTATTTTTTAGCAGGAATAAAAATGAATGAAATTTCTTTACCGTGGTTCGGAAGGATCCAACTTGGCTGGTGGAGTTTGCCAATAACAGTATTTTGGATTTTAGCACTGACTAACGCTGTTAATTTAATTGATGGGTTAGATGGCCTGGCTACGGGTGTTTCAATGATCTCACTCATAACTATGGGAATTGTAGGATATTTCTTTTTACATACTTGGCAACATTATGTTCCTTTGATGTGTGTTATGTTGGCATGCTGCTTAGTTGGTTTTTTACCGTATAATTTTCATCCTGCGAAAATATTTTTAGGGGATACAGGGGCACTTTATATCGGTTTTATGATTTCAATTCTCTCAGTTAAAGGATTGAAAAATGTTACGTTTATTTCAATGCTTGTTCCAATAATTATTTTAGGAGTGCCAATTACTGATACTGTTTATGCAATGATACGAAGAAAATTGAATAAAAAACCAATTTCTGCAGCTGATAAGCATCATTTGCACCACCAATTAATGAAAATGGGATTGTCGCATCGACAGACAGTTTTAGCCATTTATGGTATTTCATTAATATTTTCGTTTGTTTCATTAATTTTTATTAGTGCTCCAAGTTGGGGAATATGGCCTTTAATTTTGGGGTTATTATTTGCCCTAGAGCTCTTTGTGGAAACGATTGGATTATTAGGTGAAAAATTTAAACCATTGCTGCATTTTTTACAAAGAAATATTAATAAAATGATGCGAGCTGATCCTGAAGTGAAAGATCATAATAAAAAGAAGTAATAAAAGACCTGAGCATTTGCTCAGGTCTTTTATTGTTCATGAAGATTATTAGTTTTGAGTAACGTTTCATTAAAACGTTTTTCTCCCAAAGTAAAGGTAACATTTCCTGAAAGAAAATCTATTAATTCTGCTTTAAATGGATCAACTTCTTCAAGATCAAGCATAATTGTATAAGTGACGGCAGTTGTATAGTTCTGGTTAATAATAGCAATATTTTTTTGCTTAAGTAAATTATTAACAGAATCTACTTGTGAATAACTAATGGTAAAATTAATTTCTTGCTGCAAACTACATCGTACTACTCCAATTGTTTCTGCAGCTTTTATTATTGAATTTGAATAAGCACGAATTAATCCTCCAGATCCTAATTTTGTTCCTCCAAAGTATCGCGTAACTACAGCAGTTACGTTTTTTAACTTCATCAGCTGCAAGGCCTTTAGTTCAGGTACGCCTGCCGTGCCTGCAGGTTCACCATTATCACTTGCTTTAACCTGGTCATCGTTTATTCCAATTGTGTAGGCATAAGTATTATGAGTGGCATCATGATACTTTTTACTTATTTTCTTTATGAAAGCTTGAGCTTCGTCAATGGTACTGGTTCTTGCCATAGAACAAATAAATTTGCTTTTCTTGATTATTATTTCGTTGCTACCATTTTCCTTAATAGTAAGATAAGAATTTTTAGTGGACAAAATAAAGCCTCCTTTTAGCGTAATAAGGGATGAGGTGAAAAAGTTGAAAGACTATGAAAAATTATATGGACGACAATGGGTGATGGATAACTATAATGATACAATACCGCAACAAACTACTAAAGTTAAGGCAATCCAGAATGGTGTTTGCCAGCGGTGCCACCAAGTTGCATCAGGAATTTTACCTGATAAATGCGTTTATTGTCGTCAATGCATTGGTTTAGGACGGATTGATAGTACTGATAACCTAATTCGTTTTAAAGAGATTAATAAGAGAGTTTATCCGCTTAGTAAAAATTCTTATTTAACGTGGCATGGAAAGTTAACTGATCAACAGGAGAAAGTATCGGAAAAATTGCAGTTATCATTAAGAAATAAGCGTGACCATTTAGTTCATGCCGTAACTGGAGCAGGAAAAACTGAAATGCTATTTAAAGTAATTAACGCTGCATTAATTCAGGGATTAAGGGTGGGATTAGCAACACCAAGAATTGATGTGGTAAACGAGCTCTATCCACGACTTTGCGAAGCTTTTAAAACAGTATCAATTGGAAAATATCATGGTAAAGAATTTTGCGAACCCCAAAATGAGCAATTTATCATTTGTACTACACACCAATTATTAAAATTTTATCGGAGCTTTGATCTTTTAATTATAGATGAAGTAGATTCATTTCCTTATGTAAATAATCCAATGCTTTTGGCAGGAGCAAGATTTTCAGTAAAAAAGAATGGTGTTCAATTTTATTTGACTGCTACTCCTGATCCCGAATTATTAGAAAAAGTGCGGAATAGGAAGATTGATTATTCACGTTTGAATAGGAGATTTCATGGGGGATTATTGCCAGTACCAGAAAATCAATTTTATCTTAGACCTTTTATCAAAAATAAAAAAATTAATTATAAATTATTGAATACTATTAACCACTTATTGCTTCTGCATAAACCAATCTTGATTTTTATTCCAAGAATTTCTGAATTAGAAGATTACAAAAATACTTTGGCGAAAGCTTGTACAAAATTACGAATTGCTACTGTCTATGCTGGAGATAAGGAGAGACAAGAAAAAGTACAACAATTTAGAGATAGTAAGATTGATATTTTATTAACTACTACCATCTTAGAGCGGGGAGTAACTTTTCCGCATGTTCAAGTAATAGTCGTGGCTGCGGATGATAAAATTTATACTACTCCAAGTTTAGTGCAGATCGCTGGTAGAGTTGGTCGGAGTATGGATGATAAATCCGGAAAAGTTATTTTTTGTTATCATCGCTATACCAAAAATATTAGGCAAGCGAATCGCCAGATAAGAGAGATGAACCAATGAACGAATGCTTAATGTGTTTTACCAGATTTGCTGCTCAGCTTAATTATCGGGAATTGTTTTTATTTAGGAAAAATACACCCCAATATATTTGTTCAAATTGCAAAAACAAGTTTCATAAACTAACAAAAGATGGATGTCAGAATTGTTCCAAGTCTTTAATTAAAGCGGAAAAAATATGTAAGGACTGTCACTATTGGCAAAAATGCTATCAGGGAAAAATAATTAAAAATATTTCGTTATATCGTTATAACGCTGCTTTCCATGACTTAATGGTGCAATACAAGCGTTATGGTGATTATGAAATGCGACGAGTTTTACAAGCTTTAATATATAAAATACCGAAGGCTGATTTATATGTACCATTACCATCTTCTCCGTCACACTTAAAAATACGTGGTTATGATACGATTACAAGCATTTATTGTGAGCTGGTGGAATTGACTAATTTATTGGAAAAAAGCGATCATGAGGCTCCTCAAGGAGAAAAGAATAAGCGGGAAAGATTAGAGACTAAACAAACCTTTAGTGTTAAAGAAGATTATTTTTTTAAAAGAAAACCACAAAAGATTCTGTTACTAGATGATATTTATACTACGGGAAGAACAATTTATCATGCTAGAGATGCAATTTTAAAAGCTTTTCCGTCTTGTGATATTCAAAGTTTTACAATAGCACGTTAATTTTGTTATCGCTTACATTATTTGGTATAATAAAAATAAAGAAAGAGCAAAATTATGTAAAGGAGAGTACTATGATTAAATATAATGTACGTGGTGAAAACATTGAAATTACAGATGCATTAAGAGACTATGTTGAAAAACGTCTTGAGAAACTTGAAAAATATTTTGAAACTAATACCGATGTAATTGCACATGTAAATATGCGTGTTTATCCTGATCACTCAGCTAAAGTTGAAGTAACAATTCCTTTACCATATTTGGTTTTGCGTGCTGAAGATGTTACAGATGATATGTATAAGAGTATAGATTTTGTATCAGAAAAGTTAGAACGTCAAATTAGAAAATATAAGACTAGGATTAATCGTAAGAGTAGAGCTAAGGGAATCAAAGATTTCTTTAACGAAAGTGTTGAGGAAGAGCAAGCTCCGGAAAAATTTAATATTGTTCGTAACAAGAGATTAAATTTAAAACCAATGGATCCGGAAGAGGCAATCCTACAAATGGATATGCTAGGCCATGATTTCTTTGTTTTCCAAGATGCAGATACCAATGGTACGAGTATTGTTTATAAACGTAATGATGGACGTTATGGTTTGATAGAAACAAATGAATAAATAAAAAATGTTCTCATTTACAGGATGGGAACATTTTTTTATTAGCCCATTTTATTTTTGCTTGAAAAATGTTAAAATTGCATGGTATATCTATTTAGATTTGTGCACAATTTTTAATTTAAGGATCGATTTAATGGCTAATATTTTAAGAAAACTTTATGACACTGATAAGAGAGAATTAAAAAGATTTGAAAAATTAGCAGACAAGGTTGAATCCTATGCTGATGAATATGAAAAGTTAAGTGATGATGAACTAAAGGCAAAGACCCCTGAATTTCGTAAAAGATTGGAAAATGGGGAAACTTTGGATGATATTTTACCTGAAGCTTTTGCCACAGCTCGTGAAGGAGCAAGAAGAGTTTTAGGCTTATACCCTTATCGCGTACAAATTATTGGTGGGATTTCACTTCATTTTGGTAATATCTCTGAGATGATGACTGGTGAAGGAAAGACTTTGACAGCTACTATGCCAGTATATCTTAATGCTTTAACTGGCAAAGGTGTTCATGTTGTTACTGTGAACGAATATCTTTCATCGCGTGATGAAAGTGAAATGGGCCAACTTTATAAGTGGTTAGGATTAACAGTTGGATTAAACTTGAATTCAATGTCACCTGATGAAAAGCGCGAAGCATATAATTGCGATGTAACTTATTCAACTAACTCTGAATTAGGTTTTGATTACCTGAGAGATAACATGGTTGTCTATAAAGAACAAATGGTTCAACGTCCTTTAAATTATGCAATTATTGATGAGGTCGATTCGATTTTAATTGATGAAGCCAGAACTCCACTGATTATTTCAGGTCAAGCTACTCAATCTAATGGTGATTATATTCGTGCAGATCGCTTTGTTAAAACTTTGGTAGAAGATAAGAGCGATGATGACGTAGATGACGATGAAGATCATGGCGATTACAAGATTGATTGGCCTACAAAAACAATTAATCTAACTAATCAAGGTATTGAAAAGGCATGTAAGCATTTTGGTTTGAAGAACCTTTATGATATTGATAATCAGGTTCTTGTTCACCATATCGATCAGGCCCTTCGTGCTAACTACATTATGTTAAAAGATATTGACTATGTGGTTAATGATGGTGAAGTAATGATCGTTGATTCCTTTACTGGACGTGTAATGGAAGGTAGACGTTATTCTGATGGGTTACACCAAGCAATTGAGGCTAAAGAAGGTGTTCAAATCCAAGAGGAATCAAAGACTCAAGCTACGATTACTTACCAGAACTTCTTTAGAATGTATAAGAAACTTTCAGGGATGACTGGTACAGGTAAAACAGAAGAAGAAGAATTCCGTGAAATTTATAATATGCAGGTTATTACAATTCCAACCAATAAGCCTAAGGCAAGAATTGATATGCCTGACCGCTTGTATCCTAACCTAGATTCTAAGTTTCATGCAGTGGTTGAAGAAATTAAAGAGCGTCATGCTAAAGGTCAACCTGTTTTAGTTGGTACTGTAGCTATTGAAAGCTCTGAACGGTTAAGTAATCTTCTTAATCAAGCTGGAATACCTCACGCAGTTCTTAATGCAAAAAATCACGCTAAAGAAGCCGAGATTATCATGAATGCTGGGCAAAAGGGTGCCGTTACTATTGCAACTAACATGGCTGGTCGTGGTACTGATATTAAATTAGGACCTGGTGTAAAGGAACTTGGTGGACTTGCAGTTATCGGAACTGAACGTCATGAATCACGTCGTATTGATAATCAATTACGTGGACGTTCAGGTCGTCAAGGAGATCCTGGAGTAACTCGTTTTTATCTTTCTTTAGAGGATGATTTAATGAAACGTTTTGGTTCAGAACGTATTAAAGCATTCTTAGACCGAATCTCAGATAATGATGAAGATAAAGTAATTGAAAGTAAAATGATTACTAATCAAGTAGAGTCTGCCCAGAAACGTGTTGAAGGTAATAATTACGATACTCGTAAGCAAACTTTGCAATATGATGATGTTATGAGAACGCAGCGTGAAATTATTTATGGCGAAAGAATGCAGGTAATTAATGAGGAAAAATCTTTGCGTCATATCTTGATGCCAATGATTAAACGCACTATTTCACATCAAGTTGATCTTTATACTCAAGGTGAAAAGAAGGACTGGCGTAATGATCAATTAAGAGACTTTATTTCGTCTAGTCTTACTGATGAAGAAACTACTAAGAATATTGATTTGGCAAAGCTAAGTGCTGATGAATTAAAAGAAAAACTTTATCAGTTAGCAGAAGAAAATTATAAAGAAAAGCAAGAACAGCTTGCTGATCCAAGTCAAATGTTAGAGTTTGAAAAAGTTGTAATATTGCGTGTGGTTGATGATCGTTGGACAGATCATATTGATGCAATGGATCAATTGCGTCAATCAATTTCTTTGCGTGGTTATGGTCAATTGAATCCTTTAGTGGAATATCAAGAAGCCGGATATCGCATGTTTGAAGAAATGGTTGGTAACATTGAATATGATGCCACCCGTTTATTTATGAAAGCACAGATCAGACAAAATTTGAGTCGTTAATATAAGGGAGGTGAAAGACCTCCTTTTCTTATAGGTGAATTTATGGAAATTAGTGAAATACAAAACAATTTAAATGAACTGGAAGTCAAATTAAATCACTTTAGGAGGTCTCTTTGACTTTGATTCCTTGAATGAGAGTATTGCTATTAATGAGCAAAAAATGACAGAACCAAATTTCTGGGATAATCAAGAAAAAGCTCAAAAATTAATTAATGAAACTAATGTAATAAAAGAAAAAAGTAATAAATTTAAGGAATTAGAACAAAGTTTTGAGGACACTAAAGTTGCCTTAGATTTATTAAGGGAAATGCCAGATGATTCTCTCGAAAAAGAGATAAGTACTGATTTACAGAAGTTAAATTCTGCTTTTCATAATTATGAGTTGAATTTGTTACTATCTGGCAAATATGATCAACATAATGCTCTTGTTGAAATTCATCCAGGAGCGGGTGGAACTGAAGCAATGGATTGGGCAGATATGCTCTTACGAATGTACAAGCGCTATAGTGAAAGTCATCATTTAAAATTTGAAATAGAGAATTATGAAGCTGGAGATGAAGCCGGTGTTAAGAGTGTCAGCATTCGAATCGAGGGTATAAATGCTTTTGGTTTGCTAAAATCAGAAAATGGGGTACATCGCTTAGTACGTATTTCTCCTTTCGATTCTGCTAAAAGAAGGCATACTTCTTTCGCTTCAGTAGAAGTCATACCTGAAATTGATCAAAGTATCAAAATTGATATTAATCCAGATGATTTGAGAATTGACGTTTTTAGGTCTAGTGGAGCTGGGGGACAGCATATTAATAAAACTTCAAGTGCTGTGCGAATAACTCACTTACCTACTGGCATTGTAACTTCATCTCAAGCACAACGATCTCAAATTCAGAATCGTGAAACTGCAATGAATATGTTGCGTGCTAAGTTATTCCAATTAGAAGAAGAAAAGAAACGAAAGCAAACTGAAGCCTTAAAAGGTGATCAACAAAATATTAATTTTGGATCACAAATTCGCTCTTATGTTTTTCATCCCTACAACATGGTTAAAGATCACAGAACGAACTATGAGACTAGTGATGTAAATGGAGTAATGGATGGTAAAATTGATGACTTTATTTATGCATTTTTACAATGGCAACTAAGTCAGCAGAACCCAAATTAAAGAATAGTATTTTAAATATTGAGAGGCATAGCCATGGTTGAACCGGTTACAGTATATGAATTAGTTAAGGCTAACTCAACTTTAAAAGTTATTGAAGGTGAGAATTTTTTAAAACAAAAAGTTATTTCTGTATCAGATATTTCTCGTCCGGGTTTAGAATTAACTGGTTATTTTGATTTTTATCCAAAAGAAAGAATTCAACTTTTGGGAAGAACTGAGATTTCTTATAGTAAGAATTTAAGTCACGAAGATAGAGAAAAAGTTTTTGAAAGAATGGCAACTCCTGAAACTCCGTGTTTTGTTATCTCAAGAGATTTGCCTGTTCCAGAAGAACTAATTAGTGCATGTAATGCAGCTAAAATTCCGGTTCTTCAAAGTAAGTTAGCAACAACCAGATTGTCTAGCTTACTTACAGATTATCTTGATGAAAAACTTGCCCCACGTAAAAGTATGCATGGTGTTTTAGTGGAAATATATGGAATGGGGGTCATGATTATCGGTAATTCTGGAGTAGGAAAATCAGAAACTGCTTTGGACTTAATTAAGCGTGGACATCGATTAATTGCTGATGATCGAGTAGATGTTTTCCAGAAGGATGAAAAAACAGTAGTTGGTGAAGCTCCTAAAATATTGAAGCATTTGATGGAGATTCGTGGGATTGGAATAATTGATGTTATGAACTTGTTTGGTGCAGGTTCGGTAAGAGATAATAGTGAGATCCAACTGATAATTAAGTTAGAAAATTGGAATCCAGAATCAAACTATGAGCGCTTAGGATTAAACGAAGACAAAAAAGAACTGGTAGGAGTTTCCATACCACAAATTACTATTCCGGTGAAAGTTGGGCGGAATCTTGCCATAATCATCGAAGTAGCAGCCATGAACTTTCGTGCTAAAAGAATGGGTTATGATGCTAGCAAAAAATTTAAACAAAATTTGGCAGAATTAATTTCAGATAATTCTAAGGAAGCAAAGGATAAGAAGTAATGACTTTATTATTGAGCCCGATTGCCTTTAATATTGGCCCAGTTACCGTTAAGTGGTACGGTATAATTATGGCTACAGCGGTCTTAGTAGCCACCTTAATTGCTATTCAAGAAGGAAAAAGACGAAATATTGCACCAGATGATTTTATTGATTTGTTACTCTGGGCGGTGCCGATTGGCTTTGTCTGTGCGCGAATATACTACGTTGTATTTGAATGGGGATATTTTTCACAACATCCAAGTGAAATTATTGCCATTTGGAATGGCGGAATTGCTGTCTATGGAGGATTATTAGGGGGCTTAATTGTCCTAATTATTTTTTGTAAAAAAAGAAATTTATCAGTTTGGTTAATGCTTGATATTATTGCTCCCGGAGTAATGGCAGCTCAAATAATTGGACGGTGGGGCAATTTTATGAATCAAGAAGCACATGGTAGTCCGACAACATTGGCGTATCTACAGAGTTTGCACCTTCCCAATTTTATTATTCAACAAATGAGAATTAACGGTGTATATTATCAACCAACATTTTTGTATGAATCCTTTTTTAATTTGATTGGTTTGATTCTTATTTTGTGCTTAAGGCATAAAAAACATTTATTTAAACAAGGAGAAATATTCTTATCCTATGTAATATGGTATTCAATTGTGAGATTTTTTGTTGAAGGAATGCGAACAGATAGCTTATATATTTGGAATACAATTAGAGTTTCACAAGCCTTAAGTGTAGTATTATTTGTGGCGGCAATTATTATTTGGATTTATCGTCGAAAGATTGTAAAACCTAAATGGTATTTAGCTGCAAGCGGATTAAAATATCCTAATTAATGAGATAAATAAAAGATAGATTTGGAGTATTAAAATGACAAAAATTGCAGTTTTAGGAAATGGATCTTGGGGTTCTGTATTAGGCTCAATGTTAGCTGATAATGGTAATGAGGTAACTTTTTACGGAAATATTGATGCAGTTAACAATGAAATCAATGAACATCATACTAATTCTCATTACATGAAAGATTGGCAATTAAATCCTACGACCTCAGCTACGGGAGATTTAGCTGAAGCAATTCAAGATGCTGATATTGTTCTTTTTGTATTACCAACTAGCGCGATTAGAATTGTTGCTAAACAAGTAAAAGAAGTTTTAGATCAAACCAGAGCTAAACCTCTTTTAGTAACCGCAACTAAGGGGATTGAACCAGGAAGTAAAAAATTAATTTCTGATATCTTAAAAGAAGAAGTGTATCCTAATGATAGCGAAAAAATTGTAGCTATTTCTGGCCCTAGTCATGCAGAAAATGTTGCCCAAAAAGATTTAACTGCTATTACATGTGCTTCAGAAAGTGAAGAAAATGCCAAAAAAGTTCAAGAAGTATTTGCAAATAACTATGTTCGTTTCTACACTAACTCTGATTTAGAGGGGGTTGAAGTAGGTGGTGCAATTAAAAATGTTATTGCAATTGCTGCGGGAATTTTAGCTGGAAAGGGCTATGGTGACGATGCTAAGGCTGCGTTAATGACGCGTGGCTTAGCTGAAATTAGTCGTTTGGGCGTAGAATACTTTGGTGCTAAGTCTAAGACTTTTAGTGGCCTTTCTGGTATTGGTGATTTGATTGTAACTTGTACTTCTGTAAATTCACGTAACTGGCGTGCTGGTAAACAAATTGGTGAAGGTAAAACTTTGGATTATGTTTTAAAGAATATGGGACAAGTAGTAGAAGGTGCTACAACTGTAAAAGCTGTACATGAATTAGCAGAAGAAAAAAAAATTGATATGCCAATTAATGAAGCAGTGTATCATGTACTCTATGAAAACGCCGATGTAGATGAAGAAATTGCACGAATGATGGGAAGAAGTCCAAAAGCAGAATAGTTGTAATTATTCACTAAAGACAGTACGATAATTTTACAAAAGTAAGATTTAAGAAGGGATTTTTATGGCAAATAATTATGATGTGATAATTATTGGTGCAGGTCCAGGTGGTTTAACTGCTACTTTATATGCAGCTCGTGCTAACCTTAAAGTGTTAATTTTAGATCGCGGCATCTATGGCGGACAAATGAATAATACAGACATTATTGATAATTATCCTGGTTTTAGTGAAATTAAGGGACCAGAATTGGGCGAAAAGATGTATCAGTCCGCTATGAAATTTAAGCCAGATTTTAAGTATGGCGAGGTTAAAACTGTCACACTAAATGGTGACGAAAAAATTATTAAAACTGATACTGATGAGTTCACAACAAAAGCATTAATTATTGGGACCGGCGCAGATCATAAAAAGTTGAATATTCCTGGAGAAAAGGAATATGAAGGGCGAGGAGTTTCATATTGTGCTGTTTGTGATGCTGCTTTCTTTAAAGATGAGGATGTAGTAGTTATTGGTGGTGGAGATTCTGCGATTGAGGAGGGAATCTACCTTTCCCAGTTAGCAAAGTCAGTTACTGTAATTCATCGTCGTGATCAACTGAGGGCACAGCCAGTTCTACAAAAACGAGCATTTGCAAATAAAAAGATGCACTTTATTTGGAATGCCCAAGTTGAAAAAATTATCGGAAATGATAATAAAGTTGAAGGAGTAGAATACTTAGATAAAGTGAGTGGTAAGCAAAAAATAGTACCAGCTGCGGGGGTATTTATTTATGTTGGCGTAAAACCACAAACTGAGGTTTTTGAGAATTTAGGAATTTTGGACGAAGAGGGATGGATTCCTACCGACGAAAGGATGAATACTAAAGTTCCTGGAATTTTTGCAATAGGAGATGTCCGGGCTAAAGATTTACGTCAAATTGCTAATGCCGTAGGTGATGGTAGTATTGGTGGTCAGGAAGCCTATAATTACTTACAAGGATTAAATGATGACATTTTAGATAATGAAACTTTAGGTTAAGAGAGAATTTGAGATAAAAATTCTCTTTTTTTTTGCTGAAATTTGCATATTGTGTTTTTTAAAGATGAAAAAATAGTAAAATGATTACTAAGAGATAGTAAAAGAATTGAGGATTAGATTATGAGTGCACAAGATAGCTTTAAACAATGGAAACAAGCAACAAGTCTTCCTGATTATTTAAAAGACCAATTAAGTAGTTTGAGCCAAGATGACAATTGGATTGAAGATGCTTTTGGCCAAGATATTAATTTTGGTACTGCTGGTATGAGAGGAAAACTTGAACCAGGTACTAATAGAATTAATTTATTTACTATTGGTAAAGTTACTGAAGGTTTAGCTCGTTTAATTGATGAAAATGGTGAAGAAGCTAAGAAGCGTGGAGTAGCTATTTCTTTTGATTCGCGCTACCATTCACGTGAATTTGCTCAACATGCTGCCCAAATTTTGGGAGCACATGGAATTAAAGTTTATCTCTTTGATGATTTGAGACCAACTCCTGAACTCTCATTTGCTGTTCGTTATTTACATACTTTTGCAGGGATTAATATTACTGCTTCACATAATGCTAAGCAATATAATGGTTATAAGGTTTATGGTGAAGATGGTGCGCAAATGGCTCCTGAAAATGCTGACCGTTTGTTTGCTTATGCCCAAAAAGTAAGTAATATTTTTGATGTTGAAGCTGCTCCAGTTGAAAAATTGCGTGCAAATAATACTTTACAATTAATAGGTGAAGATGTTGATGAAGCTTATCTAGCTCACCTCAAAGAAGTAACTTTTGATCCTGAAATGGTTAAAAATAATGCTAATAAGCTAAAAATTATTTACACTCCATTACATGGAACAGGAAAAATGCTTTATGATCGAGCATTTAGACAGGGCGGATTTGATAATGTCATTCCTGTACCTAGTCAATCAATTATTGATCCTGAATTTCCGACTACAATTAAACCAAATCCAGAATATCGTGATGTATTCGAACCTGGCTTTAAGTTAGCTAATGAAGTAGATGCAAACGTAATTATTGCAACAGACCCAGATGCTGATCGTATGGGGGCAGCAGTTAGAAAGTCAGATGGTGATTTCCAAGTTCTTACTGGTAATCAAATTGCTACTTTGATGGCATATTACTTGTTAGAACATATGAAGGAAAATGGTACATTAACTTCTGATTATGAATTAGTCACTTCAATTGTTTCCAGTGCATTACCATTCAAGATTGCCAAGGATTTTGGTATTCGTACTAAGCATGTGTTAACTGGTTTTAAATATATCGGTGAAGAAGTTGACCGTATGAATAAAGAAAAAGACGGTAAATTCCTCATGGGCTTTGAAGAAAGTTATGGTTATTTATTTAAACCATTTGCTCGTGATAAGGATGCGATGCAAGGTGCTTTAATGTTTGGTGAAGTAGCTAGTTACTATGCATCAAAAGGTATGACCGTTTTTGATGGACTTCAAGAAATTTGGCAAAAGTATGGGGTTTCTTATGAAATCACTCATGCAATTGAAATGCCAGGAATTGGTGGTCAAAAGAAGATGGCTGCTTTAATGGAAAAATTACGTAATAAGCATCTTAATGAAATTAATGGTACTAAAGTAGTTAAGATTGAAGATTTTGAAACTCA
Organism: Lactobacillus sp. PV034; assembly: GCF_014522305.1. NCBI lineage: Bacteria > Bacillati > Bacillota > Bacilli > Lactobacillales > Lactobacillaceae > Lactobacillus > Lactobacillus sp. PV034. The sequence goes on along the minus strand of NZ_CP041982.1, from coordinate 732,218 downwards.
AAAATCAATTGATAGTAATGGTGAAAAGGAATTAACAGGTTTTCCTGTTTCTAATGTTTTGAAGTATTACTTAGAAGATGATACTTGGGTAGCTCTTCGACCATCAGGAACTGAACCTGTTATCAAGGCTTATGTAGGTGTAAATAAGCCTACAGTTGAAGAAGCAGAAAAAGCTGCCCAAGACTATCAAAATGCTTTAGGTGAATTACTTAAGAATTAATCAAATATAATGCGAAAATACGTTCGCTGTAGTAAAATAAGTATACAAAATGAAAAGTTGGACCCAGGTCCAACTTTTTTTGCGGAGGACGAAGTTATGATTAGACGACAAAAAGATAGAAAATTTGAACTTGTCTCCAAATATCAACCAGCAGGAGACCAGGCTCAAGCAATTAATAAACTTACAACTGGTTTTCAAAATGGCAAAAAAGAACAAATTCTACAAGGGGCCACTGGAACTGGTAAAACTTTTACTATGGCAAATGTAATTGCAAACTTGAATAAACCTACTTTGGTTCTTTCTCATAATAAGACTTTGGTAGGACAATTATACAGTGAGTTTAAGGAATTTTTCCCTAAGAATGCGGTAGAATATTTTGTTTCTTACTATGATTATTATCAACCGGAAGCTTATGTACCAAGTTCCGATACTTATATTGAAAAAGATTCCTCGATTAACGATGAAATTGATCAATTACGGCATGCAGCAACTTCTGCCTTAATGGAAAGAAATGATGTTATTGTAGTTGCCTCAGTTTCTAGTATCTTTGGTTTGGGTGATCCACGAGAATATGCCCGTAGCGTGATTTCATTGCGGGAAGGTCAAGAATATGGTCGTGATACCTTATTGCGCGATTTAGTTAATATTCAATATGATCGTAATGATATCGATTTTCAACGTGGACGTTTTAGAGTGCGTGGGGATGTAGTTGAAATTTTCCCAGCTGGTAATTCTGAACATGCTTATCGAGTTGAATTTTTTGGGGATGAAATTGATCGCATTGTAGAAGTAGATTCTTTAACCGGCGAAGTAATTGGGGAAAGAGAGCAAGTTTCCCTTTTCCCAGCAACTCACTTTATGACTAATGAAGAAAATATGGCCCGTGCACTAGGCTCTATTAAAGATGAACTAAATATTCAAGTTAAGAAATTTGAAGGTGAGGGTAAGCTTCTAGAAGCACAGCGTATTAAGCAACGTACGACTTATGATATGGAAATGATGAGTGAAGTTGGTTATACGAACGGAATTGAAAACTATTCACGTCATATGGATGGACGTAAACCAGGTCAACCACCTTATACGTTATTAGATTTCTTCCCAGATGATTTTTTAATTTTGGTTGATGAATCACATGCAACAATGCCAGAATTAAAGGCTATGTATAATGGTGACCGTAAACGTAAAGAAACGTTAATTGATTATGGCTTTAGATTACCATCAGCTTTGGATAATCGTCCCTTAAAATTAGAAGAATTTGAAAAACACGTTAATCAAATAATGTATGTTTCTGCTACTCCGGGAGATTATGAACTGCATCATACGGATAGTGTAGTAGAACAAATTATTCGACCAACCGGATTATTAGATCCAAAAATTCAAGTACGTCCAATTAATGGGCAAATAGATGATTTAGTTGGAGAAATCAACAAGCGAATTGAAAAAAATGAGCGTGTTTTTGTAACTACTTTAACCAAGAAAATGTCTGAAGATTTGACTGATTACTTAAAGGATTTGGGGATTAAAGTACGTTATCTTCACTCTGATATTAAAACTTTAGAAAGATTACAAATTATTAGAGATCTGCGTTTAGGTAAGTTTGACGTCTTAGTGGGTATTAACCTTTTAAGAGAAGGTATTGATGTTCCGGAAGTATCTTTAGTAGCTATTCTGGATGCCGATAAGGAAGGCTTTTTACGTTCAACCAGACCATTAATTCAGATTACTGGTCGAGCAGCGCGTAATGCCCATGGGGAAGTAATCATGTATGCTGATACCATTACTGATTCAATGCGGGTAGCAATTGATGAAACAAATCGTCGTCGGCGGTTACAAGAACAATTTAACAAGGAACATGGTATTACACCAAAGACTATTGTTAAGCCAATTAGGGACGTAATCTCTGCAACTAAAGCAGTAGATGATAGTGAAGAACAAACTGAAAGCTTTAGTGACCTTAACTTTGATGAATTAACAGTCAAACAAAAGAAGGCTATGATTAATACTTTGACTGATCAGATGAAAAATGCTGCCAAGAAACTTGATTTTGAAGAAGCAGCTAACTTACGTGATGCAATTCAAGATTTACAAAGTCAAATACATACTAAGAAAACTAAAAAGGGAGGTAGTTTAAGTGGCAAATGATAAAATCGTAGTTCATGGTGCACGTGAGCATAATTTAAAGGATATTGATGTAACTATACCGAAAGATAAACTAGTGGTAATTACTGGTTTATCGGGCTCGGGTAAAAGTTCACTAGCTTTTGATACTTTATATGCAGAAGGTAGACGCCGCTATGTTGAGTCTCTTTCTAGCTATGCACGTCAATTCTTGGGTCAAATGGATAAAGCGGATGTTGACTCAATCGATGGTTTGAATCCAGCAATTTCAATTGATCAAAAGACTACATCTCATAATCCCCGTTCAACCGTGGGCACAGTAACTGAGATTAATGATTATTTGCGTTTGCTTTGGGCCCGTGTAGGCCATCCCGTTTGTCCAAATGATGGCACCTTAATTGAAAGCCAAACAGTAGATCAAATGGCTGATCGGATTATGGCCTTACCAGAAAGAACGAAGATTCAAATTTTATCACCAATAATTCGTGATAAGAAAGGCGAGCACAAAGAGGTTTTTAAACGAATTCAAAGAGCTGGTTATGTTCGGGTAATTGTTGATGGTGAAATGCATGACATTAGCGAAGACATTCAATTAGAAAAAAATAAGCGTCATTCAATTGATATTGTAGTAGATCGTTTGATTGTCAAAGATAGTATTCGGACTCGTCTTTTTGATTCTATTGAAGCTGCTCTTCGTTTATCAGATGGTTATATGGACGTAGATGTAATTGGTGGAGAAAAAATGAATTTCTCTGAAGAATATGCTTGTCCTGTTTGTGGTTTTACGGTTGGAGAATTAGAGCCGCGTTTATTCTCTTTCAATGCTCCTTTTGGGGCTTGTCCTGATTGCGATGGTTTGGGCATGAAACTTGCAGTTGATGAGGATTTGGTGGTACCTGATAAAAGTTTAACTTTGGCAGAAGGTGCACTGGCTCCTTGGAAAAATTCAAAATATTATACTCAAATGCTCGAACAAGCTTGTGAAGCTCTAAAAATTCCAATGGATAAACCTTTTAATAAATTAACTAAGCGTCAGCGTGATCTTGTACTTCATGGTTCAACTAAAAAGATAAAATTCCATTTAAATGGTGATTTTGGTGTAAATGATACTACCCAAGCTTTTGAAGGCGTAATGAATAATGTAGATCGTCGTTACAATCATCCAATGTCCAGCTTTATGAGAGATTCGATGAGTAAGTACTTAACTGAGCTAACTTGTACAACCTGCCAAGGTAAAAGATTAAATGAGAAGGCATTAGCGGTAAAGGTTAATGGCACAGATATTGCAGCTGCATCTGATTTACCAATTGAAAAGGAAATAGAATTCTTTAAAAATGTTGATTTAAGTGAACAAGAAGCTGTAATTGCAAAGCCAATTCTAAAAGAAGTGGAAGATCGCTTAACTTTTTTAAGTAATGTTGGATTAGACTATCTAACTTTATCACGTTCTGCTGGTACTTTATCTGGTGGAGAAGCACAACGAATTCGTTTAGCAACTCAAATTGGGTCAAATTTATCAGGAGTTATGTATATTCTTGATGAACCTTCAATTGGACTTCATCAACGTGATAATGATCGCTTAATTTCGTCTTTAAAGAAAATGCGAGATTTGGGCAATTCTTTAATTGTGGTTGAACATGATGATGAAACAATGCGTCAAGCAGACTATGTCCTAGATATCGGTCCAGGTGCAGGAGTTTATGGAGGTAAGGTAATGGCCGCTGGTACGCCAGAAGAAATTATGAAAAATCCTAATTCCTTGACTGGCCAATATCTCTCTGGTAAAAAATTTATTCCAGTACCTTTAAAGCGAAGAAAGGGCTCGGGTAAAAAAATTAGTGTTAAAGGCGCTGCAGAAAATAATTTAAAAGATATTAATGTTGATTTTCCTCTTGGTAAATTTACTGTAGTTACTGGTGTATCCGGATCCGGAAAATCTACTTTAGTAAATATGATTCTAAAACGAGCTTTGGCACAGAAGTTAAATAATAATTCAGCTAAACCGGGTAAATATAAATCAATTACAGGCTATAAAAGTATCGAAAAGATTATTGATATCGATCAAAGTCCAATTGGTAGAACTCCTAGATCAAATCCGGCTACTTATACTTCTGTCTTTGATGATATTCGTACGCTTTTTGCACAAACAAATGAAGCCAAAATGCGTGGTTATACTAAGGCTAGATTTTCATTTAATGTTAAAGGTGGACGCTGTGAAGCTTGTCATGGGGATGGAATTATTAAGATTGAAATGAACTTTTTACCTGATGTTTATGTTCCATGTGAGGTTTGTCACGGTAGTAGATATAATTCTGAAACTTTAGAAGTTACTTATCGTGGAAAAAATATTGCTCAAGTTTTAGACATGACTATTAATGAAGCAACTAAATTCTTCGAAAATATTCCTAAGATTCATCGTAAACTACAAACTATTGTTGATGTTGGTTTAGGTTATGTGAAACTAGGGCAATCAGCTACTACCTTATCTGGTGGCGAGGCACAACGGATGAAGTTAGCATCAGAATTGCAAAAATTATCAACAGGTAAGAATTTTTATATTCTTGATGAGCCAACAACGGGATTACATACTGATGATATTAAGCGTCTTTTAGAAGTATTGCAGCGTTTAGTAGATGATGGAAATACAGTCCTAGTAATTGAACACAATCTTGATGTGATTAAGAATGCAGATTGGTTAATTGACCTAGGTCCTGAAGGAGGAGAAGGCGGCGGTCAAGTAGTGGCTACTGGAACTCCTGAAGAAGTAGCAGAAGTAAAAGAAAGCTATACTGGACAATACTTAAAGCCAGTACTTGAAAGAGATACTATATTAACTAAGAACGCTTGCAAAAAATAACACTTTTTTAGTAGAATTATTTCTAGGGAGGAAATATAAATTATGAATAATTTTTCTAGTTCTGATAAACACCGTGGCTTTGACTGGGGTGCCTTTGTTGGTGGTGTTCTTTTAATTATTGCCGGTATTTTAGTGATGTCTTATCCTGACCGCAGCTTTAGAACTTTTGTTTACTTGTTTGGGATTATCTCAATTTTACAAGGTATTTTGTGGATTTATGCTTATGCAAAATTTAGAGATATTTTCAGTATGAGTTGGGTAACAATTCTTTCGGCTGTGATTGACATTGTAATCGGGATTCTGTTCTTGTGTGCTAATGTAATTGGCGGTTTAACTTTAGCATTATTATTTGCTATTTGGTTCTTAGCTGACTCAATTATTGGGATCATTTTCTCTGCTCACTTAAGAGCTTTTTCAACAGGATACTTTATTTTTAGTTTGATCTTGAGCATTATTAGTTTAATTATTGCGATTGTCTTGCTATTTAATCCTACCTTGGCAGCATTAACTATGGTATATCTAGTTGCATTCTGGCTTTTAGTCTTTGGTTTCAATGAATTAATGGTATCTTGGATGCATCGTTAATACTTTTAAAAAGTTTTGAACTTATGATAGTTCAAAGCTTTTTTGTTTATATAAAAATGAAACGCCCGGTATGTTATAATTTATGTCAAGGAGGCAACGCAATGGCTAAGAATAAAAAACAGTTACTGATTGTAACTGGAATGAGTGGAGCAGGAAAAACTGTAGCAATTAAGTCTTTAGAAGATATGGGGTATTTTGTAGTAGATAATTTACCTCCTGAACTTCTTGGCAATTTTTGGGATCTAATTTATAGTTCGGATGAATTTAGTAAAGTTGCAGTTGTTATTGACTTAAGAGTTCGAAGCTTCTATAAAGATTTAGTTGATGAAATAAATTCGCTTGAAGACAGCCAAAATATTCAATCTACCTTGGTATTTTTAGATGCTTCTGATGATGCTCTGGTATCAAGGTATAAGGAAACTCGTCGTCTCCCGCCTTTAGCACAAAAGGGAAGATTATTGGACGGAATTCAAAAAGAAAGAGAAGTTTTAGATCGTGTAAAAAATGTTTCTAATTACATTATTGATACTTCTAATCTTTCAAAAAAACAGCTGAAAGAAAAATTAATTAAAACTTTTAGTGATAGTGATACTCATACTTTTTCAATTGAAGTAATGAGTTTTGGCTTCAAGTATGGAATTCCGATTGATGCGGATATTGTGATGGATGTCAGGTTTTTGCCAAATCCATTTTATATTCCTCAACTAAAACCATTTACAGGTCTTGATAGAAGAGTTTTCGATTATGTAATGGAGAAGAAGGAAACTAAAGAGTTTTATCAAAAATTCTTGGAAATGTTAGAAACTGCAATTCCAGGGTACATTGAAGAGGGGAAGGAAAGATTAACAATAGCAATTGGCTGTACAGGTGGACAACATCGCAGTGTTTCCATTGCTCGTCAATTGGCAGTTGATCTAGCTGAAAAATATCCGAATAATCCCGTAGACATATCTCATAGAGAAATTAGTCGTTATATAAAACAATAAAGGAGAGTTTTATGGCATATGGAGAAAATCGAATAGTTCGTGTCATAAAAGGAAGACGGCCAAAAATTGTAGTTATTGGTGGTGGAACTGGGTTACCAGTTATTCTGAATGCCTTAAAAGAGCAAAATGCAGATATTACTGCTATTGTTACAGTAGCCGATGATGGTGGTTCTTCAGGAACAATTCGTGATTATATTAATGTGGTTCCTCCTGGAGATATCAGAAATGTTTTAGTATCTTTATCTGATATTCCAGAAAAGGAAAAAGAGGTTTTTCAATATCGGTTTGATTCATCAGATTCATTTTTTGCAGGGCATGCAATTGGTAATTTGATTATTGCTGCCTTAAATGAAATGCAAGGAAATATTTTTGATGCAGTACAATCTCTTTCCAAAATGATGCATGTAGATGGCAGAATTTATCCTGCTTCAAATGAGCCATTGACTTTAAATGCTGAATTTGTAGATGGGACAACGGAGGCAGGCGAAACAGAAATTACGGCTCAAGATAAAAGAATCAAAAGGATATGGGTAACGAATACTAATTCGGAAGATGAACCAAAAGCTGTTTTACCAGTCTTAGCAGCAATTATGCAAGCAGATGCAGTTGTTTTAGGCCCAGGAAGTTTATTTACTTCTATCTTACCTAATTTAGTAATTAAAAATTTAGGAGAAGCAGTACGACAAACAAAGGCAGAAGTTATTTATATTTGCAATATTATGACTCAAAAAGGAGAAACTGATCATTTCACTGTTGCTGATCATGTAAGAGTACTGAATAAGCATTTAGGTGGTAATTATATTGATACGGTTCTTGTTAATGGTGCCAAAATTGATATGTCGAAGTTTAACCCCAATGACTATGATGAATATTTGGAACCAGTTAGAAATGATTTTGAAGGTTTAAGAAAACAAAATTGTCGAGTAATTACGGCAGATTTTATTGATCAACATAGTGGATTAGTTTTTCATGATGGAGAGAAAGTAGTCGACGAGATTTTAAATTTGGCTTTCGACGCCTTTTGTCGTAGACAGCAGGAGGAAAGATGAGTTCTTATGCCAGTGATGTGAAAAAAGAGTTAACTAGTCTACCCGTTCATCCTGAACATGCAAAGGCTGAACTCGCTGCATTCTTAAGAATGAATGGGACTTTGAGTTTACACCAGCATCATTTTAGTTTGGATATTGTGACCGAAAATCCAGCAATTGCAAGAAGAATATTTTCTTTGATAAAAACGGCGTATGGAATTGAACCATTACTGATTGTTTCTAAGAAGATGAAATTAAAGAAAAATTATCAGTACTTGGTGAGATTGCAACAAAGTGTTAAGGAAATTCTAACTGATTTAGATGTAATCAATGATCAATTAGGGTTAGTTACTGGTATTCCGGAATACATACTGAATTCAGAACAACGTGCTATGTCTTATCTAAGAGGTGCTTTTTTAGCCGGCGGTAGCGTTAATAATCCCGAGACAAGTCGCTATCATTTAGAAATCTATTCCTTATATGAAAATCATAATACCGATCTTGTTACGTTAATGAATAAGTATTTTTATCTAAATGCGCGTAAAACTAAGCGTCGAAGTGGTTACATTGTTTACCTTAAAGAAGCAGAAAAGATCGGTGACTTTCTTCATGTGGTTGGAGCAGTAAATGCTATGCTTGCTTTTGAAGATTTAAGAATTATGCGAGACATGCGTAATTCAGTAAATAGATTGGTAAATTGTGATACCGCAAATTTAAAAAAAGTCGCTAAAGCAGCTGCTCAGCAAGTTGAGCAAATTCAGCTCATTGATAAAGAAATGGGTTTAGATAATTTGCCCGAAAAATTAGCAACATTAGCACGTTTTCGCTTAGATCACGCTGAGCTTTCATTAAAAGAGGTTGCACAACAACTTCCAGGAGGACCAATCTCTAAGTCAGGGGTAAATCATCGCTTTCAAAAAATTAAAGAAATTGCTGCTAAATTGGAAGCTGAAAATGTTAAAGAATAAAAAAGAGGATTCGCTATTGCGAATCCTCTTTTGATTTGAAAAATTATTTTTCTTTATTAACTAAGATGTCGTCAATCAAACCATAATCTTTAGCTTCTTCAGCAGTAAGGTAGTTATCACGTTCTGTGTCTTTAAGAATCTTATCTAATGGTTGACCAGTAGTTTCATGTAAGATTTGATTTAATTTCTTACGACTCTTTAAGATTTCTTCAGCTGCGATTTGAATATCGGTTTGTTGACCTTGAGCACCACCTAATGGTTGGTGAATTAAAACAGTTGAGTTTGGTAAGGCAAAACGTTTGCCCTTGGTTCCAGCAGTTAAAAGAATAGATGCCATTGAAGCAGCCATTCCGATTGCAATAGTTGATACATCTGACTTAATAAAGTTCATAGTATCCATAATTGCAAGGCCAGAAGTAATTACACCACCAGGGGAGTTAATGTATAAAGAAATGTCTTTAGTATTATCTTGTGCATCTAAGAATAAAAGTTGAGCAATGATAGAATTTGCCATTTGATCATTAATTTCGCCACTCAACATAATAATTCTATCTTTTAAAAGTCTTGAATAAATGTCGTAAGCACGTTCACCACGCGCAGTTTGTTCGACAACTGTAGGTACAAGCATATAAAATACCTCCTAAATTGTATAAAAATTAGCACTCTAACATGTACTGTGCTAATTAAAGCACATAATCGTTTTAAGGTCAACTATTGGAACTGAAAATTTTCAAATGTTTTCTACAATAATTTACACAAAAATACCAGACAGATATCTGTCTGGTATTACAAGTTGGTTAGAATTAATTAGATTAATTTTTTATCTTGTCTCTTTTTAATCAGAGGTAAGATTAAACCCAAGGCAAGCAAAATAATTGGCGTTAAAATATTTAAAAATAAAGTGAAGGGATCTGGTGAATAAATACCAACTATACAGCAAGCTGCTGTTAAGAAGAAACACCAGTAACCACTTAATTTGGCTAACCATTGATTTTTTGTCATTTGGTATTCGGAATTAAACTTATTTCGATCATTGCGCAAAGCAATATAGGCTGCAAACACCCATAAGTAGCGGAGCGGCATAGTTGTAGAATTCAATTTGACTAGCTGCTCCATAACTTGAGTAGCGTCTGGAACAACAGCTTGAATTAACGTTAATCCTCCCGAAAGAATGACTATCATCCAAATCCCATTAATGTAAGCACCGTGACGATTTTTCTTTAATAGACTTGATGGAATAAAATCATGAGCCTCTTTACTACCTAAAAGCATTCGTAAAGGTGCATCAATAGAAATAACTAAAGTTGAAAATTGACCAATTACATTACACCAAGCATAAAGATAGAGGAAAAGATTACCTGCATGATAGTAAGTACCCAAGTTTTGGAAAGCCCAATATGGCCCATTAGAAATGTAATTTGCTAGATCAGCGCTGCTGCCAGATACCTTTCTTGGATCAAACATCATCGCTAAGGCAAAAGTACCTAAAATCGCTGAAATTATAACCATAATGGCTAGTAGGATCATTGACTTAGGAAAGTTCTTAGCTGGATCTTTAACTTTAAATACGTAAGGTGAAATTTTTTCACAGCCTCCAACTGAGAAAATTAAAATAGAAAGTGAAGTGAAATAACTGATATTAAAGTTAGGTAAGAAATTCTTCCAATTCCAAGAAATGGTTTGAAAATTACTATTAGGATTAATTGTAGGTGCTGCAAACATCATGATGATAAATAAAATTGACATAATAAACATTGATGTCCCAGCAATTGTAGCTAAAGTTTTTAGGAATGAAATTCCGCGACTGGCAAACCAACAAAAGAAAAGGAAAATTGCTAAAGTAGCTAATTGGATCCAAAGCGTTGGTGTAGCATCAAATTTATCAATTGATCCCCAAATACCCCAAGCCATAGCTCTTAGTCCACCAGTTCCTTTACTTGAGATATATACGATATGAACAGCCCAGTAGGTCCAGCCGGCATAATAAGCCCAACGAGGTCCCATTGTTGCATTGACCCATGAAGAGACTCCACCTTCAGCTTTTTTAAAAGTTGATCCCAGTTCCCCAACCATTAAAGCATAAGGAACAAAGTACAAGGCAAACATTATAATCCAGCTAAAGATGACATGAGTTCCATCAAAGTAACCATAGCCATTAATAATATTTCCAAAACCCCATACGGTGGAGAAAGCCATCATGGCTAATGTAGGCCAAAGCATTTTTTTAGCCTGATTTTGTTTTAGTTCAGCTTCCATTTAAATTACCTTTCTTCGATATAAATACTAACCCAAGTAAATTATATCGAAATTAAACTAATAATTGGATAAGAATAAAAGGATTGATTGATATATTTATTCTTGTTACGTATTTCTTTTTTCTGCTACAATATTATTAAGATATTCGTCCCCTTAGTGTAATGGATCGCACGTAAGATTCCGGTTCTTAAGATCTCAGTTCGACTCTGAGGGGGGACATATTTTTAACAATTAGTTATGATAATATGAAATCGTTTTATTAAAGGTTGAAATCTAAATTTTATATTGTTATACTATGGGTGTCGAAAGGGAAATGAAAAAACGAAAGTTTTTGAATTTCTCTAATATTTTTAAAGTTTGTGGGTCACAAAGTGTCACAACGTGGGACACAATTTGACCCATTAGAAGGAGCAAATATGGACACGGACTTAACCTTGTTGCAAGATTTGGCTCCGGATATTCTTAAAATAGTTCGACAAAGATTTCTCGTTCTTGAGCAAATTTCTTTATTTGCCCCTGTGGGGCGAAGGGTAATAGCGGAGAAGTTAGGACTAAGCGAACGAAATATCCGTACAGAAACTGATCTTTTGAAAAGCTTAGGCCTAATAGAGGTTAAAAAATATGGAATGATTTTAACCGAAAAGGGAAATCATGTTTTGAAAGAAGCTGCCCCGTTTATTGACCGAATTTTTAATGCAAGTAATTTAGAAAAAGATCTTGCAAATAAATTGGGAATTGAACGAGTGATAGTGGTGCCAGGTAACAGTGATCGACAAGAACGTGTTTTTGAGCAATTAAGTCAACAACTTGAATCTGCTTTAGACTTGTTACTTCCTTTAGGAAAAAATATCATTACTGTTTTGGGCGGAGCAACAATTTCAAAGGCAGCTAGTCATCTTTCAACAAAATTGAGTCGTTATCGTGATTTGCTTTTTGTTGCTGGACGAGGAGCATTAGGCGAAAGTGTCGAAATTCAAAGTAATACAATTGCTCAAGTGATGGCCTCTAAAACTGGAGGTAGACATCAGGGATTGTATTTACCAGAGAATATACCTGCGGAAGCATTGGATATTTTAATTAAAGATGCCGGTATTGCGAATGCGATTTCAAACATATATAATAGTGATGCAGTCATTCATGGAATTGGTTTAGCAGATGAAATGGCCAAAAGGCGTAATTTAGATGTGATTACTCGTTCCAAACTTCGAGAGAAGGGTGCTGTGGCCGAAAGTTTTGGGTATTTCTTTGACCAGCAGGGAAGACTGATTGACCAAGTCCCAAGAGTTGGATTACAACTTGAAGATTTAGGTAAAATACCTCATGTATTTGCAATTGCAGCAGGAGCTAAAAAAGCAGCTGCAATTGAAGCTTACATGCATCATGCTCCTAAACAGACGTGGCTTATCACGGATGAGGGAGCTTCAAATATGGTTTTAAAGGGGAAGTAATTCCTGTTTAAAATAAATTGTTACATAGATTCCTAAGGAGGAATATTGGATATGACAGTTAAAATTGGTATTAACGGTTTCGGCCGTATCGGACGTTTAGCATTCCGTCGTATTATGGATTTAGGCGAAAAGTCTAAGGATATCGAAGTTGTTGCAATTAACGACTTAACTACTCCTTCACTTTTAGCACACTTACTTAAGTACGACTCAACTCATGGTACTTTTGACCACGAAGTTTCATCTACTGATGACGCTATCGTAGTTGATGGTAAAGAATACCGTGTTTACGCAGAACCACAAGCACAAAACATTCCATGGGTTAAGAACGATGGTGTTGACTTCGTTCTTGAATGTACTGGTTTCTACACTAGCAAGGCTAAGTCAGAAGCTCACCTTAAAGCTGGTGCAAAGAGAGTTTTAATTTCTGCTCCTGCAGGTAACGATCTTAAGACTATTGTTTACGGTGTTAACCAAGATACTTTAACTCCAGATGACAAGATCGTTTCAGCTGGTTCATGTACTACTAACTCATTAGCTCCAATGGTTAATGCTTTACAAAATGAATTCGGCATTGAAGTTGGTACTATGACTACTATTCACGCTTACACTTCAACCCAAATGCTTTTGGATGGTCCTGTACGTGGTGGTAACTTACGTTCTGCACGTGCTGCTGCAATCAACATTATTCCTCACTCAACTGGTGCTGCAAAGGCTATTGGTCTTGTTATCCCAGAATTGAACGGCAAGTTGAATGGTCACGCACAACGTGTTCCAGTTCCAGATGGTTCAGTTACTGAATTAGTTACTATTTTAGGCAAGAGCGTAACTGCTGACGAAGTTAATGAAGCTATGAAGAAGTACGAAAGTCCTTCATTTGCATACAACGACCACAACATCGTTTCAACTGATGTTTTAGGTATGACTGCTGGTTCAATCTTTGACCCAACTCAAACTATGGTTACTACTGCAGGTGACAAGCAATTAGTTAAGACTGTTGCTTGGTACGACAATGAATACTCATTCACTTGCCAAATGGTTCGTACTTTATTGAAGTTTGCTACTCTTTAATCTGTAATATTTAGATATTATTTGACTATTAGATAAGCAAAGAGAAGGCGGAGGGAGAGTTCTTCCTCCGCCTTTTTTAGAAAAATGAAAACATGGAGGCTAATTCAATGGCTAAATTAATTGTTTCTGATCTTAAAAATGAACTTAAGGGCAAAAAAGTTCTTGTTCGTGTAGACTTTAATGTTCCTATTAAAGATGGTGTTATTGGTGATGATAACCGTATTGTTGCTGCTTTGCCAACTATTAAGTACATCATTGATAATGGTGGAAAGGCTATCTTATTAAGTCACTTGGGTCGTGTAAAGAGTGATGCAGATAAGAAGGAATTATCATTAAAGCCAGTTGCAGAACGTTTAAGTGAATTATTAAATAAGCCTGTAACCTTTGTTCCTGAAAATGAAGGTAAAGAAGTAGAAGAAACTATCGATAATATGAAAGATGGAGATGTAGTTGTTCTTGAAAACACTAGATTCCAAGATATCGATAATGACTTTGGTAAACGTGAATCTAAGAATGATCCAAAACTTGGCGAATACTGGGCAAGTTTAGGTGACATCTTTGTTAACGATGCTTTTGGTACTGCACACAGAAGTCACGCATCTAATGTAGGTATTGCTGAAGCTATGAAGAAAGCTGGTAAGCCTGCTGCCGCTGGTTACTTACTTGAAAAAGAAATTCAATTCTTAGGTGATGCTGTTGAAAACCCTGTTCACCCATTTGTAACCATTTTGGGTGGGGCTAAGGTTTCTGATAAGATTGGTGTTATTGAAAACTTAATTCCTAAGTCAGATCACATTTTAATTGGTGGTGGTATGGCTTATACTTTCTTAGCAGCACAAGGCCACAAGATTGGTAAATCATTATTTGAAGAAGATAAATTAGATCTTGCCAAGGAATTACTTGAAAAGGCTGGCGACAAGATTGTTTTACCTGTAGATAACGTTGCTGCAACTGAATTTTCAAATGATGCTCCTCACGAAGTTGTTGGCGATGATATTCCTGATAACATGATGGGCTTAGATATTGGTCCTAAGACTGTTGCTAAATTTAAGGATATTCTTAAGGATGCTAAGACTGTTGTTTGGAATGGACCTATGGGTGCATTTGAAATGCCAAACTATGCTGAAGGTACTTTAGAAGTAGGTCGTGCTTTAGCTGAATTGAAGGATGCTGTAACTATTATTGGTGGTGGTGACTCAACTGCAGCTGCTAAGCAATTAGGTATTGCTCCAAAGATTAGCCACATTTCTACTGGTGGTGGTGCTTCACTTAACTATCTTGAAGGTAAGGAATTACCTGGTATCGCTTGCGTTTCAGATAAGTAATTCATAGGAGGAATATTTATTATGCGTACACCAATTATTGCTGGTAACTGGAAATTACATATGAACCCGGAACAAACTGCTGAATTTGTTAAGGCAGTTAAAGGTAAATTACCAGATCCATCTAAAGTTGAATCTGTCATTGCTGCACCTGCAGTTGACCTTTATGTTTTAGCAGAAAATGCTAAGGGTACTAACTTACATACTGGTGCAGAAAATGCTTATTTTGAAGTTGAAGGTGCTTTTACTGGTGAAACTTCACCTAAAGTATTGAACGAAATGGGTATTGATTATTGTATTATTGGCCACTCAGAAAGAAGAGGCTACTTCCACGAAACTGATGAAGATATTAACAAGAAAGCTAAGGCTTTATTTGCTAATGGCGTAACCCCAATTATTTGTTGTGGTGAATCTCTTGAAACTCGTGAAGCTAATAAGCAAGAAGAATGGGTAGTTAGTCAAATTAAGGCTGCACTTGATGGTTTAACTGCAGAACAAGTATCAAAAGTTGTTATTGCCTATGAACCAATCTGGGCAATCGGTACTGGTAAAACCGCTTCTGCTGATCAAGCTGAAGAAATGTGCAAGACCATTCGTGAAACTGTTAAGGATCTTTACAATGAAGAAACTGCTGAAAATGTTCGTATCCAATACGGTGGTTCTGTAAAACCTGCTAATATTAAGGAATTAATGGCTAAACCTGATATTGATGGTGGTTTAGTTGGTGGTGCTTCATTAGATCCAGAATCTTACTTAGAATTAGTTAACTACCAAGATTAATAAACAATTTATTTAAACAGAATTTAAAGGAGAATTTTTATGTCTGTAATTACTGATATTCACGCACGTGAAGTTCTTGATTCACGTGGTAACCCAACTGTTGAAGCTGAAGTTTATACTGAATTAGGTGGCTTTGGCCGCGCTATTGTTCCATCAGGTGCTTCAACTGGTGAACATGAAGCCGTTGAATTACGTGATGGTGATAAGTCACGTTTTGATGGTAATGGTGTATTAACTGCTGTTGAAAACGTTAATGGCGAAATTGCAAAGGCTGTAATTGGTTTAGATGTAACTGATCAACGTCTTATTGATCAAACTATGATTGATTTAGATGGTACTCCTAACAAGGGTCGTCTAGGTGCTAACGCTATTTTATCTGTTTCTTTAGCTGCTGCACGTGCTGCTGCTGATGAATTAGGTCTCCCATTATATGAATACTTAGGCGGACCTAATGGTCACGTTTTACCAACCCCAATGATGAATGTTCTTAATGGTGGTAAACACGCTGATAACAATGTTGATATTCAAGAATTTATGATTATGCCTGTTGGTGCAAAATCATTACATGAAGCTGTACGTATGGGTGCAGAAACTTTCCACACTTTGAAGAGTATTCTTAAAGAACGTGGCGAATCAACTGCTGTTGGTGATGAAGGTGGTTTTGCACCAAACTTAGCAAATAACGAAGAACCATTTGAATTATTGGTAGAAGCAATTCAACGTGCTGGTTATAAACCAGGTGAAGATATTTCTATTGCCTTCGACTGTGCTGCTTCTGAATTTTACAACAAAGAAACTAAGAAGTATGTAACTATTGCTGATGGACGTGATTACTCAGCAGAAGAATGGACTTCATTAATCGAAGACTGGGTTGACAAGTACCCAATTATTTCTGTTGAAGATCCATTGGACGAAAACGATTGGGAAGGTTGGAAGACTTTTACTGACCGTTTAGGTAAGAAGATTCAAATTGTTGGTGATGACTTATTTGTAACAAATACCAACTACTTGAAGAAGGGTATTCAAATGGGCGTTGCTAACGCTATCTTAATTAAAGTTAACCAAATTGGTACTTTAACTGAAACATTTGATGCCATTGAAATGGCAAAACAAGCTAGCTACACTGCTATTGTTTCTCACCGTTCAGGTGAAAGTGAAGATACTTCAATTGCTGACTTAGTTGTAGGTACTAACGCTGGTCAAATTAAGACTGGTTCAATGTCAAGAACTGATAGAATGGCTAAGTACAACCAATTAATGCGTATTGAAGAAGCTTTAGGCTCAACTGGTCAATACTTAGGTATCCACAGTTTCTACAACTTACACAAGCAATTCTAATCTTGAAATGATTTGATAAAAAGGAGACTATTTTAAATAGTCTCCTTTTTATTTAGCAATCGTATTTGATTTATGGTAAACTTTTAATAGTAGTTAATTTAGGCAATGGAGGCAGCGCTTTGTATAACCTAACCATGACGTTAATAATTATCGTTAGTATTTTAATTATTATTGCAACGTTGATGCAACCACAAAAACAACAAGATGCCTTAAATGCGTTATCAGGTGGTGCTGTATTTAGCGGCCAATCTAAAAAGCGTGGTTTTGAGGCTTTAATGGAAAGAATTACTGGTGTATTACTAGTTATTTTCTTTGTATTAGCGATTATTTTAGCGACATTATCATCTAAGTAAAACAATCGGCCTCCACATTTGTGGAGGTCTTTTTATTAGGCCTAGAATAAATATGTGAGGTATATATATGGCACAAAATGAACGATTATTAGCAGAAATTTATGAAACTTTCCGCCATAATCCCCAAGAACAATATGATGTAGATCAATTAGAAAAAGAATTAAGTAAACATAATAAATTTGAGTTTTCTGATCTTGTAAAGTCATTAACTTTTTTAGAACATGAGAAAAAAATTATTACAAATGGTAAAGGAAAATATCAGCTCAATCAAGAGAATATAATTGTTGAAGGCCTCTTCAAGGCTAATGATAAAGGTTTTGGCTTCGTTAGATTAGATGATGAAAAAGCTGAGGATGTATTTGTAGATAAGCATAATACTAGGTATGCGATCGATGGTGATAGAGTTCAAGTCACTATCATTGCAGGCGCAAATCCTTGGAATGGAAAAGGCCCTGAAGGAAAAGTCAATGAGATTTTAGCACATGGTGTGGAAAATCTTGTGGGTGAATATCATCCCTATAGTGATGACTTAGTAGCAAAATACGGTTATATTGGATATATAACAAGTGAAAATCGTAAGCTTAAACGATTTAAAATTAATATCGAGGATACCGGTTTAAAGCCACAAATGGGTGATATGGTTCAAGTTTCTTTAAAAGATTACCCTAATGAAGATCATCCAGATGAAATGACTGCAGTTGCAATTAAAACACTTGGTAATAAGAATGATCCTGGTGTGGATATTATGTCAATTGTTGTCGACAATGAAATTCGCATAGAATGGCCAACTGAGGCGATGGAACAAGCTAATAGCATTCCTGATCATGTTACTGATGCAGATAAAAAAGGACGTATTGATATTACTGATCAACCAGCAGTAACAATTGATGGGGATGATTCTAAGGACTTTGACGATGCCGTAGTTTTATGGAAATTACCAAATGGAAATTATCATTTAGGTGTACACATTGCAGATGTCTCCCATTATGTAACTGAAAATTCTCCACTTGATCAAGAAGCATTCAAACGAGGAAATAGTACCTATTTAGTTGATCGTGTAATTCCGATGTTACCATTTCGTCTATCAAATGGTATTTGTTCCTTAAATGAAGGAGTAGAACGTTTAGTACTTTCTTGTGATATGGAAATTACACCAGATGGACAACGAGTTAAATATAGCATCCATCCTTCGGTGATGAAGTCACATGGACGTTTAACCTATAATAAGGTAAATCAAACTTTGGATCCAAATCAAGAAGATCCAAAGGAAGAAAAATACCGCAAGTTAAAACCAATGCTTGAAGAAATGGCAAAATTGCATGAAGCATTATATAAGCAACGTCATTTAAGGGGAGCAATTGATTTTGAAGAACCTGAAGCGAAGATTAAAGTTGATGCTCAAGGTAAACCAGTGGATATTATTCTTCGTGAACGTGGCACAGCTGAAAAAATGATTGAATCATTTATGTTAATCGCAAATGAAACCGTAGCTCAAGATTACTACAAGAAGAACGTACCTTTCTTATACCGTGTTCACGAAACGCCTGATGAAGAAAAAATGAAGACGTTCTTTGAATTTGTTAGTGCTTTTGGACTTCACGTAACAGCTGATCCAGCCCATGTTAGTCCAAAAGATTTACAAAAGATTATCAGTAAGACTGAAGGAACACCTGAAGAGGCAGTAGTGGAAATGATGATGCTTCGTAGCTTGAAACAAGCGCACTATTCACCAGATCCTTTAGGACATTTTGGGTTAGCTGCTAAAGATTATACTCACTTTACCTCACCAATTAGACGTTATTCAGATTTAATGGTACACCGTATGATTCATACTTATGCTGATGAAGGTAAGAAGGAAAAAATTCAGGATCATTTCAAATCCCAATTACCTGAAGTGGCTGAACAAACCTCAAGCCAAGAACGTCGTTCAATTGATGCTGAACGTGGTGTAAATGACCTTAAGATGACAGAATACATGGCTGATAAGGTTGGCCAAGTATTTGATGCAATAGTATCATCCGTTACAAGTTTTGGTATGTTTATTCAGTTGCCTAATACCGTTGAAGGCTTAATTCATATCTCTAACTTAAACGATGATTATTACAACTTTAATGAAAAATCAATGACTCTAACTGGACGTAATTCTCATAAAGAATTTAAAGTTGGAATGCCTATTAAAGTTAAATTAATTCGTGCAGATGTTGAACAACATCAATTGGATTTTGAGATATATGATCCAAATGCACCAAAGACTCATAATAATCGTCGAGGACGCAATTTCGAGAGAAGCTATTCAAGAAATAGAAATAATCGTAATTCTGGTGGTAAAAATAATAGATTTACTATTCATAAGCGTCGTGAAGCAAAAAATTCTTTTAAAAAGAAGAGTTAATAAGGGTTTATGATGAAACAAAAAAAAGAAGATAATGTGATAGCCCAAAATAAAAAGGCTAGTCATGATTATTTTATTAAGGAAACTCTCGAAGCAGGGATTGCTTTAACTGGGACAGAAATAAAGTCGGTACGTGCCCGAAGAATTAACTTGCGTGATGGTTATGTTCAAATTATTAATGGCTCTGCTTATTTAGAAAATGTTCATATAAGCGAGTATAAGCAAGGAAACATTTATAATCATGATCCTTTGCGCCAAAGAAGACTGTTACTTCACAAAAAACAAATTGCACGTCTGGCTGGTATTCAAAGCCAGCAAGGGATGACTATTATTCCTTTAAAAGTATATCTTAAACATGGTTTTGCCAAAGTCCTAATTGGAGTAGGTCAAGGGAAGAAACAATACGACAAGCGCGAAACTATCAAAAAGCGTGATCAAGAGCGCGAACTTAGAAGAAAATATCGAGTATAACATTTTGGACAATGTCTATGATTAGAGAAGCAAAATTAGATGATTTTAAATACGTTTTTCCAATTTTAAATCAGATATTTGATGAAATGGATTTGGAAACAATTAAGCAAATACCTGAGGAACAATTTTATCAGTTAATGGAGCTTGGCTTTAGAGACCCGAAATTTACTTTTGGCTATAAGCATATTTGGGTAGCAGCTGATAACCGAGATAAACCAATCGGAATCTTAGATATGTACAGTTATGAGGATCAAGAAGCAGGTAGTCATGATGAAATTAAGAAGTATCAACCTCAATTAGGTATTTCAAAAGATTTTACTATTTTTACCGATGATGAAGCCTTAGTTAATGAATGGTATATTGATTCGCTTGCGGTTGATCCAAAGTTTTGGGGCCAAGGTATTGCGACCAGTTTGTTAAGTATTGTTCCGAAAGTTGCAGCAGCTCATGGATATAAGTTAATTAGTTTGAATGTTGATAAAGAAAATACTCGAGCAAAAAGATTGTACGATCATTTAAATTTTAAGACCGTTTCTGAAATGACAATTGGAGATCGAGTTTATGATCATATGATCTTACAATAAATTACCCTAGTGATTAGGAAAAAATAAAGTAATTAATGATTTTTATAATTAAATTTCATAATTACGAATTACTCTAAATCACTAGGGTATTTTTTTATATTAATCAAAAAAATTTTTGTTATTTTAAATTGAGCTAAAGTTAAGGGCTATTTAATTTTTTTAAAATATAGCAATGTTCTACTTTTATTTAAGTGCTTGTTTCTTATAAAAAGCTTTGGTAAGCTGATTTTTAAGTAAATCGCTTTGACGATAATAGAAAGAAAGGCCAGGGTGTTATGCAAATAAAATTTACATATGCACAAAAGACCATTTATGAAATGTTAGCAAAAAAAGAAGTAAACGATGTATCTGTTGTTTATTTATGTCGAACCTTAAATTGTAGTCGTAATGCTTTTTATAAGCGATTTTCGAATAAGATGAATTTTTTGACTTTATGCCTTATTCAAAATATACAAGACGAAATGAAAAAGCATAAGCGACGAGGTTTAAATGATTCTTTCTATCATTTACTGCAACATTTGCAAAGAGAAAGAATGTATTATGAAAATATGTTCCGAATACTAGGAAAAACTTGTATCTGTGATCTTTTACAAGAAAAACTTTGTGAATTCTTTTGGAATAAAATGGAGCTAAAAGAAAGTATTGCACAACTTTTAGTTAAAGAACTGACTAATCTAATCTATGGGCATTTGTTTGTTTGGATAACGCATGATTGTCATAAAGATATGCAACTTGTGTATCGAGAATTAGAAACAATTTTAAACCGCCTTAATCATCTAAAAGAAGACCCATCTTTTATTAAAAAATTAAGATCAGAAAATTATCACTATTTGTGGGGTGACAAAGAATTTGAAGAATAAAGTAGATTAATGAAGTACACAAAATTTATGATGAAATACTGGAAATGATGGTAATGATAATGGAGTTATATGCCATTGAGTAAATAAAATACTGGTTAATAAAATGAAAGGGACATCTTCTGGTTTTTGAATATTACAATCTAATGTATTACCTTCCGTGGTAATAATTGTTTTAACATTGGCCCTTTCAATTAACCCTTTATAAAAAGAGTAATTTCCCTTTTTTATACTTCCCTTAACCCAATAATTTAATTTGGTTATATAAAAGAGATTAGTAAGTTGATTATTTAACTTAATTATTTTTACTATGGGATGGTGGGTTACATCGATTATATAAGAGTTTATCAGATTAGAATTATCCAAATATAAACGACCTATCTCTTTTTGGAATTTATTCGAAAGAATAATTGTATGATTAAAATTATCGATACTACCTGTTAAAAAAAATAAGATTTCTCCCTTATCATAAATTACAGGCATCTGCCCCAAAATAGGACTTTTGTTGAGTAAAATTGAGTATTCCATCTTTTCCCTCATTAATTAACTAAATAACTAGTTCTATGATATCATGAAGCTAGGACAAGGTTGAGAACTGAGGAATTCTTAATGAAAAAATTAATTGGAAATGATTGGGACGAAATTTTAGAACCGGTATTTATAAGTGAAGATTATCGTAAATTACATAATTTTTTAAAAAGTGAATATCAAACTAAAACTATTTACCCTGATATGTACCATATTTTTACAGCATTTAAGTTAACTTCCTTTAAAAAAACAAAGGTAGTAATTTTAGGGCAAGATCCTTATCATAATCCCGGTCAGGCAACTGGAATGAGTTTTAGTGTTAATCCCGGGGTCAAGCTTCCGCCATCACTTAAAAATATCTACAAAGAATTATACGATGATGTTGGTGCAGTACCAGTAGAACATGGGTATCTAAAAAAATGGACTGATCAGGGTGTTTTGCTTTTGAATGCTGTGTTGACAGTTCCTTATGGTCATGCTAATGGTCATCAGGGTAAAGGATGGGAATTGGTAACAGATCAAGCAATAAAGGCACTAAGTAATCGTGGTAAAGTTGTATTTATTCTTTGGGGAAGATTTGCGCAAAATAAAATTCCTTTAATTGATCAATCGAAGAATATTATTATTAAATCTCCGCATCCTAGTCCTTTTTCAGCTGATCGAGGATTTTTTGGATCCCGCCCCTTTTCTAAATGTAATGATGGCTTAAAAAGTTTTGGTGAAGCTCCAATTGATTGGCAACTTCCGCGGAAGATTGAGCAAGCAGAAGTGGTATGAGATACTGATAAACTGTTAAGTCAATTTTGTTAGTGTAGAAGTTTTGTTAATGAGGTTTGATTATGAAAGTTTTTGAAAAGTTAAAAGAAGTGGCTTTACAAAAAAAGAGAACTATTATTTTTCCAGAAGGAAATGATGAACGTATTTTAAAAGCTGCTGCTAGAATTCAAGCAGATGGTTATGCAAATGCACAAGTAGCAGGAAAGACATCTGAAATTCTTGAAGTAGCGCAAAAAAATAATATTAATTTGGGCGATGTAAGTATTATTGATGTAGAAAAATATCCGCATCTTGAAAAGATGACTCAGGATTTGGTTGAACTTAGACATGGAAAAGCTACTTTAGAACAAGCTAAGGAAATGTTAAAAACTCCTCCTTATTTTGGAACTATGATGGTTTATGAAGGATATGCAGACGGTATGGTATCTGGAGCGACCCATTCTACTGCTGACACAGTTCGTCCAGCATTACAAATTATTAAAACTAAGCCAGGTATGACGCGTGTATCGGGGGCAATGATTATGGAGCGCGAAAGTGAAAAATATATTTTCGCTGACTGTGCAATTAATATTGATCCTGATAGTGAAACTTTAGCAGAAATCGCATATCAAAGTGCTCGAACTGCGAAGATGGTAAATATAGATCCGAAAGTGGCAATGTTAAGCTTTTCAACTAAAGGTTCAGCTAAGGGCCCAATGGTTACAAAAGTTCAAGATGCGGTAAAGATAATGAACGAAAAGCATCCTGAAATTCTATGTGATGGTGAATTACAGTTTGATGCAGCTATTGTACCAAAAGTTGGAAAGGCAAAGGCTCCTAATTCTAAAGTTGCAGGACATGCCAATGTCTTTATTTTCCCAGAGCTTCAATCGGGTAATATAGGATATAAGATTGCTGAAAGATTAGGTGGCTTTCAAGCAATCGGTCCCGTTTTGCAAGGATTAGCCGCTCCAATTAATGATTTATCTCGTGGCTGTAATACTGAGGATGTATATTTATTAGGAATTTTGACTGCAGCACAGGCTAATATGGAGTAATAATGGAAAAAATAAACATAACTTCAGATACTCAAATGCAAGAATTGGGAGAAGCACTAGGCGCAACTGCTTCTCCTCATGACCTTTTATTATTAACCGGAGATCTAGGTGCAGGAAAGACAACCCTTACTAAAGGAATAGCAAGAGCATTAAAAATACGTCGTCCTGTAAAAAGTCCAACTTTTACAATTGTAAGAGAATATAAGGAAGGTCGAATGCCACTTTTTCATATGGATATGTATCGCCTAGAAAATGGTGATTTATCAAGTATTGATATGCCTGCTTATTTAGCTGAACCTGGCATTGTAGTTATTGAATGGCCGGAATTTATTATTGATGATTTACCAAAAAATTATTTACAATTAAAAATTAGTCGTGTAGATAATTCATGGGATTCGACTGAACGTGAAGTTGAAATCACAGCTTTAGGTGAAAAAAGTAAAGAATGGTGGCAGAAAGTAAAAGCTAGTTTGAATAAATAAAAAATCTCGTGAAGCATTAAATTTGCTTTACGAGATTTTTTATTGGTTCATTTCCGAATTCTTTGTTTTGGTGAATTAAAATTTCAGCGCATGCTTCGCTATCACTTAAAGCATTATGATGGTGCCATAAATCAATATTTAGAGCAGCTGAAACGG
This sequence comes from Lactobacillus sp. PV034, assembly GCF_014522305.1. Taxonomy (NCBI): domain Bacteria; kingdom Bacillati; phylum Bacillota; class Bacilli; order Lactobacillales; family Lactobacillaceae; genus Lactobacillus; species Lactobacillus sp. PV034. Next base: position 707,607 of record NZ_CP041982.1, on the reverse strand, counting down.
TATCAAGTTTATGATTTTTTAAATTAGGTTCAAATAAACGGCTTGTAGCTAATGTATCAATTGCTAAGTAATGAGGAGCAGAAATATTATAGCGTGCCAGAGATTTCTGGAGAACATTACAATCAAAGCGAGCATTATGTGCTGCAACTAGCATTCCTGGTTGATATAATTTTTTTATTTTTGGCCATACTTCAGCCATTGTGGGAGCATTTTTAACATCATCTGCTGTAATGCCATGGATTTTTATATTTTGACTATCAAAAGGCATTTGGGGGTTAATGACCGTATAAAAACGATCTATTATTTTGTTATTTCTAACTAAAACTAGTGCTAAAGAACAAGCGCTTTCAGGAAAATGATTAGCAGTTTCAAAATCCATTGCAGTGAAATTCATGTTGATTCCTCTTTATAGAATAATTTTTAGATAAAGTATATCATAAGGTGGAAATATTAGGGTACAATACAGTAAGACTATAAAGTAATAAGGAGGGAAAGTTATGCAGTTAATGGACTTAAAAAAAGAGGGAATAGATATTCAGGAAAATGTTCCTTTAAGTCGATTTACTTTTACTGAGACAGGGGGACCTGCTGAATATTTGGCTTTTCCTAAAAATTTAGACGAATTAAAAAGGATAGTAAAACTTACTGATGAGCTAACTATTCCTCTAACAGTAATTGGTAATGCTTCTAACTTGATAATTCGTGATGGTGGAATTAAAGGCTTAGTAATAATTCTCACCGAAATGAAGACTATTGTTACTGATAATAAGACCAACCGTGTAAAAGCAGATGCGGGAGCACGAATTATTGATGTCTCAAAAGCGGCTTCTGATGCTAGTTTAAGTGGTTTAGAATTTGCTGCAGGTATCCCTGGTAGTGTAGGTGGAGCAGTTTTCATGAATGCTGGAGCTTATGGAGGAGAAACTCAAACAACTATTGAAACCGTAGAAGTTTTAACTCGTACTGGAATTTTAAAAACTTATAGCCATGCTGAGATGAAATTCGGGTACCGCCATTCACTTGTGCAAGAAAATGGGGATATTGTTATTGGAGCAACTTTTATTTTAGAGCCAGGTGATAAGTTAGCAATCAAGAATAAGATGGAATATTTTAATGGATTACGGCGAGCTAAACAACCTTTAGAATATCCTTCTTGTGGCAGTGTCTTTAAAAGACCTACGGGCCATTATGTTGGTCCGATGATAATCAAGGCTGGACTTCAAGGTAAAAGAATTGGAGGAGCAGAGGATTCCAAAAAACACGCTGGCTTTATTGTAAATGTTGGTGGAGCCACTGCAACTGATTACCTTAATTTAATTCATTTAATTCAAAAGGAAATAAAAGCCAAATTTAATGTTGAGCTAGAAACAGAAGTAAGGATTATTGGCAAAGAAAAAGATTAAAGTCATGGTAGATTTATTAGAGAGCCATGACTTTTATTTTTAAATTAAATGGCCAGTATATCGGTGATTAGTTATAATTAAATGGTAAGAAAAGGAGAGCTTATGAAATTTGATATTTCAAGCCTGCTAACTTGGCAAAATCTAATGAATTTAGTAGATATTCTTATTGTTTGGTACATAATCTATCGCCTGATTTTATTAGCTCGGGGGACCAAAGCTGTCCAATTGCTGAAAGGGATCTCTCTAATTATCATAATTAGAATTGTTGCAGGCTTTTTAAATTTACACACTTTAACTTATTTTGTTGATCAAATATTATCATGGTCAGTTATTGGGATAATTGTGATATTCCAGCCTGAAATTAGACGTGGATTGGAGCATTTAGGACGGTCATCAATTTTTGGTGGTAGTACAATGAGTGCGCATGACACTTCTGAAAAAATGGTTGAAGAGCTTGATAAAGCAATTCAATATATGTCTAAAAGAAGAATTGGGGCTTTAATCACTATTCAACAAAATACTGGATTAGAAGACTACATTGAAACAGGAATTCCATTGGATGCAGATATTTCCGGCGAGCTTCTAATTAATATCTTTATTCCTAATACACCATTGCATGATGGGGCTGTAATTATTCGCGATAATAAGATAGCTGTGGCAGCAGCTTATTTACCTTTATCAGATAATAGTGCTATCCCTAAAAATTTAGGGACTAGACACCGAGCAGCAGTCGGAATTTCGGAAGTTACGGATGCAATTACAATTGTTGTTTCTGAAGAAACTGGTGGTGTTACGATCACACGAAATAGCCAATTTATGGTTGATTTAACTCGGGAAGAATATTTGAAATATTTGCGTGCACAATTAGTACCAGCTCAAGACAAAAAACCAAGTTGGTATCAGCAAATTATTAATAAGATATGGAATTGGGGGTCAAACAAAAAATGAAAAAATTTTTTGATAGACTCTGGTTTTATAAGGTAGTTGCACTATTTTTAGCAATTGTTTTAGCCATTTATGTTAATTTTAATCAACCAGGTTTTGTGCCAGAGGGACAAAGAAACGCGACTATAAAAACTGCGACCAAAAAAGAAAATCTTAAGGTTCCTTTGCAGGTATCGGTTGATACAGATAAGTATTACGTGACTGGCTATCCCGAGAAGGTATCTTTAAGCCTTTCAGGATCAACTGCTTTGGTTACTTCAACAGTAAATACTCAAAATTTTAGGGTCTTTATTGATTTGAGTAAATTTAAACCAGGAAAACACACCGTTCCAGTCAAGGTAAATGGTTTGAGTAATCAATTGTCTTATTCCATTAATCCTAAGAAAATAACGGTTAATATTCAAAAACGAAAATCTAAATCTTTTCCAGTTCAAATAGAGTATAATAAAGATGCTGTACCGACTCCTTATAAGGTTGGTACCGCTAAAAGTGATCCTTCAGTGGTAACAGTCACTGGGGCAACAAGTGAAGTAAACCAGATTGATAAAATCGTTGCCCGGGTTGTTATTCCCAAAGATGAGATTAAGAGTTACTTACGAGAAGTAATTCTGATTGCTGAAGATAAAGCTGGAAGACAATTAAATGTGGTAATTGATCCTGCGACTACAAATGTGACAATTCCTATTAGTTTGCCTAAGAAAACAGTTAAATTAAGTTTGACATCTCATGGAGGCAATCAAGACAAAATTTATTCATTGTCAAGTAATATTGATACGATAAAAATTTATGGAAAAGACGAAACTTTGAAAAAGATTGATGAATTGCCTATTGATGTTGATTTATCACATGTGAATGCAGATACTGAAAAGACTATACCAATTAAATTACCAAAGGGTGTTTATCAGACTAACCCTGCACAAGTTTCAGTAAAAATTAAAGTTTCAAATAGTAATGGTAAAAAAGATTAAGAGAGGTTTTTAATATGCTTAAGTACTTTGGTACCGATGGTGTTCGTGGTGTTGCTAATGCTGGCTTAACACCTGAAATGGCTTTTAAACTTGGACGTGATGGTGGTTATGTATTAACTAAAGATAAAAAAGAAGGGGAAAAGGCTAAAGTTCTTGTATCAAGAGATACCCGAATTTCTGGACAAATGTTAGAGTATGCCTTGATTGCCGGACTTTTATCAGTAGGAATTGAAGTTTTAGAACTTGGTGTGATTACTACTCCAGGACTTTCATATTTAGTTAGAGCTCAAGGTGCTGATGCAGGTGTTCAAATTTCAGCATCTCATAATCCGGTTCAAGATAATGGAATTAAGTTTTTCGGTAGTGACGGTTTAAAGCTTTCTGACGCTAAAGAAGAAGAAATTGAAGCATTAATTGATGCTCCAGAAGATAAATTACCTCGTCCATCTGCAGAAGGTTTAGGAACTGTAACTAACTACCATGAAGGTTCATCTAAATATCTTCAATTTATTGAGAATACACTCCCTGAAGACTTAAGTGGAATTAAAGTTGTTATCGATGGAGCAAATGGAGCATCAAGTGCCCTAATTTCACGTTTATTTGCAGATTTAGGTGTTGATTTTACTACCATTGCCACTCACCCTGATGGTTTGAATATCAACGATAAGGTTGGTGCAACACATACTGAAAAGTTACAAGAAGAAGTTGTCAAACAGGGCGCACAATTAGGTTTAGCCTTTGATGGGGACGCGGATCGTTGTATTGCTGTTGATGAAAATGGTAATGAGGTCGACGGTGATCATATTATGTACGTGATTGGTAGTTACTTAGCAGATCATGGAAGACTAAAAAAAGATACTATTGTAACCACTGTAATGAGTAATCTTGGATTTACTAAAGCTTTAGAAAGAAAAGGCTTAAAGAATGTACGTACTCAAGTTGGAGATCGCTATGTATCTGAAGAAATGCGTGCTAACGGATATAATCTAGGTGGAGAACAATCAGGACACGTAATAATTAGTGATTATCACAATACCGGAGATGGAATGCTTACTGGCTTACATTTACTAAATGTTATGAAAGATACTGGAAAATCATTGAGCGAATTACTTACTGATTTTAAAGAATATCCTCAGACCTTAATTAATGTTCCAGTTAAAGATAAGAAGAGCTGGAAGGATCATCAAGCCATTTTAGATGCTATTGATACTGTTGAAAAAGAATTAGGCGATGATGGAAGAATTTTTGTAAGACCTTCAGGAACACAAGACCTCTTACGTGTTATGACAGAAGCACCTACTCAAGAATTAGCTGATAAATATAGCAAACAAGTTGCTGATATTGTTAAACAAGAAATGGGTAGCGAAGATTAATAATTAGTTCAGTAAAAGACTTATAACTTTGTAGTTACAAGTCTTTTTTTATTTACGTTTAAAATATTTATACCAATTTCTAAATAAATCACTTGACCAATTTATAAAATACTAATATCATAGCTGTTATAGAGCTATTGCAAATGGATTTAATAGTATAGACCAATTTTAAAAATTGAATATACCAAAGGAGAAAAATTATGTGTGGAATTGTTGGTGTAGTAGGAAAACCTGCACGTGAAGTTGTTTTAAATGGTTTAAAAAATCTTGAATATCGTGGCTATGATTCTGCAGGTATTTATTTAAATGATTTACAAGGAAATGAATACTTAACTAAAGCAGTTGGTAGAATTAGTAACTTAGAAGAAAAGCTGACTCCAGATGAAGAGGGATTAGTTGGTATTGGACATACACGTTGGGCTACTCATGGAAAGCCAACTGTTGACAATGCGCACCCACATGTTTCAGAAGATGGACGATTCTATTTAGTACATAACGGGGTAATTGAAAATTACGCTGAATTAAAGGAAAAATACCTTCAAGATGTTGATTTTAAATCAACTACTGATACAGAAGTAGTGGTGCAATTAGTTGATAAAATTGCGAGAGAAAAGAATTTAGATGCTTTTTCTGCATTTAAAGAAGCGCTTAAATTAGTTCGTGGTTCATATGCCTTTTTATTAGTTGATAACACTCAACCAGACCACATCTTTATTGCTAAGAATAAGAGTCCAATGATGTTAGGAATTGGTGACGGCTTTAACATTATTGCTTCAGATGCAATTTCTGTTTTAGATCAAACTAAGACTTTTATTGATTTACAAGATGGTGATGTAGCTGATGTTACTCAGGATAATGTCGTTATTGAAACTATTGATGGTAAAAAGGTTGAACGTAAGCCTCATACTTTGGATATTGATCCAAATGCTGCTTCAAAGGGCACTTATGAATTTTACATGTTAAAGGAAATTGATGAACAACCTGCAGTAATGAGACGTTTATCACAAGATTACTTTGATGGTGATGATGTTAAAGTAGATCCAGCAATTGTTGATGCAATGGCTCAAAGTGATCGAATTTATATCTTAGCAGCAGGAACTAGTTATCATGCTGGATTAGTTGGTAAAAACATTATTGAAGAATACGCTGATATTCCAGTTGAAGTTGGACTTGCTTCGGAATTTGGTTACCACTTCCCTAAACTTTCTAAGAAACCGTTCTTTATTTTCTTGTCTCAATCTGGAGAAACTGCTGATTCACGCGTAGTACTTAAGCAAGTAAATGAGAGAAACTTACCAAGTTTAACTATGACTAATGTGGAAGGTTCAACTCTTTCTCGTGAAGCAACTTATACTATGTTACTTGAAGCCGGCCCAGAAATTGCCGTAGCTTCTACTAAGGCTTATACAGCACAAATTGCCGTACAAGCAATTTTAGCTAAGGCAGTTGGTGAAAAGAAGAACCTCGAAAAGGCTAAGAATTTTGATTTGAAGAATCAATTTGCACTTGCAGCTGAAGGAATGCAAGAATTAGTTGATGGTAAAGAAAAGATCGATGAATTAGCTAAGAAATACTTGTCTAATACTCGTAATGCTTTTTATTTAGGTCGTGGCGTTGATTACGCCGTAGCTTTAGAAGGTGCTTTAAAGCTTAAAGAAGTTTCATATATTGAAACTGAAGGTTTTGCAGCAGCAGAATTGAAACATGGTACGATTGCTTTAATTGAAAAGGATACACCAGTAATTACTTTAATTAATGATCCTACAACAGCGGATCTAACTCGTGGTAATATTCAAGAAGTAGAATCACGTGGAGCAAATGTTATGACATTTGTAGCAAAAGATTTTGCGCGTGAAGGAGACGATGTAGTTCTTCCACAAATTGATTATTATCTTTCACCTTTAGTAACTGCTATCCCAGCTCAATTATTAGCATATTATGCATCAAAGAATAAAGGCTTAGATGTTGATAAGCCTCGTAACTTAGCAAAATCAGTTACAGTTGAATAAGTGAGAAATAGAACTTTCATTGAAAGTTCTATTTTTTGTATAATCATTAATGAAAATTAGTATGAAGAGAGGATAGTGTGAAGATAATGTCGGGGAAAATAAAGAATTATGTTAGTGTAGGTTTTTTTGGCTTTTTGGGTGGAGGTTTGCGCTGCTATTTTAATTTATTATGGTCAATTTATGGAACTTTTGCTGCAAATATTGTAGGATGTTTTCTCTTAGCACTATTTACCTATTTTTTTGTTGAATATAAAAAAGTACCAAGTTGGTTAACAACTGGTTTGACTACAGGATTAGTTGGTGCATTTACTACTTTTTCTACCTTTCAGTTAGATACATTAAAGCTATTACAATCTAATCAATGGCTTAATAGTAGTGTATATTTTATACTTTCACTTCTTTTAGGATTTGTTTTTGCATATTTTGGGATGAGAGTGGGAGTAAGTTTGGGAAAGAAAGTGGGGAATTAAAGGATGCTAGCAACAGTTACGAGTGCAGGCATTGGGGCAATCTTTGGTGCTTGGATTAGATATGGTTTAACTAATTATGGTAAGAAAAACTGGCCCACAAACTTTCCTTGGGCAACTTTGGTAATTAATTTAAGTGGGGCTTTAATTTTAGGACTTATTTTTGCTCTTAATTTAAAATTTGATTTCTATACCTTAATTGGAACGGGGACTATGGGTGGGTATACTACTTTTTCAACTTTAAATGTTGAGTTACTAAAAGAATTTAAAAAGCACTCAAAAAAGATCTTCTTACTTTATGGGTGTTGCTCGTATTTGGGTGGACTCTTATTTGTATTTTTAGGCTTTAGTATAGGAAAGTTAATATAAAAAACACCTACTACGAGAAATGAAGTGCTACAAAAAAGTTAGACATTTATAAAAATTTAAATATTATTTGCTAATACACGATTTCTGTATTTTACAGGAGTCGTGTATTTTAGTTTGTTTGAACGTCTGATATTGTTGAACCAATATATATAATCCTTTAAGATTTCTTTCATTTCTTCTAAGGTGCTAATCTTTTCTCTATTAAGTCGCTCACGTTTTAAAAGATTGAAAATGGTCTCTCCAGGTGCATTATCATGACAATTTCCTTTTCTAGACATGCTTTGAGTAATATTCATTTCTTTAAGACGGGCTTGATAACCAGCATTTTGATATTGAAAACCTTGATCTGAATGTAGGATTGGATTGGCATCTTTGGGTAATTTTTCTTCCAGTTCATCAAGCATTTGATAAATAGTTTTCATTTCAGGTGAGTAGCTAGTGCAACAAGCTAATATTTCTAAGGAAGCTTCATCTACTACTGGGGAGATATATACTTTTTTACCTGTGGTCAACTTAACTTCTGTTACATCAGTATGGAGAACGCGATATGGAATTTTTTCATCAAATTTTTGCTTTAAGATATTGGGTGCCTTCTTACCCACACTACCTTTATAAGAACTATATTTACCAGTATTTTTATGATATAGAGTAGTTTTGATACCTAACATACGCATTAATTTGCGTACTGTTTCTTGAGCAAGATAAATACCTTCATCTCGTAATGCTCCCCACATTGGGCGATAGCCATATGTTTCGCGCCCTTCATCGCCATAATAAATAGCCTTAATTCTTTCTTTTACCTTTGCATATTTATCAGGCTTATTAAGACGATTATTTTTATTGTCATAGTAAGTTTTTCTATTTAAATTAAGTAAGCTTAATAGTATTTGAAGCTTTACTTGTGGTTGTTCAGCCCGAATATCCAAGATTAATCTTGTTTTTTCTTTGTTGGATAACGAGGATATCGGGCAGCCACTTTTTTTAAGACAAGATTCTCCAGTTTTAATTTTTCTATCTCAGCTTCTTGCTTAATAATCTTTTCTTCATATTTTTGTTTTTCGCTAAGTTTTATCTTTTGAGCTTGTTTCTTTTTAGTTTTCTTAGGCATTTTAGATGGACGTCCTTTCTGCTTAGGAAGTAATCCAGCCATACCTTCTTTTTTAAATTTTTTAACCCAAGTGTAAACCTGAGAAACGTTTATATTGAACTTGGTAGCTACTGGAATTTTTCCTAAATTAGGATTATTTAAGTAGTAGCGTATCACATTTAACTTAAACTCAGGAGAATAGATCATTTTCTTATGTTTAACTTTAAGAGAGTCAAGGCCATTTTCTTCAGTTTGATGAATCCAGGTACGCACCATAGATAAAGGAACATTGTATTTTTTACTTAATCCTGTCATTGAATTTTGATGATCAAAGAATTCAGAAACAATCTGTATTTTAAATTCATTAGAATATTTAGTCATAAAAAAATACCTCATAATCGTTAGATTTATGTCTAACAATTATGAGGCACTTCAGAAAATTAGTTCTCAGAGTAGGTGTTTTAAAATAAATTTAGTTTTCTGTCATGACATCGATAGTACCATGTTCTGATTCAAGATAAATTGAAGCGGAAGCTTTTTCGTCAATTAAGTAACCATCAATCTTATCGTAATTAGAATTGTCAAAAAGGATTGCATCTAAGGGTAAAGTAATTGCAGCTAGTTTTCCTTTTGCATGAAATTGAAGAGGAAAATTATCATCGACTGTGATCTTAATAGGACTAAGTATAGTCTTTACTTTAAGGATCTCATTAAAATTAGGACTTAAAGTAAGTTTGATCTTCCCTGAGTTACTTCTTATATTTCCACTATTAGTTAAATTATATATTTTTATATTTCCAGAAAAGGTAGAGAAATCACAATCAGACTTGAAGAGACTTTCAGCATGAATATTTCCGCTCTTAGTCTCAATAACTAATCTATTCGTAGAAAAATCATCTAATTTAATATTTCCACTTGTGGAAGTTAAAAGGGTTTCAGCATCAGGTTTGGTATCTTTTACATTAATAGTAGTAATATTTCCAGAATGTGTGTTGACATGAATATCCTGGGCTTGGCAATTAGTAAGAAGAATATTTCCTGAGGTTAGATCAGCTTGAAGACGTTTAACATGAAAATTATTTAATAAAACATTTCCTGTAATTGAAGTAATATCAACCATACAATCACTATGTAAGTTGGCACCATAGATTTGATCAGATTCGTTTCTAATAGTAATAAATCCTGTATAATCTAATGGTAAAAATAAAATTACTTTGTTTTTAAATATACCAACGTGTTTACGCGGGCCTTGAGTTATTTTAATCACATTACCAACTTTTTCGATGGTAGAGTGTAATTTAGAAATATCTCTGGACATCCAATCACACAAGGTAGCATTTGGAGCAGTAGTGGGTAAAATAATTAAGTCCCCAATATGATAGTTTAAGTGCAATTCACTGATGCCTGTAAGGTTAAGATTTAGAGCTTGAACTAACTCTAAATTAAATAATTGCTGAATAAGTTTTTGAATTTTCTTTTTGATTGATTCATTTTCTTGAGTAGAGTTGATGTTTTCTAATAAAAGATTAATTTGAGTTAAATGATCTTTGACCTGTTTTTCTGTTTGCTCAGGGTGTTCGCTTTTCTGAATTATAGCTACAACTTGTTTTTTAAATTGTTTAAAAAATGTTTGGTTAGCAGCAGATGAAGTTTTTACTTCATCCAAATTACTTAAAATTGAATTAAATTGATTTTCAAACATTATTGACTCCTTTAATATTTAATTGTAGCATATTCAAAAAGCAAAAAAGGATATAACCATCTTTATCAAAATAGTCATACCCTTTAATTAAATATTTTTCTGCTATTTACTAATTTAGTTATTTGAACGGTAGCCAAAGTAGAATTGGATGCAGGCAACCACAATGTTGATCCAGTTCATTGCAATGAACCAACCAGCAACTGGGTTACCGTCGTGGCTTACACCGTAGTAAACCCAGAAACCAATAATAATTGCTGCAACGTTAATCCATGCAAAAGTCTTTTGTAAAGTCTTGTTGTTGAGTTGGAACCACATCCAAATAACGTTAATGACAAACCAAATAGCTAAAATCCAAAAAATTGTTGTAAACATAAATATTATCTCCTTTTTGTTAATAAATATATTTGGGAAATTATTTAGATTTCTCTTTTCAACTTTTATTATGAACTAAGATTTTATTAAATCAAAAATAAAGTCTTGAAAATATATAAAAATTTGTTAGTAAGAGAATTAGGTTAAGGATAAGTGGGAGGAAACAAAGATGAAAAAAAATTGGCGAGTAATTTTTATTGTGTTAATGGTGCTTGACCTACTTTTCTTATTTATGTCAAGTTCAATGACGTATCATCAACAAGAAATGAAACCAGGTTTTATCCATAGATATTTGCCATTTATGGAAGCATGGGTAGGTCACTGGAATATATATTATGGTGGTCGCTGGCATAATGCACAATTAGATGGTAGTGCAGAGATGACACAATTTGTAATGCGTAAAATGGCTCATTTTGGTAGCTTTTTCTTGTTAGGACTCTTTAGTTCGTTGGGATTAAATAAAATTTTTAAAAGTTGGGGTGGCCCTTTATTAATATGGCTAGGTACGATTTTTGTAGCATTTTGCGATGAATTTCATCAACTATTAACTGGCGATCGTACTCCAAGTATTCATGATGTAGTGTTAGATTCTAGTGGTGCGTTAGCTGCCATATTGATTTGCATGATAATCTATTTGATAAGAAATTACATAAATCAAAAAAATGCTTGTTAATCGAATTGAATTTAATGGCATACTGCGTTAAGATTAACAAGGTTATACAATATTTATGAAAAGAAAGAAGGATTCTTATGTCAGGACATTCAAAATGGCACAATATTCAAGGCCGCAAGAATGCGCAAGACGCTAAAAGAGGTAAGGTATTCCAAAAGTTATCTCGTGAAATTTATATGGCTGCAAAGAGTGGTGGTCCTGACCCTTCCGGAAACCCTGCTTTACGTTTGGTAATGGATAAGGCTCGTGCAGCTAACATGCCAAAGAGTAATATTGAACGTGCAATTAAAAAGGCCGAAGGTGGCTCTGACGAGCACTATGACGAAATTACTTATGAAGGTTATGCACCAGGTGGTGTAGCAATTTTAGTTGAAGCATTGACTGATAACAAGAACCGTACTGCTTCTGATGTTCGTGTTGCTTTCACTCGTAATGGTGGTTCTCTTGGTGCTACCGGTTCTGTTGCCTACATGTTTGATAGAAAAGGTTACATTGTAATTGATCGTTCAACTACTGATGCTGATGAAGATCAAATGTTACTTGATGTAATGGATGCAGGTGCAGACGATTTGCAAACTAGTGATGATGCTTATGAAATCTATACTGATGCTAAGCAATTTACTGATGTTAGAGATAGCTTAGAAAAGGCTGGCTACAAGCTTGCTAATGCGGAATTAACTATGATTCCTCAAAATACTACTCCAGTTCCTGCAGATAAGAAAGATCAATTTAATAATTTGATTGATGCTTTAGAAGATAGTGATGATGTTTCTAACGTTTACACTGCAGCAGCCGAGGAAGATGAATAATTAAGAGAATGATTTTCTCAATTTAAGAAAAGCGATGAATTTTAAAATTCATCGCTTTTTTAGACTAGTTCTTTTTAATTTTTATTGAGAAAAATAGATGGGATACTTAAAGTAGAAGTAGCTGACTAATAAGAAAATATAAAGAATAATAGAGATGGTAGGATAATTAGAATGAAATATCCAGAAGAATTGTTGGAAGAGGTAAAAGAACGAAGTCAAGGGATGCAATTAGAAGGAATAAATGAAGGAGCTGGGCCAATAAATCCTAAGTTAATGCTTGTTGGAGAAGCTCCCGGCCGTAATGAAATAAAAACTAATATTCCTTTTAATGGAAGCTCTGGCAAAGAACTGATGAATTCTTTATCGTTATTGGGATTAAAACGAGAGGATGTGTATATCACATCAGTTGTTAGAAGTAGGCCGTATAGTAAGAAAGTTGTTTTTGATAAAAAGTTAAATAAAGAAATCATAAAATATCCTAATCGAAAACCTACAAAAAAAGAAATATTAGCTCATGCACCCCTGTTTGACTATGAATTAAATCAGGTGAATCCGAAGATGATTGTGGCAATGGGATCAACAGCTATTAGTAGGCTGTTAGGACCAGGATATAAAATTTCTCAAGATCATGGCAAGGTATTAAAAAATCAATCTATCTTACAATTAAATGAAAAGAAAAATAGTTATGAATGGTCGAATAAAACATATACACTTATTCTTGAATATCATCCTGCTGCAGTATTATATCGACGTAAATTGCAGGAAGAGATTCAGAAAGATTGGTTACATATTAGAGCCTATTTAAGAGAATAAGAGTATTCAAATTAATATTTAGTAGAAATGAGAATGATAAATTCGCTTAAGAATTTATTGTTCTCTTTTTTATTAGCTTAAACATCTTTTACAAAATACTTTTGATATTTAAAAATAAATTTTTACTTTTTGCGTAAGTTAAAGTGGATCCAAATTAATTAAAGAAAGAAAAAATATGGAAACTAAAAAATTAGCAAAAGAAATATTAGAGTTAGCAGTTAAAAATTCTAGTAGTGATATTTTTATTTTTCCCCATACTGAGTATTTTGAGATAAATGTACGAACCAATACTGGTATTAAAAATTTAAAGAAGGTTGATAAACAAGAAGGAAATGAATTAATTAGCTATTTTAAATTTATTGGAGAAATGGATATTGCTGAACATCGGCGACCACAAGTTGGAGCTTTAAAGAAAGAGATAAGGAATGAAAAGGTATATTTAAGATTTTCTAGTACTGGAAATTTTTTAAATCAAGAAGCATTAGTAATTCGTCTAATTTATGGTGCTAAGAAGAATAATTATTTTTTTGAAGAACAAATTGATGAATTAAAGAATTTATGTCAAAAAAGGGGATTAGTAATTACAAGTGGTCCAACAGGTTCAGGTAAAACATCTACAATGTATCAACTAGCTCGGAGTTTAGGAAAAGATAAAATTGTAATGACTATTGAAGATCCAGTTGAAATATATGAGAGTCGCTTTTTACAAACTCAAATAAATCCAAAAGCAAATATTGATTACTTAAAACTTTTAAAAGCTGCTCTTCGAAATAGACCAGATATTTTAATAATTGGCGAAATACGAGATGAAAAAACAGCAAAAATGGCAGTAAATGCAGCTCTCAGTGGCCATTTAGTATTAGCAACTGTCCATGCCAAAAGCTCACTTCAAACCATTAGTCGTTTAGAAGGGCTAGGAATTAATAAAAGTGAATTATTTAATAGTTTAACGTCGGTGTCTTATCAACGGTTAATTTGGCATGAAAAGCTCCAAGAACCAGCTTGTTTATTGGATACGGTAAGTGGTAAAGAATTGCAAATGGCAATTCTAAATGATGAACGAGATGATTTTATCAGTTGGAAAGAACATATTACCAAGCTTAGAAAGGAGAAAATTATTAATGAAGAACAATTTTCATTTTTCGAAAAAGGATAGGCTAAGTAGTGGAGAACAATTAATCTTTTTAGATTATCTAAGCCAATGTTTGAAAAATGGCTTTTCATTAAATTGGAGTTTGCGAATGATGCCACATTTATGGATAAAGAAAGCAAGTTTATTGAAAAATTTAAATCTAAAAGTAGAAAATGGAGAAAATTTAGGAACAATTTTATACAAACTTGGTTTCTCTAAACATATTGCTGTACAGCTGAACATGGCGTTTTTAGAAGGAAGTTTGCTTGAATGTCTTGATCAACTTACGCAACTCCTAAGACTAAAAAATAAACAGCTAAAAAAATTAAAGACGGAATTAGCTTATCCGGCATTGCTTGTTATAATGATGATTTTTTTATTGGTTGCTTTACAAACATTTCTTAAAACTGAAATGGCGAGTCGTAATTTAATAGATGATTTAATCTTTTTAGCGCTTTTAAGCATAGTTGTGGCTTGCATGGGAATAGGGATTTTTATTCTTTATTTATTAAAAAAGCAAGACTATAACTCCTTGAAAAAATTAATCAAGCTGCCTTTACTCGGGTCTACAATTAATCTTTATATTCAATATTTATTGGTTTACGATATTGGAATTTTAATTACAAATGGTTTTTCTTTACAACAAATATGTAATTTTGCTCAGGGACAAGAAAAATCTTCATTACAGGGATGCATTGGTAATGAAGTAGCATCGAAATTAAATCAAGGCAAAGATTTATCAGAAGTGATTAGACAAGAAGAGTTTTTGCCAAATAATTTATTAATGCTGATAAGTAGTGGAGGAAATAGGGAAGAAATTGGTAAAAAAGCAATCCTTTTGAGTCAAACGCTGTTTTATGAATTAAATTTAAAACTTACCAAGTTAATAGTTAATGTTCAACCAATATGTTTTTTGTTTATCGGAATATGTATCTTAGGAATGTATCTAAAAATATTAATGCCGATGTACAGCTTGTTGCAAACAATTTAAAAGGAGAAATAATGAAAAGATTAAAGAACAGACTAAAAAAGAATGAAACGGTTAAAGGATTTACCTTAATTGAAATGGTAATAGTAATTGCGATTATTGCGATTTTAATCTTATTAATCGTGCCAAGTTTAACTAAACAAAAAGAACGAGCAGAAAATCGAACTGATGAAGCATTTAGATCTACTTTACAAACTCAAGTAGAACTAGCGGATGATAAAAATATTACTTTAGAAGCTTTAAATAAAGAAGGATATATTTCTAATCGCCAATTAGAGAAAGCAAATGAAAAAGGGATCACAATAGTAAATGGCCATGTTACTGAAGCAAAGAAGTAAAGGGTTTACTTTATTAGAAACTAGTATTGTGTTGTTTATTTTTTGTTTAATCTTTACAATTCCAACTCTGAAATTAGTAGACTTTAGAGAAAAAATAGAGCTCCGAAATACAACACGTTTAGTCAAAAGTGTAGTGGAAAATACTACGAGAAAGGCATTATTAAATCGAAAAGTTTATCGAATAAGTTACTATAAAAATGATCATGAGATAGATATTAATTGTGGGGATAAAACTGATCGGATACCAATTGATCCAAATATTACTATTGATAATTTATTTAATGTTTATATTTCAAATAACGGTACTATCTCACCTCGGACAATAACAGTAATTGGGAAAAAGAGACAGGAAACAATAAAGATTCAAATGAGTTGGGGAAGAATGATTGATGGTTAAAGGATTTTTATTACTGGAATCAAGTCTTGGTTTAATTATTTGTTGCTTAACAGTAGGATTGTTAGCTTTAACACTTGGTCAAGAAAAACAGGTAGAACATAAGATAGAAGCAAAGGTTGATCAGGCGTTGGCTAATCATATAAAAAAAACAACAAATTTAACTAAAGTAGAGATACATAATAAAATTTATTAATTTAAATGATGAAAAAATATACAAGGTTATTAGGATTCTCTGTTGCAGAAGCAATTTTAGCTTTATTAATTACAGCGTTATGCATTGAAATGCTAATAGGAATCCTAGGTTGCTTAAAAAATGCTAATAGGAAAAGAGCGCCAATTAATGAAGTAGCATTTTCATACATACAATTAGAGAAATTTTTAAAAGAAGAAGGGCATGTAGAAGTAGATACTGGATCTTCAAATTCACGGGAAATTATTTTAAAGAAAAAGATAGGTGAAAAAAATAAACGCCCCGAATTTAAGATATATTCCTTAGAAAAATATGATGATATGATCCGAATGACTGGATATCAAAGAGGACATATGCCTTTATTGCTTAATATCAAAAGAGCTTCTTTTAAATGTGGAGAAGATTTTTTTGAAATTCAGGTAATTGAGCAAGATAAAAGAAAAAGTAATTTAAGATTTAAGACAGATAAGCCACTAAAAATTGAAGAGAAAACTAAGAAAAAAGATATTAAAAATAAGGACAGAAATAAAACCAATGAACAATACTTATCAAGTAACTCATCTAAAAGCTAGTGCTTTTTTAAGTGCAATTTTACTATTGTTTGTTTCCATTGTGTTCATTACTTGTTATCAACAAATTTTTATGAAAAATTTGGAGAATAATTTATTATTATTACGATATCTAAATTATTAAATATTTTGGTCCTATCTTCTTGCCCCTGAACTTAGAAATTTATAAAATGATAGTGTATAGCATAGGAGGGGCATTATATGGAAAAGATAACTGACATTTATCCAAAGTTTCAAGAAGTAGTCTCAATTTTACAAAAAGCCCTAAATGTATCTTTCTCTTCTGCTTTAACTGAAACTTTTGATAATTTAGAAAACGAAAAAATCAAAGTTGAAGAGGGGGCCCCTGATAAGGAAACAGTTGCCGAATTAACGGAAAAATATCGTAAATTAAATTATGAAAACTTACCTAAAGATTTAAAGGTACAAGTTTTCACGCTTTTAGCCTTAAAGTCAATTAATGAGGATGGAAGAAATTATACGCAGCTTCCTACGCCTTCAATTATTGCAACAATTATTGCTTTGTTATGGCAAAAGTTAATTAATACCGATAGTAGCAAATTAGAAGTAGTCGATCCAGCTATTGGAACTGGAAATTTACTTTATTCAGTAATTCGACAATTAGTTCAAGAAAATCATTCAAAGAATCCTTATAAGTTAGTTGGGATTGATAATGACGAAACCTTATTAGATTTGGCGGATGTAGGAGCACACTTAGATGGATTAAAAATTGAATTATTTAACCAAGATGCTTTAGATCCATGGATGGTTCCACCTGCTGATATTATTCTTAGTGATATCCCAATGGGGTATTATCCACTTGATAATAATGCTAAAAGATTTGAAAATCATGCTAAAGAAGGACATTCTTTTGCTCATATTTTATTTATTGAACAAATAGTAAAGAATTTAAATAAAAATGGTTTTGCATTTTTAGTAGTACCTAAGATCATGTTTACTAATGCAGTGCAAGGTGAATTTATCAATTGGTTAGGAAAAAAGGTTAATATTCAAGCTATTATTGATTTACCTACTGATATGTTTGCTAACGCTACACAGCAAAAATCAATTTTAGTTTTCCAGAATCATGGTGATCTTGCTAAGCAAAGAAATGTATTAGTTGCCCAATTACCTTCTTTAAAAGATAATAAGGCACTTATTGAATTTAGCGTTAAATTGAATGAGTGGTATAAGAATAATCAGTAGTAGATAAGGGATGAGATTATGAAAAAAGTTTTAGCAATTAATTCAGGTAGTTCATCATTTAAGTTTAAATTATTTTCACTCCCAAATAATGAAGTGGTAGCAGAAGGAATGGCAGATCGTGTTGGCTTACCTGGTTCAACTTTTGAAATAAAATTAACAGATGGTATTAAACATACGATTAAAGAGGATATTCCTACTCAAGAAGATGCAGTTCAAAAACTGTTGGATATGTTAAAGGAGTATAAGGCTGTTGAAGAAATCTCAGAAATTGCTGGCGTTGGACATAGAATTGTGGCTGGTGGAGAATACTTCAAGAAATCTACTATTATTAATAAAGAAAACTTACAAAAAATATTTGAATTAAAGTATTACGCTCCATTACACAATGTGGCTGAAGGTAAAGGAATTGAAGCATTCATGAAGGTCTTACCTGGTGTTCCAGAGGTAGGAGTGTTTGATTCCGCTTTTCATGAAACTATGGATCCTGTTCATTATCTTTATCCAGTTCCATATGAATACTATGAAAAATATAAGGCAAGAAAATATGGAGCTCATGGTACTTCAGTAAGATATGTGATTAAAGAAGCATCTAATATGCTAAATACTGACCTTGAACATCTTAAATTAATCGTATGTCATCTTGGTTCTGGAGCTTCAATAACTGCCGTTAAAGATGGTAAATCTTATGATACTTCAATGGGTTTTAGTCCATTGGATGGAATTGAAATGGCTACTAGATCAGGTAGTGTAGATCCATCACTTCTTCAACATGTAATGCATGAGGAAGACTTAAGTATGGATGAAATGATTGATATCTTAAATAATAAATCTGGTCTGTATGGTGTATCTGGAATTTCTCCAGATATGCGTGATATTAGAAAATCAGATAAGGAACGTGCTAAAATTGCTCGTGATATTTATATTAATCGTATTGTGAGAACGGTTGGTGGATATATCGCAGAATTAAAGGGCGCTGATGCTATTATTTTTACTGCCGGCGTTGGTGAGCATGATGATGATTTGCGTAAGCGAGTAATGGAATATTTTGAATTTATGGGATTAAAACCTGATTTGAAGGCAAATGAAAAGGGTGGACAAACCTTTATTACTCAGCCAGAATCTAAGATAAAGGCAATGGTCATTCCTACCAATGAGGAATTGATGATCGAAGAAGATGTGGTACGTTTAGCAGGTCTTGAATAAACTAAAATATTGAGGATAGAGTAATTTAATTGTATAATGGACTCTGTCCTAATCATGGGGATGTTTTGGGATTCGACAGGCGTAGATTTGCATTGACTGCGATTCGTAGGTCACGTCTACGTAAAAACGTCACAGTTTAAATATAACTGCAAAAAATAATAATTCTTACGCAGTAGCTGCTTAGTCAGCCTGTGTGATCTAATGATGGTTTGCTTGTGATGATCATTAGGTTTTACCATTTAGCAAGCTACGTTTAACTACCTCACCTGAATAGTTAAAAAGAAGATTGACTAGGTTAGCTATAATTTCTTTGCCCTGTTATATGGCGCGAAGTTATAGTGAACTCAAGTAATATAACTATGATCGTAGAGGTTAATGACAAAATGCGTTTGGACAGGGGTTCAATTCCCCTCATCTCCACTATATAAAATAGGAATGCTGATATATCAGTGCTTACATATAATATAAAAAACACCTTTGACTACATAAAAGGTGTTTTTTATTATATTTAGCTACAAAGTTTTATCTTTCTATTATTGACTTGGAGTTAACTTCAAGGAGTACTCTGATTAAGATAAGAGGTTCCAGAAACTGCAGAAAGCGAACAGTGAATCTCAAATATTAGTAGTGAAGATAAATAAGTCTTAAAATGAATATGAAAGAAAGAAGAAAACTAGACAATGACAGAAATTATTAAAGATAAATATTTTGAGGGCGAAAGAATTTTATATGGTTTAAAGGATGCTGAACTAATTGATGTAACTTTGGGTCATGGAGAATCCCCACTAAAAGAAGCTAAGAATATTACAGTTATAGATTCAGTATTTAAATGGAAATATCCTTTATGGTATGACGAAAATATAAAAGTTGAAAGAACTACTTTTGAAACAATGGCACGAAGTGGTATTTGGTATACCAATAATATTCAAATTAGTAATTCTTCTTTACAGGCGCCTAAGTTATTTAGAAGAGGTAAAGGAATTACATTGGATCATGTACATTTTTCTGATGCAGAAGAAACAATGTGGACCTGCCAAGATATTAAGATAACTAATAGTGATATTAATGGAGATTATTTCGGTAAAGATTCAGAAAATATTTATTTAGAAAATGTTAATATCATTGGCAATTATGCTTTTGATGGGGCAAAGAATATTGAAGTTCATAATTGCCAATTCGTTTCTAAAGATGCTTTCTGGAATTGTGATAATGTTACTATTTATGATTCAATAATTGATGGTGAATATCTTGCATGGAATAGTAAGCATATTAAATTTGTCAATTGTAAGATTGAAAGCAATCAAGGCCTTAATTATATCGATGATTTAGTTTTGGATAATTGCAAATTAAATCATACCGATTTGGCTTTTGAATATGTGTCTAACATAAAAGCGACTTTAATTGCACCAATTGAGAGTATTAAAAATCCAATTTCGGGTAAAATAAAAGTTCCAAAAATTGGAAGGTTAATTATGGATCCAACAAAAATAGATCCTGAGAAGACAAAAATAATTTGTAATGATATTAAAGAAGAGTTTGATCAGTCTGATACTAACCAGGCTCCCAAGGAGATATAAGATGACAAAATTTGATTTTGAAACAGCACCAGATCGTAGAAATACTGATTCAATTAAATGGGACGTTGAATCGGGGCAATTGCCGATGTGGATTGCAGATATGGATTTTAAAACTGCACCAGCAATAATAGAAGCGATGAAAAAGAAAATAGAACTTCAAGCATTCGGTTATGAATGGCCTAGAAAAGATTACTTTGATGCGGTAAAGAAATGGTATAAAGAAGAACATCAAGCTGTCATTGAAAGTGATTGGATGATTTTTTCAACAGGTGTTATTCCTGCTTTATCATCAATTGTAAGACGAGTATCTCATATCGGTGATAATGTGGTAGTGCAAGAGCCAGTTTACAATATTTTCTATAATTCAATTGAAAATAATGGTCGTCACGTATTATCTAATAATTTAATTCCTAGAACAGATCATTATGAGATTGATTGGGCAGATTTAGAAGCAAAATTAGCAAATCCATTAACTACACTGATGATTTTCTGTAATCCACATAATCCGATTGGTC
Organism: Lactobacillus sp. PV034; assembly: GCF_014522305.1. NCBI lineage: Bacteria > Bacillati > Bacillota > Bacilli > Lactobacillales > Lactobacillaceae > Lactobacillus > Lactobacillus sp. PV034. Next base: position 686,502 of record NZ_CP041982.1, on the reverse strand, counting down.
AAGTATGGACTAAAGAAGAAGTTCAAAAGATTGCGGAATTATGTCATAAGCATCATGTAACTCTAGTTTCAGATGAAATTCATGGTGACCTTGTTAGATATGGTGAAGATTATACTCCAGCGTTTTCTGTAAAGGGGCATGCTAAAGATGCTGTAATTTCTCTAGTTTCACCAAGTAAGACTTTTAATGTAGCAGCTTTACACGCAGCAACAGCAATTGTTCCGGACAAAAATTTACGTCAGATTGTAGAAAGAGGAATAAATTCAGATGAAGTTGCTGAACCTAACCTTCTCGCAATACCAGGAACGATTGCCGCATATACTAAGGGGCATGAATGGTTAAAGGAATTAAAGGTTCAATTAAACGAAAACTTTAATTATGCCATTGATACAATCTCTGAAAAATTACCAGATTTAAAAGTGGAAAGTGGTCCAGCTACATATTTGATGTGGATTAATATAAGTAAGATTACTGAAGATAGTGAAGAATTTACTGCTTTCTTAAAGGAAAAAACGGGATTAATTGTTTCTTCAGGAGCAATTTATCGTGGAGATGGAAATAAATTTATTCGAATTAACTTGGCCTGTCCTTTACCTATGGTGAAAGATGGCTTAAAGCAGTTAGAAAGGGGCGTTGCGTTATATTCTAAAAATAATTAGAATATTAAGTAAAAGCGTAGTTGATTGGAGAATAAAAATGGAACCATTATTCTTAACTCCTTATTTTCGACCAAAAATTTGGGGTGGAAGAAAATTAAATACTGAATTACATTATGATATTCCTGAAGGAAAAGTGGGAGAAGCCTGGGTAATTTCTGGGTATAAAAATGATGCTTCGACTGTTAATCAAGGACCATACAAGGGTCAAACATTACGTGAAGTATATCTTTCACATCCTGAATTGTTTGGAAATCCTAATGCAAAAGAATTTCCTTTACTGGTTAAGTTTTTAGATGCCAACGATAATTTGTCAGTACAAGTTCACCCAGATGATGAATATGCTCATATCCATGAAAATGATTCTGGTAAAACGGAAAGTTGGTATGTACTTCATGCCGAACCAGGGGCAAAGCTTATTTATGGCCATAATGCCAAAAGTAAAGAGGAGTTAGAGTCCATGATTAAAGAGGAAAAATGGCAAGACCTCTTTCGTTATGTCCCTGTAAAAACAGGGGATTTCTTATATGTTCCTGCTGGTACTGTCCATGCACTAACAAAAGGAATTATGGTAATTGAAACTCAACAATCTAGTGATGTAACTTATCGACTTTATGATTGGGATCGTGTAGATAAGAAAACTGGTAAAAAAAGAGACCTGCATCTTAAGCAATCTCTTGATACAATAGTAGTACCACATAGTGATCCTAAACTAGATGTTGAGCATGAAAAAGTTCCTGGTGCAGAAATTACCACTTTAGCACAGCCACCCTTATCTCCGCATTTTTATTTATGGCAAATAGATGTTAACGGAGAATTTAAGTGGGGTCTTAACAATCATCCATATTTACTAGTTTCAGTAATTAAGGGTGAAGGAGAATTTACTTATCAAGGAAAGAGCTATCCAATTAGATTAGGAACTAATTTTATTATTCCAAACGGGATGAAAAAATTTAGTTTTTCTGGTAAGAATTTACGTTTAGTTATTTCTGCACCTGGAGAAAATTAAATAGAAAAGAGGAAGCCAAATGATTTATCTAGCTTGTGGAGGAATTATGTTCGCAATTGGAGTCACTTGGCTTTTTGTTCCAGCTAAAAGGCCAAATAGAATGTATGGCTATCTTTCATATTTGGCAGTGACTAATAAAGAAAGTTTTAAATTGGCTCAGAAATGGGGCAGAAACTACTTCATTTTGTTTGGAGTTATTCAAATGATTTTAGGTTACGTAATTTATCGCCTAAACTGGGATAAGTATTTTATCATTTGGTTATTAACCTTCTATCTTTTTATAATTGCGCCATTGATGATAGTAGAAACAAAGTTACAACATTATTTAAGACAAAATAAACAGTTGCCTCATGATTATGTAAAATTAGATGAAATAAAGAAAAAAAGAGTAAAAGGATTTAGAAACAAATAATGAAAATTTTAATGGTTGAGGATGACAATTCTGTTGCAGAAATGATGAAATTATTTTTTGCAAAAGAAAATTGGGAAGTTGATATCGCTAACGATGGCCAAGAAGCAGTTGAAATGTTTATGGCTAATCAAGATAAATACGACATTATTACCTTAGACTTAAACTTGCCTAAAAAAGATGGGATGCAAGTTGCAAAAGAAATTAGAGAAATATCTAAAGATATCCCTATTATTATGTTAACGGCAAGAGACTCAGAATCTGATCAGATTCTGGGTTTAGGCATTGGAGCAGATGAGTATGTTACTAAGCCTTTCAGTCCTTTAGCTTTAATTGCGCGAATTAAGGCTCTTTATCGCCGGGTTCATATTGATGATAGTGAAGACGGTGAAGATACAGATAAAGGATTTGATGTAGTTACAAAACACTTAAAAATTTCAAAAGATCGCCGTGAAGTATTATTTGAGAATAAGCCTGTCACTGACCTGACTCCTAAAGAGTTTGATTTACTTTTGACGATGGCTAAGAGTCCAAAACAAGTATTCTCAAGAGAAAAATTATTAGAGTTAGTATGGGGTTATGAATACTTTGGTGAAGAAAGAACTGTTGATGCGCATATTAAGAAGTTACGTCAAAAATTAGAGGCAGCCGGTCCGCAGGTTATCCAAACCGTATGGGGAGTTGGATATAAGTTTGATGATACCGAGGTATAAAGTTGAAGCTTTTTTATCAATTAATGCTCGGGTTCTTATTGATTATTTTTTCTAGTTTGACTATTATTGGATATTCTTCCACTAATTACTATACAGAGCAAGCTTATATCCAAAGCTATGATCGATTAGAAGGATATGCTGATTCATTAGAACAACTGGTCCTCTCCCAAAAAAATCCTGCTGAGGATGAATTAGATGCGGCTTTTTTGGATAAACTACAGATAGTTATGCAGGGTGAAGATACTACTTTAAGAATTTTTAATCGTGATAATCATTTAGTTTATCCTCATTCTCCAATGCAATGGAAATTACCTAAAGATTATTTCAATAAATTAAAAAAGGGAAAAACTATTAGGATAAAAAATGATCACCAAAATGCTCAGCTAGCTTTTTCAGATCATGAAGCATATACAAGTGTTTTAGTTCCATGGTTTGATAAAGGAAAGCTAATAGGAGTTATTTGGATTGGTTCTCGTGTTCAAAACGTTGAAGAGGTAATTATTCACGAAAGACGTAATTTATTAACAGCCTTATTAATTACAGCAATAATTGCAATTGTACTAAGTTTTATAATTTCTTACTTTATTTCTTTGCGTCTTCGTCGCTTATCTCAAGCAACTAAGAAAATTGCTCAGGGTAATTTTAATGTTCATCTTTCTAATCATGACATAGATGAACTAGATGACTTAGCACAAGACTTTAACTCAATGGCGTACTCTCTAAAAAGGGCTAATGATGAAGTGCAAGCTCAAGAAAAAAGAAGAGACGAATTTATGGCAGATGTATCGCATGAGATGAGAACTCCATTAACTACAATTAATGGACTGATCGAGGGATTAAAATATAATGCTATTCCTGCAGATTCAGTTCCTCAGTCTTTAGATTTAATGCAAAGTGAGACTAAGAGATTAATAAGACTTGTAAATGAAAACTTAGATTATGAAAAAATTCGTAATAATCAAATTAAGTTATATAAAACTGAATTTAATGCCTATCCTACCTTGCGTAATCTTTTAACTCAAATGAATCAGAAGGCAAAAGATAAACATGATAAATTAAAATTAGTTTCTCCTAAGAAATTACCAATATATGCTGATAAGGATCGTTTTACTCAAATATTGGTTAACTTAGTTCAGAATGCCTTACAATTTACTGAGAATGGAAAAATTATTATTTCTGCTAAAAGAATTGAACATGGAACTCAGATTGAAGTTCAAGATACAGGTATTGGCATGGATGAAAAACAAAAGAAATATATCTTTGAAAGATTTTATAAAGCAGATCCTTCTCGGGCAAAATTGGGTTCTGGAGAGTCGGGGTTAGGCTTGTCGATTGTTATGTCGCTAATTAAACAACACGGTGGAGAAATAGCAGTTGAATCGACGCTTGGAGAAGGAGCTACTTTTATTGTTACTTTGTATGATAAAGGATATGAAAAGAATAAAGAAAAGTAGAAAATTAAATACAATAAAAAATCGAAATTCAATTAAGAATTTCGATTTTTTTGCTACTTATTTGATTGCTCAGAAGAACTATCTTCTGAACTAGAACTATTAGGATTTGGCCCAATATTCTTAGGGATATTGGTAATTTCATCTTTTGTACTTTCAGGTGCATCAGTGACATATAAATCAGTGGTTGTTCCTTTATGTTGAGAATAAAGAGAAGTAGAATTATTTCCTAATTCATTAGCAATTTTTAACATTTGAAGATAATTATCTTTGTAGTCAAATTGACTAGGATCATCAGGAATAAATCCTTTTGGAGTGTAGAAACGTAGTAAATTGCGGTTATTTAAAAGATCAGAATCATGTAAAGAAGTTTTTGCATATTTAGTTAGGCTAGTGATTTCCTTCTTTTGTTTCTTAGTTAGGTTTGTAATCTTCTTACCAGTTTTTTGATCATAAATTGTACCACGTATTCCCTTGTTACCAAGGATAATATATTTTGGTGTAACAATTGTTCCATTGCGGAATACAATAGTTTGCTTGTGTTGTTTTGAAAGCAAGTCAGTACCAAACTGGATATAATTATTAGTCTTAATACCTAATAGATGAAGAATAGTAGGAAGGGCATCAATTTCTCCACCGATTTCAGAATTAATACCTCCCTTGATTCCAGGCATATGAATCATAAAAGGCACTTTCTGAATCTGCGTCTGATCATAATCATTCCAACTAGCACTATCTTTCCCAAGTAAAGGTGCTAAAGCATTAGTTTCACTATTTGAACTTCCTACTCCGTAGTGATCTCCATATAGAATCACCATAGTGTTTTTTTCAAGACCGCTCTTTTTGAGATAATCAAAGAATTCTTTAAGTGATTGATCTAAATAGTGGGCGGTTTCAAAGTAATTATTAATAGTGGTATTAGAAGTGTCGGTAGTGGTAAAGTTTTTATCTTTATCTATTTGATTCATATCAAAAGGAATATGATTTGTGACAGTTAAGTATTTGACATAGAAGGGTTGCTGCATTTGCTCAAGGTATTTAATACTTTGAGCAAAGAGCAATTTGTCTTTAATTCCATATCCAATAGAATCATCTTTATTTTTAGAGAAATACTGAGCATCAAAGAAATAATTATAGCCAAGATTTTTATAGACATTATTTCGATTCCAAAATGTTCCAGTATTACCATGAAAGACGGCAGAAGTATAGCCGGTTTGACGAAGAATTTGTGGAGCTGCTTGAAATGTATTTTCTGAGCCCAAAGAAGTAAAGAGAGATCCATCAGAAATACCATAGGTACCTGTTTCCATCATGTTTTCTGCATCACTTGTTCTACCTAATCCAACTTGGTGGTAAAAATTATTAAAAGCGAGAGTGTCTTTACTGTGATAAAGAGAATTTAAAAATGGCGTAACTTCTTGACCATTTACTTTCATTCCAATTAGGAATTGTTGGAAACTTTCAAGGTGAAGAACAATAACATTTTTACCTTCAGCTTTACCAAAATATTTAGCATTTGGTTTAGCATAATTATTTTGCGCAAAGGTTAATATCTTGTTAATATCATCAGCATTTGCATTGCGTTTACCTTGATCAGTCTGGGCACTTTTTGCCATATCATAGATGGAATAAGTATCAATTCCAAGATATTTAACTACATATGAGCGATCAAATGTATTACGCATTAAACGTGGTCTTGATGTCTCAGCTAACATAATATTAAGGGTTAAGATAAAAACACCAAATGAAGTTACGGCAAAAGGTCGGACAAAGCCAAACTTACGAGGATCAATCTTTATTACTCTAAAGATAAGCAAGAGAATAATAATGATGATATCAAGCCAAATAATGATATCAGAGGGATGAAGTAGAGCGATTGTACTTTTACCAAGTCCTTGTGATACCTTGCTGGTATTTTCTACTGTTTTAAAAGTTAAAAAGTCATTGAACTGCCTATAATAAATGATGTTTGAAAACAGTAAGATAGTATTCAAAACATCTAAAATTAACATTGCTATGTATGAAATTATAGGTTTTGCAATGTATAATCCTAAACTGATTAAAATAATCCCACTGCCAAGGGGAGTAAGCCAGATTATAAAATGTTGATAAGGATCAGAGATTCCTAATTTAAAGTCAAAATAAGCCGCAAACATATACTTTAGCCAAAAACAAAGTATTAATAGCGTAAAAAAGCCAATTCTTGTTTGCAAAAATTTTCTTTTTTTCACAATTTTTCTCCTTTTATTAAGGAATATTTTACTGGTTTATTGTTAATCCGACAAATTTTCTTACAAGGTTTTAAATTTTTTAATAATATTCTGGAAAAACAAGAAATTTATTCAAAGTAAACTATAATAAAAATAAAAAACATAAAGGCGATCTGATTATGCTATTTTTACAGCCACTTTATAATATTTTAACTAATTCTCCCGCTGGGAAAATAAACCATTTTGCATTATTAAAGTTGATTTTTTATAGCTTGGATAAAACCATCTTTTATTTCTTAATTTTTGCATTTCTGAGATTATGTTGGTTAATTTTTGTGCGACACCGTCGGTCTTTAAAATCAGAAGCATGTGTATGGATTTTTGCATTCTATTTAATATTATTATTAATGTTAACAACTTTTAGAGATACATATTTTCCCTGGCAGTGGTCGTTGAATTTCCATAGACCTTTGAATGAAATTAATTTAGTATTTATGAAAGAAACCTGGAAGCTTACTAAAGGAGCTAGTTTATTGGATTTCTTTTACAATTCTTTTGGCAATATTTTATGGTTTATGCCCTTTGGATTATTATTTCCAATTGTTGCTCAAAGAAAAAGGTGTTTTAAACTAACCGTCTTCTTAGGATTTTTATTGTCATTTACCATTGAAAGCTTTCAATTTATCTTGATGACAGGAGTTAGTGATATCGATGATATCTTCTTTAATGTGTGCGGTGCAATTCTAGGATATGGGTTATATTATTTAATCATAAAGTTTCATCCAAGAATAATTAATTAATTTATTTTTCTATTAAATATCTGCTAAAATAAATGATGTAGAAGAAAACAAAAATCAAACAAAGGAAGTATTTAAAATGACAAAAGTCGTTCATTTTGACGCTAGTAAATTAAAGCCTTTTGTTCATGAAAATGAATTAAAGGAAATGCAACCAATGGTAACTGCTGCTGATAAGGAATTACGTGAAGGTAGTGGTGCTGGTGCAGATTTCTTAGGTTGGGTTAACTTACCAGTTGATTACAATAAAGAAGAATTTGATCGTATTAAAAAAGCTGCTAAGAAGATTCAAAGTGATTCTGAAGTTTTAGTTGGTATCGGAATTGGCGGTTCATACCTTGGTGCTCAAGCTTCAATTGAGTTCTTAAACAGTGCTTTTTATGGTAGAGAAAAAGAAAAATACCCAACTGTAGTATTTTGTGGTAACTCAATTTCAGGTTCTTACCTTTATGACTTACTTGAATGGTTAGGCGATAAGGACTTTAGTATTAATATTATTTCTAAATCAGGTACTACTACTGAACCTTCAATTGCTTTCCGTGTCTTGAAAGAAAAATTAATCAAGAAGTATGGTAAGGAAGAAGCTAATAAGAGAATTTATGCTACTACTGACCGTGCTAAAGGTGCTTTAAAGACTGAAGCGGACGCTGAAGGTTACGAAGAATTTGTTGTTCCTGATGATATTGGTGGTCGTTTCTCAGTTCTTTCAGCTGTTGGTTTGCTTCCAATTGCAGTAGCTGGTGGAGATATTGATGAAATGATGAAAGGTGCTGCAGATGCACGTGCTGCTTACCAAGATCCTGATGTACTTGGTGATAACCCATACAAGTATGCAGCTCTTAGAAATATTCTTTACCGTAAGGGTTACACTACTGAAATCCTTGAAAACTATGAACCAACTTTAAGAATGTTTGGTGAATGGTGGAAGCAATTAATGGGTGAATCAGAAGGTAAAGATCAAAAGGGAATTTACCCATCAAGTGCTAACTTTACTACTGATCTTCATTCATTAGGTCAATACATCCAAGAAGGTCGTCGTAACTTAATGGAAACTGTAATTCGTGTTGAACATCCAAAACACGATGTAACCATTCCTGATGATAAGGAAAACTTAGATCAATTGAACTTCTTATCAGGTAAGACTATGAACTATGTAAATGACCGTGCTTACGAAGGTGTGGTTTTAGCTCATACTGATGGTGGCGTACCGGTTATGACTGTGGATATTGAAGATCAATCAGCTCATACTTTAGGTTACTTAATTTACTGGTTCGAATTGGCAGTTGGTATTTCAGGTTACTTAAATGGTATTAATCCATTCAACCAACCAGGTGTTGAAAGTTACAAGAGAAATATGTTTGGTCTTTTGAACAAACCTGGTTATGAAGATTTACATGACGATTTAACTAAGCGTCTTTAATCTAAATAAATTAAAGCAGAATATAAGAGTAGGGAGATAATCTTTCTACTCTTTTATTTTGTTATAGGAAGGGAACCGATGAAAAAGGAAACTACAAAAAAGAATATTTTTGCTGTATTAGCAGTTGCGTGCATGTCTTTTGTGGGAATTTTAACAGAAACGAGTTTAAATGTTACTTTCCCAACATTAATGAAACAGTTTAGCGTCACAATGAATATTATCCAATGGGTAACTACAGGATACTTGCTCATGATTGCGATTATTATGCTTACCTCCTCCTATCAAAGTAGACGATTTACGGCCAGACAGATTTTTATTTTTGCATGCATTGCGTTTATGGTAGGGAGTTTAGTTTCAGCATTTGCAAGTAATTTTACTTTGATGCTATTAGGACGGTTAATTTCTGCTTTTGGGGCTGGACTGTCTATTCCTCTAATGTTTAATTTAATTGTCGAAGTAATGCCACAGGCTAAATGGGGACTCTATATGGGGATTGGAGGAATGATTTTAGCATTAGCTCCAACTTTAGGTCCTTCATTTGGTGGAGTGGTCACTTACTTTCTTGGTTGGCAATGGATTTTTTTAATTGTTACTGGCTTTGCTTTAATTGTATTTTTGATTGGGATTTTTGTTGTTGGAAAATATCATGAACCAACTATAGAACAAATGGATTGGTTGGGATATATAATCCTAATTTGTGCATTAGTAAGCTTAGTTGTTGGTTTTAACCAGTTAGGACAAGGAATAGGTAATTGGAAATTCTGGGCCCTGCTAATCTTTTCGGTTATGGCTTTTGTAGGTTATGGATGTTATTCTAGAAATTCACGTAAGAAGATCTTAAATATTAGAAGTATTTAAAAATAAGGCTTTTTGCTTTGCTGCTTTAGCATACTTCTTACTTCAATTTGGTAATATTGGAACAAGTTTCGTTTTACCGAACTATGCCCAAATAGTAGCTCATCAGTCTTCATTAATTGGTGGTTTAATTCTGTTTCCCGGAAGTATTATTGCTAGTTTATTAACACCTTGGTTTGGAAACCTGTATGATCATTTTGGTGCAAAAGTATTGTTATACATTGGAGGTTCATTATTTACTTTAGGTGGCCTTTTATTTGCTATCTGGGGTATTAATTTGAGCATGCTGATGATAATTATTTTTTATGGAACATTTTCATTAGGTCATCGGATGTCTTTTGGCAATACTATGGCAGAGGCTTCAAAGATTCAGCCACGTGAATTACAGACAGATGGAACAGCTGTCTTTCAAACTGCACAACAATTGGCAGGCTCAGTTGGGACGACAATTTTAGCGGCGATTTTAGCAATTTATCAAAATAAGGGTGGAGAATCTTATGCAATACTAACTGCTAAAGGAAGCCAAGTTAGTTTTGGGATTATTTTTGGCATCGGAGTTTTAATTTTATTTAGTTACTGGAGAATGTTTAAATTAGAAAAAAGATAAAACATTCTAAGCTAAATAGTGAATTAGTTATCCGACGGGATAATTAATTCACTATTTTTTATTCTCTTGTAGAATTTAAGTAGTAGTAAAACGATATGTCAAAGCCTTTTTAGACACTTGATGTCGTAGACAAAACTGGCAGTTTTACTTAGGCTATCAATAATCTCTTCGAAGAATGTGGACACGTTGATGTCGAGTTTAGAAAATTAGATCTGATTTCTTAAGTAAATACGTTTTACTACTTAAGCTTAGGGGGTTATATAATGCAAATTACTTTTGGAATTGATGTAAGTAAGTCTACTTCTACTATTTGTGAGCTAATTGGTGAAAGTAAAAATGAATTTACCATTACTAACGACCGTCCTGGTTTTATTAAATTACTGCACGAATTAGCTGCTTTTACTAAACAGCCAGAAATTATTTTTGAAGCTACTGGTGTTTATTCACGCAGACTACAAGCTTTTCTAGAAGATTACGGTTATGAATATGTTGTGCTTAATCCTCTTAAAGCAAAAAAAGAAATGGATTTGGGACTACGTCATAATAAGACTGATAAAACTGATGCTTATCATTTAGCCTTAATTCAAAGACTTTATCATCATCCAGTTAGTCAAAATCAGTCTCAGTCTTATAAGCAACTCAATGCTTTGAGTCGTTTCTATGACCAGCTAACAGATGATTTAGTCACAGCTAAAAATAGACTTCACCAGGCTTTACAATCAACTTTTCCCGAAATTGAAAATCTATTTTCTACTGCTAAAGGTAATAATTACTGGCAAATAGTTGCTCATTACCCTCATTGCGATTTAGTAAGACAAGAGAACAAAAATCAAATTATTAATTGGCTAATGAATTTAAAAGGTATTGCATTTAAACATGCTCAAAAAACTGCTGATAAACTTATTGAATTAGCTTATCAAGCTTATCCAGTTGTCTCCGAGACTAGTATAGAAGTTCAACAAGTACAATATTATACCCAAAGACTACTTAATCTAAGTAAGCAAAGAGAACAATTAATTACAAGAATGGTTAAACTCGCTAAGACTTTACCTAATCATGATTTAGAAAATCTAGAAAGTATTCCAGGTTTTGCCCAAACTACTGCAGTTAGAGTTTTAGCAGAATTGGGAGATGTACGCAGATTTAGCAATCCCAATAAAATTAATGCTTTTATTGGCATAGATCCAGGTAGATATCAGTCAGGTGAAATGGATTCTAATTTAAGTATTACTAAGCATGGTAATGCAATAGCACGTAAATTGCTTTATCGTGCTATTGGTCAAATTGATAATGCGGCTAAGACTAATCCGTGTCACATAGCAGATTATTATGAAAGCAAAAAGCTATCTTCTCAAACCAAAGGGTTTAAAAAGATAGCTATTGCTTCAATACATAAACTAATCAGAACAATTTATGCCCTGATTATTAATGATCAACTATATGATTACAACGTAGCCACACATAACCAAAAAAGACTTTAGTCGTAATTAATTGATCAACTACATTATAACGCTAAGCCCAAAAATCAGATATAAACTTGGGCTTATTTATCGTGCTTAATTCCAAAAATATATCGACATTAATAGCTACTTAAACTAAAATTCAAGCTAAAAACATAGTCAAACATCGTATTGTGCTTGACTTTACGTAGAAAAAAGAGGGAGTTTAAATATGGCTAAGAATAATGAAAAATTTCAAGAAATGGAAAGTACCATCTATAATTTTGCAAAAGATTTATTCTTTAAGAATGAAGCAATGGCTGATTTAGTAAGTTTAAATGCACAGAAAGATTTACTTACTCTTAAAGAAGAGCAGGCTCAAAAAATGCAAGAGATTAGGGCAACGTTGATTGATTTTTGTCAGCCGCAAGTTAAGGCCATTATTGAGGTAAGTAAAAATGCTAAAGATATAAAACCTGATTTTCAACTGGTAAAGAATCAAGTTCATCAATTGTTGCAAAATTATGATAATTTAATAAAATTAATAAGCTATGTTAAAGAAGTTCGCGCAAAAAAAGGACATTCTCTTACTCACCAATGGCAAGAAATGACAAATAGAATTGACCAAATGAATATTGATTCTATTAAGCAGATAAATTTGGAGCTTAACTAAAACATCCTTGTTATTCTAAAAAATATGCTTGACATGAAATTTTAGAAGCACATAATAAACTCAATAATTTATAAAAAGGAGTTACTAAAATGGCAGATACAAAGCAAGTATCTAACTGGCGTATTTTCTGGAAAAGCGTTTGGGTAGGGATTATAGCTGGGATGATCTCAGGTATGGTTAAAATTGGTTGGGAAAAGATTCTACCACCAAGAACTTTGGCACGTGATGTAGTTAATCCACCACAGCATATGTTGCAACAAATGGGTGCAAGTTATCAGTTTACCCATGCTTATGTTATTTATAATACAGATCAAAAAGTATTCTGGGTAGCTTTAATTTTGCACTTTTCATTTTCAATATTTTTTGCTTGGCTTTTAATTTATATGGTGCAATATAAGAAGACAGCCTGGGCTGGTTTATGGCAAGGAACTTTTTATGGATTCTTAATTTGGATCATTTGGCATATAATTTTAATGCCACTTTTAGGGACGACTCCTGCGCCTTGGCAAATGCCGTTTGCAGAACATGTATCAGAGTTCTTAGGTCACTTGGTCTGGGGTTGGTCAATTGCTGCTGTTGGATACTTTATGATTGCTAAGCAGAAAGTTAAAACTTTAACTAATAAGTACTGGTAAAAGAGGTAAATATTTTAAATATATACCTGAAGAATGAAAAAAAGGGGAATAATTCAATCCATTTGAATTATTCTCCTTTTAGTATGATTTTCACAAATTCTAGATAATTTTAAAAAACAAAAATCCCTTAACCCCAAGGCTTACTCTCACTCGGAATTAAGGGACTTTCACAAAATTGAGATATCCGGGCTCGAACCGGAACATCCAGGAACCAGAAACCTGTGCCTTACCAATTTGGCTATATCTCAGTAATATCACCCGTACGAGAATTGAACTCGTAACTCCACCTTGAGAGGGTGGCGTCTTAACCATTTGACCAACGGGCAAAGTTAACATATGTAAATATAATTGAATGGAGGCCATGTTGTCAAGTGTTAAAGTGCTTTTTTCTGTAAATATGATAGAGTATTATATCTATAGAGGAGAAATAATGATCGAATATTTTAAAACTAAGCATTTAATCGAGAGCATGGTAAAAAATCGCATTGTACCTGGTGTAAATTATGCTCTTTTAAAAGAAAACCAAGTCTTTACTTCTACGGTTGGTTTTGAAAGTTTACTACCAACAGTTACGCAATTAAATCCTTTTGATTTGTATGATTTAGCTAGCTTAACTAAAGTGTTAGGTACAACTAATGTTTTTCTTAAATTATATGAAGAAGGAAAATTAAATTTTAGCGAAGAAATTAGTAATTTTATGCCTCAGTTTAAAGATAATAGGGTTAGAATTTCTCATTTGTTGACTCATACGAGTGGAATTAGAGGCTGGATTGAAAATAGAGACAAGCTTAATCAAGATGAACTCCTCGCTGCACTCGTATCTTTACCGGTAACAAATGAATTTGAAACGAAAATGCGTTATGCAGATACTAATTTTATTATCCTTGGTCTCATTCTGGAGAAAATTTATCATAAGCCAGTTCAAAAAGTAATTACAAATGAAATTTTACGTCCAACCAATTTAAAGAGGACAACTTTTACTCCTTCTAAAAAGGATTGTGTTCCTACCGCTTTATTGACAAATGGAAAAGTTTTACAGGGAGTTGTCCATGATCCAAAGGCACGAGTCTTAGGAGATAGGTGTGGGTCGGCTGGCTTGTTTAGTAATATTCATGATCTAATAAAATTATCTCAGGCTTATTTAGGTGTTGATAAAAATATATTGCCTTTAAAACAAGATACTTTGGCTAGCTTATATAATATTCAAACACCAAAGAGTGTACATCCTCGTACATGGGGATGGGATTTGTGCTTTGACCCGGAAGATAGACATCCCATTTTGTATCATACTGGCTTTACGGGAACTTTTATGTTGCTTGATCGATTAAATAGAACGGGATTGATTGTACTAACTAATAGAATTCATCCTAGTGGCCATAACTTAGCATTTTTGTCGATGCGAGAGCATATCGTAAAGATGTTTTTACAAGAAAATAAGATAAAATAAAAAAGGTTTTCGTTTTGAACTGTCCAATTTTTTGGTCTCAGTTCAGTTTGAAAACCTTTTTATTATTTACATTCCTGCTTTAATGATTTTCTTTTCAGCCATTGCTTTACGAAGAGATAACATAGCCGTGTAAGTAGAAAGAATATAAACCTTTTTAGTAGGTAAAGAACCTAGCATCTTGATAACTTCATCATCATTGGGGACGGTGGTCATTAGAGCTGGATCAAAACCTGCTACTTCTAAACGAAAGCCCATATCATGCCAGCGCTGACCACCAACTAATACCTTTTTAATTTTGTCCTTGTTAAGACCTTCAAAGTCAGCATCCCAAATCCAGGATGTATCAATACCGTCAGCATGGTTAGCGTTGAGTAGAGTAACAAGTGAATAATCATCTTTTTCTGTGTTAAGCATATGAAGAACTTCATCAAGCCCAACCGGATTTTTTACTAGGATTAAATCTATTTCTTTATTTTGGTAGTTGATTAGCTCTTGACGGCCGAAAATGCGCTTATTTTCGGCAAATGATTGCGCTACCTCTTCGTCAGTTAAACCAAATTCACGGGCAACGGAGTAAGCTGCTAAGGCATTGTAGATATTGTAAGTTCCTCCGATACCAATTGAGTAATCTTTATCACCCATTTTAAATTCAAGACTGTTAGGAGTTTGGCTAATGATTTGATTGACAGTATAGGTTAAGTCAGGACGATGATAGCCACAGTTAGGACAGAAGAAGTCTCCTAAGTTAGCATAAATTCTTTCATGAAAATGAAGAATATGATTACACTTAGGACAAAGAACACCATCTGTATTAACAGGAGCAGTAAGATCATTTTCTGGTTTATCGTCAGGTAACTTGAAGCCATAAAAAACTTTTTTGTTAGGTAGGTCAACTGACGAGAAAATACTTGCATCTCCGTTAGCAATGATGGTTGCATCAGGAGCTAATTTAATTCCTTCAACAATCTTGTCATAAGTAGTATAAATTTCACCATAGCGATCCATTTGATCACGAAAAATATTAGTTAATACGAAGGCAGATGGATGAAGTAGCTTAGTAATATATTTAACGTTGGCTTCGTCAACTTCAAGAACGGCAATCTTTTTACCATTGCGTTGAGGATGATGCGCTAAGAAAGCCGTAACTATCCCTTGTTGCATATTTGAACCTGAGGGATTAGTTAGAATATCCCCGTACTTTTTTCTTAAAGCTTCGGTAATTAAAGCTGTTGTCATAGTTTTACCGTTAGTTCCGGTAACAATAATTACCTCATAATCTTTAGCTAGGGTATGTAAAATATCAGGATCAATTTGCATAGCTAATTTTCCTGGGAAACTTGTTCCACCCTTTAAAATATTGTGTAAAAACCAATAAGAAGATTTGCCTGCTAATTTTGCAGTTCCAGTTTTAATACTCATTGTAAATCCCTCACTTTTTAACTAGCTTTTACTATATCATAGGAAACACATTTAAACGATATTTCCAAAGTACTTTTAAACAATATTTATTTCCTCTATACTATTTAGACAGAAGAAAGTGAAAAAGGGGTTAAAGATGGCACAATTATTTTTTCGATATGGAGCCATGAGTTCAGGCAAAACAATTGAAATACTTAAAGTAGCACATAACTATGAAGCCCAAGGTCGTCAGATTGTATTAATGACGAGTGAACTGGATGATCGTACTGGTAAAGGAGTGGTTGCCTCTCGTATTGGACTTCATCGTAATGCATTACCAATTAAAGATAATCTCAATCTTTTTGATTATGTAAATAAGCTAAATCAGGAAGATATTGCTAAAGGTGAGGGAGGAATCGCCTGTGTCTTGATTGATGAAGCACAATTTATGAAAAAGCATCATGTCCTTGAATGTACTAGAATTGTGGATGAACTCAAAATCCCAGTAATGACTTTTGGCTTAAAAAATGATTTTCAAAATCATTTATTTGAAGGCAGTGAGAATTTATTGACTTTTGCTGATAAAATAGAAGAGATGAAAACAATTTGTCATTATTGTGGACATAAAGCAATCATGAACTTGAGAATCAATAATGGAAAACCTGTTTATGAAGGAGAACAAGTACAAATTGGTGGCGATGAAAGCTATTATCCAGTTTGTCGTTTTCATTATTTTCATCCGGGAGAAAAAAGAGATTAATTTTGTTTAAGGAAGGATTTATAGACTAATGGATAAAGTTATGGCACGTCTAGAAGGATTAGTTGCCCATTATGAAGAACTTCAAGAAATGATGGCTGATCCGGAAGTAATTAATGATACAAAACGTTATATGGAAATTTCAAAAGAAGAAGCTGATATGAGAGAAGTTGTACAAGCATATCGTAAATATACAGCTGATCAAAAAGAAGTTTCTGACAACAAAGAAATTATTTCAAATGAATCTGATGCTGATTTAGTAGAAATGGCAAAGGAAGAAAATTCAGAATTAGAAAAAGAAGTAGAGGAACTTGAAGAAAAAATCAAGATTTTGATGCTTCCTAAAGACCCTAATGATGATAAGGATATTATCATGGAAATTCGTGGAGCAGCCGGTGGTGATGAAGCTTCCTTATTTGCTGGCGACTTACTTAGAATGTATGAAAAGTATGCCGAAACTCAAGGTTGGAAAGTTTCAGTTATTGATTCTGAACCAACTGAAGTGGGCGGGTACAAACATGTTGCGATTATGATTACTGGTGATAAGGTTTACTCCAAATTAAAATATGAAAATGGTGCTCACCGTGTGCAACGTATTCCAGTAACTGAATCTCAGGGTAGAGTTCATACTTCAACTGCTACAGTAGCGGTTATGCCTGAATATGAACAAGTGGATATCGATTTAGATCCTAAAGATATTAGGGTAGATGTTTATCGCTCATCTGGTGCCGGTGGTCAGCACATTAACAAAACTTCCAGTGCCGTACGTATGACTCACTTGCCAACAGGTATTGTAGTGGCTATGCAAGATCAACGTAGTCAACAACAAAACCGTGAAAAGGCTATGCAAATTTTGAAATCACGTGTCTATGATTATTACGAAAGTCAAAATCGTGATCAATATGATGCTGAAAGAAAAAGTGCTGTAGGTACTGGTGACCGTTCTGAAAGAATCAGAACTTATAACTATCCACAAAACAGAGTTACAGATCACCGTATTGGCTTAACAATTAATAAGCTTGATCGAGTAATGAACGGTGAACTTGATGAAGTAATTAATGCCCTTGTTTTGTATTATCAAACTCAAGAATTGGAGAAGATGGCGGAAGAAAATGCCTAATACTTTAAATGCTATAAAAGAAACCACCTTGAAAGATAACCCAGATATTCGTGAAGGAGATCTTGATTTTGTTTTAGGCGAACGCCTTGGCTACACTCCTTCTGAATATCAGTTACATTTAAATGATGAGTTAAATGAAGAGCAGCTAAAACAAGCTAACAAAGATATCAAAAAATTACGTCGTGGGGTATCTCCACAATATATTCTTGGATTTAGCTGGTTTTATGGCTATAAAATCTTAGTTAAGCGTGGAGTTTTAATACCTCGGTTTGAAACTGAAGAACTAGTCAAATGGGCACTTGATAACATCCAAGATCAGACTAAGATTTTAGACTTAGGAACAGGTTCTGGAGCTATTATGGTAGCCTTAGCCCAAGAATTAGCCAAAAAAGATATTAATAATCTGCAACTATATGCTAGTGATATTACTGACAATGCTTTGCGAGAAAGTGAAGAAAACTTTTTAAAGTATGATATTGATGTTATTACAAGAAAAGCAAATGTCTTAATTGGTCTAGAAAAATTTGATGTAATCATTTCTAATCCACCTTATATCAAACTTTCTGAAAAAGATTTGATGGATGAAAATGTAAAGAAGAATGAGCCAGAAGAGGCTCTTTACGGTGGAGCAGACGGCTTAGATTTTTATCGTAAATTCGTCAAACAAGTTCGTGAACACTTAAATAGTTATGGTCAATTCTTCATGGAGTTTGGTTTTAGTGAAAAAGAACAATTAGAAGAACTTTTTGCAAAAGAATTGCCAGATTTTGAGATTGAATTTAGAAATGATCTAGCTGGAAAGCCAAGAATGGTTCATGGAAGGTGGCAAAAGTAATTGGAAACTAAGATTTTCAAGAAAGATGATATTCCTGAAGCAGTAAAATTATTAAAGCAAGGTGAACTTGTTGCCTTTCCTACTGAAACCGTCTATGGCTTAGGGGCTTTAGCTACTAATGAAAAAGCTGTCAAAGGTGTGTATGCTGCTAAAGGACGGCCAAGTGATAATCCATTAATTGTAACTGTAGCTGATGAAAAGATGATGGCGCAATATGTTGAAAATATTCCAGAACGTGCCCAAAAATTAATTAATCATTTTTGGCCAGGTCCGTTAACTATGATTTTGCCAGCAAAAGAAGGAAGTTTGCCAACTGCAGTAACTGGTGGGTTGCCAACTGCTGCTTTTAGATGTCCAAATGATGCATTAACACATGAATTAATTAGTCAATTAGGCGCTCCTATTGTTGGCCCCTCCGCTAATACTTCTACTAAGCCTAGTCCCACTACGGCTGAACATGTCTATCATGATTTGAAAGGAAAAATTGCTGGAATTATTGATAGTGGACCTACAGCAATTGGACTTGAATCAACTATTATTGATTTGTCAGTAGCAAAACCTATTGTTTTGCGTCCGGGTGAAATTACACCTGAAGAACTAGGAGAAGTTCTTGGTGAAGAAGTATTAATGAATAAGGGGACGGCAGTGACCGCTGGTGTACCTAAAGCACCAGGAATGAAGTATCGACATTATGCTCCAAGTGCTCCCGTTTATATTGTAGATCGTGAAGAAGATTTTAATTCAATCCCTCATGGGGATGATATTGGTGTAGTCGCCTTAGATTCTGTTTTAGATAAAATTGAAGCAAAGAATAAATTTAGTTTGGGTACAAGTATTGATGAGGCTGCCCATAATTTATTTGGCGCACTGCGCTTTTTTGACAATCAAGCTCAAATTAAAGAAATCTACGTCCAAGGATTTAAGCAAGGTGACATTAGTGCAGCTTACATGAATCGTTTAAATAAGTCAGCTGCAGGTCACCATTTTGAAAAAAATAATTAATATTATTTGATAAAACTAAGGTTGAATTGATAACCTTAGTTTTTTTATTTAGTGCGAACTTTAACCTTATAGTCTGCTAAAATATAGGTGAAATGGATTAAAAATAGGAGGTAACTATGGGAAAATTTACTGTTTTAAATCATCCATTGATTCAACATAAATTAACTATCATTCGTAAGAAAGATACAGGTACTAATGAATTTCGCCAAATTGTTGGTGAAATTGGTGGACTGATGGTTTATGAGATGACACGTGATTTACCATTAAAGGATATTGAAATTGAAACTCCAGTTGGTAAAACTACCCAAAAAGAACTTGCAGGTAAAAAATTAGCAATAGTACCTATTTTACGTGCTGGTTTGGGAATGGTGGATGGAGTGTTACAGATGATTCCTTCTGCTAAAGTTGGTCATATCGGAATGTACCGTGATGAGGAAACTTTAAAGCCCCATGAATACTTCTTTAAGATGCCACCTGATATTGAAGAACGTGAATGTATCATTGTTGATCCAATGCTTGCTACAGGTGGATCAGCAAATATGGCAATTGAAGCATTGAAAAAACGTGGTGCTAGAAATATTCGTCTCGCAGTTTTAGTAGCAGCTCCTGAAGGCGTTAAAGCAATTCAAGATGCTAATCCTGATGTAGATATTTATGCCGCTGCACTAGATGAAAAACTTATGGATAACGGATATATTTATCCTGGCTTAGGAGACGCTGGTGACCGTCTTTTTGGTACAAAGTAACTTACTAAAGTATGCAAAA
Organism: Lactobacillus sp. PV034; assembly: GCF_014522305.1. Taxonomy (NCBI): domain Bacteria; kingdom Bacillati; phylum Bacillota; class Bacilli; order Lactobacillales; family Lactobacillaceae; genus Lactobacillus; species Lactobacillus sp. PV034. The sequence continues at coordinate 666,304 of NZ_CP041982.1, read as the reverse complement.
TATTTTAAAAACAGGTTTTTAATTATTTTGCTTGGTGTTAAAATCAGTATTGTGTTTGAGGTATTCAGCACAAGAAGGGAGGTTACGAAGTGGGTGAGAAATCAGTCGTTGTTAATTTGTTTGGATTGAACTTTAACCTAACTAACTGTCTAGGTGGTACCCTAGTTGCGGTTTGTGCATTTATTCTACTTTATTGGCTTGGCCATAAGGCTAGTTTAAAACCTAGCAAAAAGCAGAACTTTATCGAATATTTCATTGATTTTACAAATAATATTGTAAAAGACAATGTTGAAGATAAAGATGCACAAAAGCACTTATCACTTTATGCATTTACATTGTTCATGTTTATCTTTTTCATGAACCAATTAGGTTTGTTCTTTGAATTTTCAATTAACGACCATATCCTTGTTAAATCACCAACAGCCAACCCTATGATTACTATGACAATGGCATTAATGACATTGCTTTTATCATATAACTATGGAGTTGCAAAGTATGGATTAAAAGGCTATTTGGGATCATATGCAAGACCGGTCAGCTTTATGTTGCCCATCAATCTTATCGAAGAATTTACTAATTTCTTGACGTTATCATTACGTCTTTACGGTAATATTTATGCAGGTGAAGTTTTACTAACTTTAATCGGTGATAGGTTTGCTAAGAGTGCAGGATGGATTACTACTGTTGCTTCTATTCCATTAACTTTAGTTTGGCAAGGCTTCTCTGTCTTTATTGGCTCTATCCAGGCATATGTTTTCGTAACTTTATCAATGGTATATATTGGTAAGAAGGTTACTAAAGAATAATTTTACGGAGGTTTTACTATGAAAGATGGTTTGAAATATATTGGTGCCGCAATCGCTGCTGGTTTTGCCGCATTAGCTGCTGCCTACGGTAACGGTAAGGTTATTTCAAAAACTATTGAAGGTATGGCAAGACAACCTGAATCTGCAGGCTCATTGAGATCAATGATGTTCATCGGTGTAGGTTTAATCGAAGCTGTTCCTATTTTGTCATTAGTTATTGGTTTCTTAATCCTCTTTATGTAATTTCGTTAAGGAGATCGTTATTACAAGAAAGAAGGGGAAACTATGCAATTAATGTTTGCAGCCTTAAAACTAGAGTTAGGTGATACTTTGTATTACCTTCTAATTTTTGCACTTTTGCTTATTCTTGTAGGGCATTATGCTTGGGGTCCGGTTACTGATATGATGGAAAAGCGTCGTCAAAAAGTTATTGATGACTTAGATCAAGCAGAAAGTGACCGCAAAAAAGCAGAATTACTTGCAAATGAGCGTGAAGCAGCACTAAAAGACTCTAAACAAGAGGCAACTCAAATTCTTTCTACTGCAAAAAGCAATGCGGAAAAGACTAAAAATCAAATTATTAGTCAAGCTGATGATGAAGCTACCGCTATTAGAAAAAAGGCAGCTGAAGATGCAAAACAAGCAAAGACAGATGCTTTAAATGAAGCTCGTGATCAAGTTGCAGATCTTTCAATTTCAATTGCTGAAAAGCTAATTAGTAAAAATTTAAATGAAGAAGATCAAAAAGACTTGGTAGATAGTTTTATCAAGGGGCTCGATGACTAATGGCTTTAAGTAGAGAAGAAATTGCTGCTAGATACAGTAAGGCTTTATTTGAATATAGTTATGACGCAAATGTTCTTGATGAAGTTCATGACGAATTAAACGTTTTACTTCAAGTTGCAAAAGCTAATCCGGAAATAATTCAACTTTTATCTGATCCAATTTTAAGTAAAGATGAAAAAAGAACTTTCCTTGATACTTTTACTACTGGAACATCAGATGAAACAAAAGAATTTTTAAAATTTTTAGTTGAATATCAACGTTTTAGTGATTTTATCGATATCATCGAAGCATTCGATGTCCGTTATAACAAAGCTAAAAATATTGCTGATGGAATTGCTACTACAGCAATCGCACTTCAAAAGGAAGAATTAGACAAGATTGCTAATGCTTACGCAAAGAAGTACGGTCTAGCAACTTTGAAGGTTAAAAATAAAGTCGATCCAAGTATCTTGGGTGGCGTCGTCCTCCAAGTAGGAGATATTAGAATTGATGGTTCAATTAGAACCAAATTGCAAGAAATTCGTGAGCAATTACTAGAAAATAAAAGAGGTGAAACCATTGAGCATTAAAGCTGAAGAAATTAGCTCTTTAATCAAACAACAGCTTGAAAAATATGATGACAAGCTCAACATAGACGAAGTGGGTACTGTAACCTACGTCGGTGACGGTATAGCCCGTGCTCACGGCCTTAATAATGCTTTATCAAGTGAATTATTACAATTTTCAAATGGTTCATATGGTATTGCGCAAAACCTTGAGGCTAATGATGTTGGTATTATCATTTTAGGTAAATTCGATAATATTCGTGAAGGGGATCAAGTTAAGAGAACCGGACGTGTTATGGAAGTTCCTGTGGGTGATGCATTAATTGGACGTGTTGTTAATCCACTTGGACAAGCAGTTGATGGTTTAGGCGAAATCAAGACAGATAAGACTCGTCCAATTGAAAGCCAGGCTCCTGGTGTTATGGATCGTCAATCTGTTGATCAACCACTTCAAACTGGTATTAAATCTATTGATGCTTTAGTACCAATTGGTCGTGGACAGCGTGAATTAATCATTGGTGACCGTAAAACAGGTAAGACTGCACTTGCTCTTGATACAATTATTAATCAAAAGGGACAAGATGTTATCTGTATTTATGTTGCCATCGGACAAAAAGAATCTACAGTTAAAAATTCTGTAGAAACCTTAAAGCGTTACGGTGCAATGGACTATACAATTGTTGTAGAAGCTGGTCCAAGTGAACCTGCACCAATGCTTTACATTGCTCCTTATGCAGGAACTGCCATGGGAGAAGAATTTATGTACAATGGTAAGGATGTATTAATCGTATTCGATGACTTAAGTAAACAAGCCGTCGCATATCGTGAAATATCCTTACTTCTCCGTCGTCCACCTGGTCGTGAAGCTTATCCAGGTGATGTCTTCTACTTACACTCACGTTTATTGGAACGTAGTGCTAAGTTGAGTGACAAACTTGGTGGTGGATCAATGACTGCGATTCCATTTATTGAAACTCAAGCAGGAGATATTTCTGCATATATTCCAACAAATGTTATTTCTATTACTGATGGTCAGATTTTCTTGGAAGCAGATTTATTTAATTCTGGTACACGTCCAGCCATTAATGCTGGTGAATCAGTTTCTCGTGTTGGTGGGAGCGCTCAGATTAAGGCAATGAAGAAAGTTGCCGGTACCTTGCGTGTGGATTTAGCTTCATATAGAGAACTTGAAAGTTTTGCCCAATTTGGTAGTGACTTAGATCAAGCTACGCAAGCTAAATTAAATCGTGGTCGTCGTACTGTTGAAGTCTTAAAACAACCATTACATAAGACTTTACCAGTAGAAGATGAAGTCTTGATTCTTTATGCATTAACACATGGATTTTTAGATAAAATTCCTGTTGATGATATTCAACGTTATGAACTTGACTTGTACGATTACTTTGCAAGTAACTATAATGACTTACTTGATGTAATTCGTAAGACTGGTGATTTACCTGATGAAGAAAAGCTTAATGCTGCTTTAAAGAACTTCAACGAAGGTTTTTCAATCAGTAAAGATTAGAGGAGGTTTTTTCATTGGCAGAATCTCTCCTTGAATTAAAGAAGAAAATTTCTTCTACTCAGAAAACTGGTCAAATCACTGAAGCTATGAGAATGGTTTCAGGGGTACACTTAAATCAGACCGAAAAATTAGATGAACATTATTCTGTTTATCACGATAAGGTTCGTGATACTGTTTCTCACCTTATGAGCGGGAGAATCTCAGAATTTTTAGATGTAGGTAACAGTGATAGCAATAGTTTATCTACTCTTAATTATGGTGATATTTTTAATCTTGGTAGTTTAACCGATTTGATTCAGCCTCGTAAGGAAATAAAATCCACTGGTTATCTCGTAATTGCTGGTGATAGAGGTTTGGTTGGATCATATAACAGTCAAGTAATTAAAAATATGATGAGTATTTTTAAGGATAATGAGGCTCAAAAGAAAGACAGCAAAATTCTTGCTGTTGGTAGCGTAGCTGCTCAGTTCTTTAAAAAACAAAATTTAAATGTTGTTTATGAAGACAGCGGAGTAGCAAATGTACCAACCTATGAAGATGTAAAAGATGTTATTCAAACTGCACTAAAGATGTATTTAAATGGTGTATATGATGAGCTATATGTTTGTTATACTCACCATGTAAATAGTTTGACATCCGCTTTTAGAGTAGAAAAAATGCTACCTTTATCTGATATCGATATTAATCAAGATAAAAAAGCCCTATCTACTGAGTATCTCATTGAACCAAATGTAGATGCTGTTTTACAAACTGTTTTACCTCAATATGCAAGATCAATGATATTTGGTGCGATTTTGGATGCTAAAACTGCTGAACATGCCAGTTCAATGACAGCTATGCAAAGTGCATCTGATAATGCTAAAGATATTGTTTCTGATTTAGAGAAGAAATTAAATAGAGCAAGACAAGGACAAATCACTACTGAACTTACTGAAATTATTGGTGGTGCAAATGCTCTTGAATAATAATAGAAAAGAAAAGGAGGTAGATATTTTTGAGTAAAGGCGAAATCAACCAAGTTATTGGTCCTGTTGTTGACGTTGAATTTCCAATCAATGATTCTTTGCCAGATATTAATAATGCCTTAAAGGTTAAAAACAAAGATGGTAAGACCATTGTTCTTGAAGTAACGCTTGAACTTGGTGATGGTGTATTAAGAACTATCGCAATGGAATCTACCGACGGTTTACAACGTGGAATGGAAGTTGAAGACACTGGTGCTCCAATTTCTGTACCTGTTGGTCAAGAAACTTTAGGTCGTGTATTTAACGTTTTAGGTCAACCAATTGATGGGGGTCCAGCAATCGGTAAGGATGTAAAACGTGAAGGTATCCATAAGGGTGCTCCTAGTTATGAAGAATTAAGCACAAGTGAAGAAATTTTGGAAACCGGTATTAAAGTTATAGATTTACTGGAACCATATATTCGTGGTGGTAAAGTTGGTCTATTTGGTGGTGCCGGTGTTGGTAAGACTACTATTATCCAAGAGCTTATTCATAATATTGCTCAAGAACATGGTGGTATTTCCGTATTTACTGGTGTTGGAGAAAGAACCCGTGAAGGTAATGACCTTTACTTTGAAATGAAGGCTTCTGGTGTTTTAGCCAAAACTGCTATGGTGTTTGGTCAGATGAATGAGCCACCTGGTGCCAGAATGCGTGTTGCTTTAACCGGGTTAACTATTGCCGAGTATTTCCGTGATGTTGAAGGTTTAGACGTATTACTCTTTATCGATAATATCTTTAGATTTACTCAGGCCGGTTCAGAAATTTCTGCCTTATTAGGAAGAATGCCTAGTGCCGTAGGTTACCAGCCAACTTTGGCAACTGAAATGGGACAATTACAAGAAAGAATTACTTCTACTAAGAAGGGGTCCATTACTTCAATTCAAGCTGTTTATGTTCCAGCGGACGACTATACCGACCCGGCTCCAGCAACTACTTTTGCTCACTTGGATGCAACTACTAACTTGGAACGTCGTTTAGTTGAACAGGGTATTTATCCGGCTGTTGATCCACTTGAATCAACTTCAAGTGCCTTGGATCCAGAAGTAGTAGGAGAAGAACACTATCACGTTGCTGTAGAAGTTCAACATATTTTGCAACGCTATCAAGAACTCCAAGATATCATCTCCGTTTTAGGTATGGATGAATTATCTGATGATGAAAAGTTAATTGTTCAAAGAGCTAGAAAGATTCAATTCTTCTTGTCTCAAAACTTCTTTGTTGCTGAACAATTTACTGGTCTCCCAGGTTCTTATGTTTCAATTAAAGAAACTATTAAAGGATTTAAGATGATTATTGAAGGTAAACTTGATGACCTTCCAGAAGATGCATTCCGTAATGTCGGTCCAATTGAAGACGTAATCAAGAAGGCTGAAAAAATGGGTGTAACTCCTTCGAATCCAGATGCTAAAGCTATGTTGGAAGAAAAGTAGGGTGATGCAAAATGGCAGAACCAGAGAATCTTTTAACAGTTAATATTGTAACACCAGATGGTATTGTTTATTCTCACCACGCTGTCTTCGTAGAAATGCGTGCAACTGATGGTGACATGACAATTATGTATAATCACATGCCTATTGTAGCGCCATTAGAAATTTGTGACGTGAAAATTAAACGTGGACAAGATATGGATAATCGTCTTGATGAAATTGCCGTTAGTGGTGGTTATATAGAATTTTCTGATAATGTTGCTACTATCATTTCTGATAGTGCTGAACGTGCCCGTAATATTGATGCAACACGTGCTCAAGAAGCTAAGGAACGTGCAGAAAAACATATTGAAGAGGCTAAGGCTAAACATGATAAACGTACAATGTTGGAAAATGAAATTGCCTTACGGCGTGCAATTAACCGACTTAATGTGCGTAATCATTATGGAAAATAGTATTACTGAAAGACGGATAAGAATCCGTCTTTTTTTATGGTGAAAATTATGCAACAAATAGGAATACATGCAATAGTGAGCATTATTACATACTTTGTGACAATTGCTTTTTCATTTAAAGCAATTCAAGGATTAAGAATAGAGAAGTTATTTCGAAAGGGACATAATTTCGAGATTCAATTATTTCTTCTGTTTTCAGCTATTGCTCTAGGATTTTTAGTTGGACAATTCTTAATTACTCTAATTGATCAATCTTTATATTTAAAAATGCTGTTTTAGTGCAAAATTAACGTTTTTATTAAAAATAGAGAAGTTGCGACTATTTCTTAAAGAAACAGCTTTTTTATGTTACAATTTTTAATGATTAAAAACTGGAGGCACTAACGTGGCAAGAGATATAGGAATTGACTTAGGAACAGCTAATGTTCTAATCAACGTTTCAGGAAAAGGTATTGTTCTAAATGAACCTTCCGTAGTAGCTGTGGACACTGATACTGACAAAGTAGTAGCAGTTGGAACAGAAGCATATAAAATGGTTGGCCGTACCCCCGGCAATATTCGAGTAATTCGCCCATTAAAGAATGGGGTAATTGCTGATTTTGATATAGCAGGTGAAATGCTAACTTACTTTATTGAAAAATTAAATGTTAAAGGATTTATGTCCAAACCTAACATTTTAATTTGTGCACCTACTGGGGTTACGTCAATTGAACAAAAGGCTATCATTCAGGCAGCGGAAAGAGCTGGTGGTGGTAATGTTTATCTAGATTTTGAACCTAAAGTAGCAGCTGTAGGTGCTGGATTAGATATTTTTAAACCTCAAGGAAACATGGTAATTGATATTGGTGGGGGTACTACTGATATTGCTGTGCTCTCAATGGGTGAAATTGTTACCTCTCAATCTGTACGTTGGGCTGGTGATAAGATGGATCAATCTATTGCTAACTATATTAAGAGTGAAAAGAATTTGCTTATTGGTCAAAGAACTTCAGAGCAAATTAAGAAAGAAATTGGTACTGCCTTTGATGCTGATGCTGAAGCATCAATTACGATTCGTGGACGTGACATGGTTGATGGCTTACCTAAGCAGACAACTATTACCGCGCCAGAAGTACAGGGAGCACTAAATGATGGATTGATGTCAATAGTGGCAGCTACCAAAGAGGTACTCCAAGAAACTCCTCCTGAATTATCAGCAGATATTATAGATCGTGGTATCATGTTAACAGGTGGTGGTGCGCTACTCGCTAACATTGATAAGTTAATAACTTATTATTTGCAAGTTCCTGTTTTAAAGGCTGATGAACCACTTGAAGCGGTGGCATTAGGAACTGGAACATTATTAAAGAATATTGAAAAACAATCACGACGAAAGCATTAAAATGAATAATTTATTTAATAGTGCGACCATAATTAATGAAGTAAAAAAAATAGGGAAGTTCTTTTTATTACTTTGTATAGTAATGTTAATAGGAGCTTTTGTTGGTTGTGGGATAGCTAGTGGAAACCCCTTTAATTTATTTTTCCCTTCAACATGGATTCACTTATTTCAGTTTTTAAGTTAACTTAACTATGAAAAATATATTTATTGGATTGGTAAAGCTCTATCAAAATCTTATTTCGCCATTATTACCTCCTACTTGTCGATATTATCCAACATGTTCAACTTATATGATTGATGCGATAAAGATGCATGGGGTTATTTTAGGAATAATAATGGGGATAGCTAGGATTTTGAGATGTAATCCCTTTGTCAAAGGTGGAGTAGATCCAGTACCAAAGTTTTTTACTTTAAGAAAAAATCCTCATCCTGAAAATTATGAGGATGAAATTATTGCAAACGCTTTTCATAAAAAATAGGAGAAAGTATGTCTAGAAAATTAGAAAGTATTGATATTGAAGTTAATGAACGTAAAGGAGTTGCTAATCCTACTTGGGAAGTTGTAATTCCGGGGAAACGCTCAATTGGAATTATTGAGCAAGTTGAAGAAAAATATCATGCAGTTTCCAGTAAGAATAACCACAGTTTATATTCAAAAACTTTGGAAAGTGCAATTAATGAATTGCTATCTTACTTCACTTTGCATGAAAAGTAATTAAGGTTTAATTTATGGCAAAAGTTGAAAATAAAATGAACTGGTATGACAGAATAGCATGGGGGATTGTAATCCCCGTAGTATTACTGGCGATAATCAGTTTGTATTCAATTTGGATTGCCGCAGCTAATGACCCCAAGATGGGAAGTCCAAAACAATTAGTATTAATTCAAGCTATATGGTATCTAGTTTCGGTTGTACTGATAATATTAGTGATGCAGTTTGATGCTGAACAGTTATATCGGTTAGCTCCAATTGCATATGGAATAGGAATAGTACTTTTAATTGCTGTTCTTTTTCTTTATGATCGGCAAGTAGCAGCTGATACAGGTGCGAAAAGTTGGGTTAAACTAGGTCCATTAACATTCCAACCTTCAGAGTTAATGAAACCAGCCTTTATTTTGATGTTAGCACGAGTAGTACAGAAACATAATAATGAATATGCTCATACTTTACGAAATGATTGGCTATTAATTGGAAAAATATTTGCTTGGTTAATCCCAGTTGCAGTTTTGTTAAAACTACAAAATGACTTTGGAACGATGTTGGTATTCTTTGCAATCGTTGGGGGAGTAATTTTAGTTTCCGGTATTTCCTGGAAAATTATTGTGCCCATTTATGGGGCGGTGTTTATTTTAGGTGCAGGAGCAATCTTATTGGTTGTGACTCCTGGTGGTCAATCCATTTTAGGGCATTTTTTCCGTGCCTATCAATTTGAAAGAATTAATTCTTGGTTGGATCCATCAGGTGATACTTCCAAGGGAGCTTACCAATTATGGCAAAGTATGAAAGCCATTGGCTCTGGTCAATTATTTGGTCAAGGATTTGGAAAAATTAATGTTTATGTTCCGGTTCGTACTTCAGATATGGTATTTTCAGTAATTGGAGAGACATTTGGTTTTATTGGTTGCTGTGTAATAATATTTATTTATTTCTATCTAATCTTTCAAATGGTACAAATAACGTTTGAGACGAGAAATGCCTTTTATTCTTACATTTCAACAGGAATTATTATGATGATCTTATTCCACGTATTTGAAAATATAGGAATGGGAATTGATTTACTGCCACTGACTGGTATTCCACTACCATTTGTTTCTCAAGGAGGGTCAGCCTTATTGGGAAATATGATTGGTATTGGACTAATCTTATCAATGAAGTGGCACCATAAGGACTACATGTTCTCAACAGCTGGTGATTTTTAAAATAAAAACATTCTAAGCTAAATAGTGAATTAGTTATCCGACGGGATGATTAATTCACTATTTTTATTCTCTTGTAGAATTTAAGTAGTAGTAAAATTATATGTCAAAGCCTTTTTAGACACTTGATGTCGCATTAAAAACTGGCAGTTTTACTTAGGTTATCAATAATCTCTTCGAAGAATGTGGACACTTTGATGTCGAGTTTAGAAAATTAGATCTGATTTCTTAAGTAAATACTTTTCACTACTCATGCTTAGGAGGTTTATATTATGCAAGTTACTTTTGGAATTGATGTAAGTAAGTCTACTTCTACTATTTGTGAACTAATTGGTGATAGTAAAAATGAATTTACTATTACTAACGATCGTCCTGGTTTTATTAAATTGCTTCAAGAATTAGCCGCCTTTACTAAACAACCACAAATTATTTTTGAAGCTACAGGTGTTTATTCACGCAGACTGCAAGCCTTTCTAGAAGATTACGGTTATAAATATGTTGTGCTTAATCCTCTTAAAGCGAAAAAAGAAATGGATCTGGGACTACGTCATAATAAGACTGATAAAACTGATGCTTACCATTTAGCTTTAATTCAAAGACTTTATCATCATCCAGTTAGTCAAAACCAGTCTCAGTCCTATAAGCAGCTCAACGCTATGAGTCGTTTCTATGACCAGCTAACAGATGATTTAGTTATAGCTAAAAATAGACTTCACCAGGCTTTACAATCAACCTTTCCTGAAATCGAAAATCTATTTTCTACTGCTAAAGGTAATAATTACTGGCAAATAGTTGCACATTACTCTCATTGCGATTCGGTAAGACAAGAGGATAAAAGACAGCTTATTAATTGGCTAATGAATTTAAAAGGTATTGCATTTAAACATGCACAAAAAACTGCTGATAAACTTATTGAATTAGCTAATCAAGCTTATCCAGTTGTCCCTGAGACTAGTATAGAAGTCCAACAAGTACAATATTATGCCCAAAGACTACTTAATCTAAGTAAGCAAAGAGAACAATTAATTACAAGAATGGTTAAACTAGCTAAGACTTTACCTAATCATGATCTAGAAAATCTAGAAAGTATTCCAGGCTTTGCCCAAACTACTGCAGTCAGAGTCTTAGCAGAATTGGGAGATATTCGCAGATTTAGTAATCCCAATAAAATTAATGCTTTTATTGGCATAGATCCAGGTAGATATCAGTCAGGTGAAATGGATTCTAATTTAAGTATTACTAAGCATGGGAATGCAGTAGCACGTAAGTTGCTTTACCGTGCTATTGGTCAAATTGAGAATGCGGCTAAAACTAGCCCCTGTCATATAGCAGATTATTACGAAAGCAAAAAGCTATCCTCTCAAACCAAAGGATTTAAGAAGATAGCTATTGCTTCAATACATAAATTAATCAGAACTATTTATGCCCTGATTATTAATGATCAACTATATGATTACAACGTAGCCACACATAATCAAAAAGACTTTAGTCGTAATTAATTGATCAAATACATTATAACGCTAAGCCCAAAAATCAGATATAAACTTGGGCTTATTTATCATGCTTAATTCTAAAAATATATTGACACTACAAGCTACTTAAACTGAAATTTAAGTTAAAAATAAAGCCAAACACCCTAATATGCTTGACTTTACGTAGAAAAAAGCTTTGGAATTTTATTCCAAAGCTTTTTTAGTAGTCGTTAATTGTTGTTTTTATTATTATGGATATCTTCATCTTGAGCAGCAGGCTCACGAATAACTAGCACATCACAGTCTGCAGTTCGTGTAACATATTTTGTAATGCTTCCGATTAAAATTCTTTCTACTGCATTAAGACCAGTACCACCAATAATGATTAAATCAATATCATGTTTTTCAGGAAATTCATGTGCCAGAATATTTTTAGGAGAGCCATATTCAATATGGTAATTTACTTTCTCTACGCCAGCTTTTTTTGCTTCGTCATAGTAATTAGTAATTCTTCCTTTAACATCCTTGGTAACTTGTTCAACCATTTCTGAATCAAAACTAGAAATATCTTGAAAAGCTCTTGTATCAATGACATGAACGATTTCCAAAGTAGCATTGTTTCTCTTGGCTACCTCAACAGCTTTTGCAAATGCCATCTTTGCTTCTTTTGAACCATCGACAGCTACTTGAATATGTTGATATTGTTGTAACATAATAATTCACCTCTCAAATTCTATTTTACCAAATATTGGAATAAGAGATGAACGAAAAGATTAGATTATTTATTATAACGATTAAATGAGGCAGAAAAGAACAAAATAATTAAAGTGCCTAAAATTAAAGTAACAAAGTTATAGTTTTTGCTTAAAGTGAAAAGGATAAAAATCCCCAAAAAACTTACTACAAAAAGAGCAACACTGGTTATAGTAAAAAGAGTGCTAAGTTTAGAATCATTACTAAAGTTAAAAATTAAAAATTGTCCATGTCTTTCACTCCATAGCATATATGCACCGGTTAGGAGTAAAATAAAAATAAAAATAATCATTACAACATATATGAGCATAAAATTCCTCTTTCACGAAAAAACGCGACAAGTTTCCTTGCCGCGCTATTTATTTTCAAAAAGATCTGAGTTGTCCGTTCAGAAAAAATGACGCTAGTTGAACCCGTATAATGGATAAAATCTGAGTTTACGTCGCAGTGAATATGGATCCTAGGACAAGCTAGTATTCCGATTCAGTAGTTATTCGCAAACTCTAACGTCAATTGTTTGATCGGTCAACTGTTCTATTAAATCTCACGATCAACTCAGACTATTTAATATTTTATCAAATTAGATGTCTAAGTCAATTTTATTATCTTAATTATTTTTCTCATTATTTAAGCCATCTTTTTGTAATTTAAGTAGGGTTTCGTATTGCTTTTTAAATGCTTTTTCAAATTTTGAATTTCCTTTTGGCTTAAAATATGATTTTCCCATTAAGTTATCTGGTAAGTATTGTTGTGGAATCCAGTCTCCCGGATAAGAATGAGGATAAATATAGTTAAGACCATGACCTAACTTTTTGGCTCCCTTATAATGAGCATCTTTTAACCTATTAGGGATAGGATTATTTTTTTGATTACGTACATCGTCAAGTGCCGCATCAATAGCCATAATTGCGCTATTACTTTTAGGTGAAAGACATAGTTCAATGACAGCATTGGCAAGGATGATGCGTGCTTCGGGAAGGCCAACCATGTTTGCAGCTTGAACGGCGGCTGTAGTATGTTGACAAGCGGCAGGATTAGCTAAACCAATGTCTTCATATGCGATTACCAACAATCTCCGAAAGATTGAAGGAAGATCGCCGGATTCGCAGAGCTGTGCTAAGTAATAAAGAGCAGCATCCGTGTCCGAACCTCTAATGGACTTTTGAAAAGCTGAAATTAAATCATAATGACCGTCTCCGTTGCGATCATAGTTTTGAGTTTTCATTTGTAAAGAATTACCCATTTCATCTTTATCAATGGTTAGGGATGTAGTATCTTTATTGGATAATTTTAATTCTTGATAGGTAGATGTAACAGCTAGCTCTAATCCATTGAGAGTAGAGCGTAAATCACCATTTCCTTTATCAATTAGCATTTGTTCTGCTTCTGGTGTTAAAGTAGGATGATACTTTTTTAATCCTTTTTCTTCGTCGCTTAAGGCTCTTTGAACTGCTTTTTTGATATCTGTAGGTTCAAGAGGATGAAGCTCAAAAATCTGACACCTTGATCGAATTGCAGGAGAAATAGAAATATAAGGATTTTCCGTAGTTGCTCCAATTAAAATGATTTGCCCAGCTTCTAATAAGGGTAATAAAAAGTCCTGTTTAGTTTTATCTAAACGATGAATTTCATCGAGTAAAAGTATTACTGTTCCTGACATTTTACTTTCTTCAGCCACAATTTGGAGATCTTTTTTTGTATCAGTAGCCGCATTAAGCTTACGAAATGCATATTTAGTCGAACCAGCAATTGCACTTGCAATCGATGTTTTTCCAATTCCTGGTGGTCCGTAGAGAATCATAGAAGAAAGTAAGCGTGCTTCAACCATACGACGAATGATTTTACCTGGACCAATTAAGTGCTCTTGACCAACAACTTCATCGAGATTAGTAGGACGCATACGATATGCTAAAGGTTGCATCTTTAATTTCCTTTTCTAAAAAGTTTTCTAAAGAAACTATGTTTCTTGGGCTGAGAATTATCTAATTTGTCTGCCACTTCAATAGAAGGAGCATATACTTGATCGATTTCAATCCGATAACGATTAATGGCATCTTTGGCCACTACTAAAATACCAGTTGCATCAGGTTCATTTTTTGCGGTCTGATCATTGATAAGAGTAAATTTAATATTATTATGAGAGCATGCCTGCATCACTTTATTTACAAAATTAGTTTGCGGCATCTTACCATTAATTAAAATACTATAGGGACGATAGTCATCTATATGCTCTAAAAAAAGTTGCTGTAATTTTGGATTTTGAGTTTGTGCTACGGTCATTCGTAAATAGGTTCTTTCTCTTAAAGAACCTAAAAACTTACGGCGTTCATCAGGTTTAGTTTGAGGTGTGACACCTGAAGCAGCTTGTTGTAGTCGATCATTTAACGATTCACTCATTTGTAATCCCTCCTACTACATTGTAATTATTAGTTTACCGGGAAACCAATATAAAGAAAAGAAAGTAAACAAAAAAAGTCTTTTCAAAAATGAAAAGACTTTTTTGAAACATAGACTTAAGATTAAAGTCTTTGGTTGTACCATTCAACAACAAGAGCTTCGTCGATATCTGGGTTCATTTCGTCACGTTCTGGAAGACGAACTAAAGTACCAGTCATCTTGTTATCATCGAATGAAACGTATGATGGGCGAGAAGCAGTTGCTTCAAGAGCATCCTTAACTTGTTGTAAGTTCTTTGATTTTTCTCTTAAACTAATTTCGTCACCAACGTTAACTTCGTATGAAGGAATGTCAACGCGCTTGCCGTTTACCAAGATGTGACCGTGGTTAACAAGTTGTCTTGCTTGTTCTCTAGTAGTAGCAAGACCTAAAAGGAATACTACGTTGTCTAAACGTCTTTCAAGTAAAATCATGAAGTTAACACCGTGTTTACCTTCACGAATCTTACCAGCACGAACGAATAAGTTTCTAAATTGACGTTCGTTTAAGCCGTACATCCAACGTAATTTTTGCTTTTCGTGTAATTGTTGACCATATTCAGAAATCTTAGCACGGTTGTTAGGACCATGGTCACCAGGTGCATAGTTACGACGACTAATTTCTTTACCTGAACCAGAAAGGGAAATACCTAAACGTCTTGAACGTTTCCAGCTTGGACCAGTATATCTTGACATAAATAATATCCTCCATTAAATTAATAAAAATTACTGGAGTAAAATATAAGGAATAAGTTCAACATTCGTGCATCTTAAGTTGTATATTTCGCCCAGTGCAGCGGCGGGTTACTCGTTCACTAAACGTCCTAAGATGTTGACGTTCTTGTCACTTATTGCTGCAAATATTTTACACGAATTCAATTATACGAATATTTAATTAAATAATCAAGTTGAAACTTAGAGATTCCTATGTTTATCAATTATATTTTTGCTATAATTAGAAGTACTAGTATTGGAGGTAATTATGTCATCAGGTGAATCAATATTTATCATCATTTTAATACTGGTTATTATTGCTGGTGTTGCTAGTGCAGTTATTATTAATAAGCGTTTTAATCATCAAATTGCACTTTTAGATAGAGAGTGTGATCAATTAAATGATATTGAAGTAAAAGAAGATATAAAGCGCCTAGAAAAGATGGATTTAGCAGGTAAAAGTTTAGAAACCTTCCAAGAATACCGTGAAGCTTATCAAAGGGTAAATACAGAAAAAGTTGGTGTATTACGTCATCTTTTGGAAGAAGCTGCTGCAGCTAATGCTAAATATTCTTTAATTAAGGCACATAAATATATTAAAGAAGTTCAAGAAATTTATGCCGAATCTAAAGAAGTTGTTGAAAATAGCAAAAAGATACTCAAGGATTTATTGGAATCTAACAAAGATAATAAAAAAAAATATGCTTCTTTATTAAAGACATATCAAGAACAAAGAAAAAGTATCTTAGCCAATTCTTTTGATTACGGAGTAGCATTAGATGAATTGGAAAAGGAGCTTTCTTTACTTGAAAAACAATTTGACGCTGTAAAGAATTTATCTAATCAGGGTGATCATGTTGAAGCTAAGAATGTTTTAGACGAAATTCAAATTAAGCTAAATGATCTAAAAGATGAGTTACCTAATATTCAGGATGCTCATGATAAGCTAAAGAATATTTTTCCAGATCAATTGGATGAAATCACTCATACTTATCGTAATATGATTAAAGATAAGTACATGATTAATGAAGTTGATGTCTTGAAAACTGTTAAGGGCCTAAGAGAAAAAATTGATGATAGTAAGAATAAACTTGCTACTCTTGAATTGGATTCGGTTAAAAAACAAGATCAAGAAATTGAAATCGAGATTGATGATTTATACGATATCCTAACAAAGGAATTTAAAGCTAAACCATTTGTTGATAAAAATAGAGATAAGTTATTTGATGTCTTAAGTCACATGAGAACTAGTTCTTCGAAATTAGTTGCTAAGCTCGAACACATTGATGAAAGCTATGAATTGAATCATGGTGAATTAAAAGAAGGAAAAGAATTAGAAAGTAGAGTAAACCATTTAAACACTGATTTTGATACTGATTGTCAAAAGTTGACAGAAGGAAAAGGTGTTTATTCTGAGATTGAAGCAAAATGGCTTGCCATGCTTAAAGAATTAGATCAAATTGATGTGCGAGAAAAACAAATATCAGATAAGGTCGATGGTCTTTTTGATGCGGAAAAGATTGCTAATGACTCGATTAATCAATTTAAGCAAAAGGTTTCTTTGATTTATCGTAAAGTTGAGCGGCGTCAACTTCCTGGAAAACCGGAAGGATTTATCCAATTATATACGCTTGTTATTAAAGAAATTTCAGAAACCAGTGAAGAATTGAATCAGGTTCGTATTAACTTAGAAAAAATCTCACATGAATTGATTCAAATTCAAGAAGATATTGATCGCTTACAAAAAGAAGCAGAAGAAATTTTAAATTCAGCAGATTTATTTGAATTAACTATGCAATATTCAAATAAATATAGTAGTCGTAAAGAGATTGAGCGCGCTCGCAAGGAAGCGTATGATCTCTATAAGAATAAATATGCTTATAAGGATGCACTTGATGTGATTGCGACAGCTCTTGAAAAGGCAGAGCCTGGTGCATACCAGAGAATTGAAAAAGAATACTACGCTGAATTAAATGAAGAAAGTGAAGATGAATAATTGATTTTTTACTAATTTTTAGTTAGTATCTTATTAGTTATATAACGGCCGCAATTGTGGCCGTTTTTTATAGGGAGTAATAAAAGTGATTTATTTTGATAATAGTGCAACAACTCAGGTTTATCTTGCTGCTTTAGATACCTATGAAAAAGTAAGTAAAGAAATTTGGGGAAATCCGTCTAGTCTTCATAAATTAGGGGACCGTTCTCATCAATTATTAGAGGCATCTCGTAAGCAAATGGCTGATTTATTAGGTGTGCAACCTTATGAAATCTTTTTTACTTCTAGTGGAAGTGAATCGGACAATTGGGCTTTAAAGGGAACTGCTTTAGCTAAAAAAGAATTCGGTAATCATATCATTACTAGTAGTGTCGAACATGCTGCTGTTTCAAATTCTGTTAGAGCCTTAGAAGATTTAGGTTTTCGTGTTACTGTCTTGCCAGTTGACAAGGATGGCCGTGTTGATCCAGATGACTTGAAGGCTGCTTTAGACCATGAAACAATTTTAGTTTCAATTATGGGAGTAAATAACGAAGTGGGCAGTATTCAACCGATTAAAGAAATTAGCCAAATCTTAGAAGATTATCCTAACGTAACCTTCCATGTAGATAACGTACAAGCGCTTGGTAAAAACATTTGGTCAGAAGTATTTACTCCAAGAGTAGACTTAATGAGTCTTTCTTCACATAAATTTCATGCTCCTAGAGGTGTAGGAATTCTTTACAAAAAAGCTGGTAAGATGATTAAGCCATTAATTGATGGTGGAGGCCAAGAAAAGGCACTTAGATCAAGTACCGAAAATTTACCAGCAATTGCTGCGACCGCTAAGGCGATGCGTTTGTATTTGGAAGATGAGAAGAAAAACGCTGAACAAGAAGCTAAAGTTAGAGAAAAAATTATTGCTTATCTTAAAGATAAGCCAGGCATTCATATCTTTTCACAAGATAATGACAAATTTGCGCCAAGTATTCTTTGTTTTGCCTTAGAAGGAATTAGAGGCGAGACCTTAGTTCATACTCTTGAAGATAAAGGCATTTTCACTTCAACAACTAGTGCTTGTTCTTCAAGAAGCGGGGTTGAAGGTTCAACTTTGAGCGCAATGAAAGTTGATGATAGTATTGCTACCGGTGCAATTCGCTTGAGTTTTGATCCAAGCAATACATTAGAAGAAGCAGATAAGTTTATAGACATTTTTGACGATATTTATCAGCATTTTGCTGAAATTAATCATTTAAAGTAAGGTGAAATTTATGCAGTATACTGAAGTAATGGTTCGTTATGGTGAACTTTCTACTAAAGGAAAAAACCGCAAGGATTTTATTGGAAGACTTGCCGGTAATATTACTAAATTACTCAATGACTTTCCTGAAGTAGAGATTCATCCTAAACATGACAGAATGCACATTGTATTAAATGGTGCACCATTTGAAGAAATTGATCAACGTTTGAAACGTGTTTTTGGAATTCAAACCTACTCACCAACTATTAAAGTAGAGAAGAATTTGGATGCGATTAAGAAAGCTTCACTTGAATTAATGCAAGCAACCTTTGAAGATGGGATGACTTTTAAAGTAAATACTCGTCGTAGTGATCATGATTTTGAATATGACACAAACCAATTAAATAGTATTATTGGTGATTATCTTTTTGCTAATATGGATAATCTCAAAGTTCAAATGAAGAAGCCTGATTTAGTCTTAAGAATTGAAGTTAGAAATGATGCTATTTATATTTCTAATCAATTGCTTAAAGGAGCAGGTGGAATGCCAGTTGGAACTGCTGGTAAAGCAGTTATGATGCTCTCTGGAGGAATCGACTCACCAGTAGCCTCTTACTTAGCTTTAAAACGTGGGGTAGATATTGAAATGGTTCACTTCTTTAGCCCACCTTATACTACTGATAAGGCTTTAGCTAAGGCTAAAGAATTAACTGGTATTTTGGCAAACTATAGTGGAAAGATTAACTTCATTGCAGTACCATTTGCTGAAATTCAGGAACAAATTAAAGAAAAGTTACCAGAAGGCTACTTAATGACCATTCAAAGAAGATTCATGTTGCAATTAGCAGATCGTATTCGTGAAATGCGTGGCGGTTTGGCTATTTTTAATGGGGAATCTGTTGGGCAAGTTGCATCTCAAACCTTGGAATCAATGGTTGCAATTAATGATGTAACTTCAACTCCAGTTTTACGCCCGGTTGCAACTATGGATAAAACTGAAATAATTAAATTAGCTGAAGATATTGGCACTTTTGATCTTTCAATTGAACCATTTGAAGACTGTTGTACAATTTTTGCTCCACCTCGTCCTAAGACAAAACCAAAGTTGGATGAAGCAAGAAAATTGGAAGATAGATTAGATGTTGAAGGTCTAATTCAAAGAGCTCTTGATGGAATTGAAATTACTCCAATCTATCCAAACCAAAAATTTATGGATGATCAAGCTCAAATCGATATGGATTTACTTTAAAGTATAAGTAAATTATGGTGATATTTTATTTCAGTTCTTGATCAATTTGCTAGATAGAAGTCAATATAATTTTTGAGGAAGTATTAGGCTATTTAGTCATAGCTTAATGCTTTTTCTTTTCGCACATCATCTTTTTCTTCAAGTTCGCCACTAGAAATTAAATATTAAAAGTTTTTGTTTCTCACCTCATTCTAATTGAGAGATAATGAAAACGATTGTATTTATCTTTGATAATCGTTTGACATAAAAAAATAGCCATTGTATTATTCAACTATATAAACAATAATAGTTTATTAAAATTTTAATATATGGAGAGTAATTTAAACTATGAACAATAGGAATTCACTGGTTACCAAACTAGCTTTCTTATCAGTTTCCTTCATGATTACTAGTGCGTATGCCATTCAAGGCTCACTACCTCAATTAAAGGACGCATTAAGAATCAGTCAAACGCAATCGGAGTATTTAGTCACCACTCCTTCATTTGCGGTAATGATCTTTGTTATTCTTTCACCATTACTTCAACAGTGGTTTAATATTTCTGACAAAAAGATCATTATGACTGGTGTTACTATCGTCGGGATTGCTGGGTTGGTGCCAATGTTTATTAGTAACTACACCATCATCTTGATTTCTCGTTTACTTTTGGGTGCCGGTTATGGATTGTATAATTCCCAAGCTATTTCCTTAATCTCAGTTTGGTACCAAGGTGAGACCCGAGCACAAATGCTCGGTTGGCGTGCAGCTGCTGAACAAATTGGTCAAGCATGTACCCTTGCTGTGGCAGGCTTGCTTCTTAACTATGCTGGCTGGCACGCATCATTCCTTGTTTATGCCTTTGCATTCGTTATTCTCTTCTTCTTTGCAATGCGAGTTCCTGATGATAGCAAAGCTCAAGATGATAGTGTTGCCGAAGATGACTTGGCTGAAGAGTTAACCAACGAAAAGACAGAAGAAATCACAAAGATTAGTCCAGTTGTTTATCTTCTTGTTTTGTTTGCCTTCCTTTTGGTTGTTGACTATGTAGGGATGGAAAACCGTTTCCCTGGTTTATCTGTTGCTATTAATGGTGAACAATATACTGGATCATCAATGTTCCTTTCATTAATGCTGATTGGGGCAACTCTTGGAGGAATTTGCTACGGACCAATTAATAAACGACTTGGTTTTGGAACTGTTTACCTTGGCCTTGGTTTAATGGCTATTTCAAACTTTTTCTTTGGTTTTGCTGGTCATAACTTTGTATTGATGGTTATTGGATTACTCTTAATTGGGTTCCCACTTCAATTAGTTTCACCATTAATCTTTAACTTGCTTCCTGATTTGGCGCCTGCCAATCGTCAACCATTAGTTACCTCATTATGTTTAATTGGATTTAACTTTGGTTCATTCTTCTCACCAACTATTGGTCAATGGACAAACAATTTGCTTGGTCAACCTTTGAGTGGTCTTGGCCTTGCCGCTCCATTCCCAGTTTATGGTGTTGTCTTGATTCTAATTGGAATCATCATTTTCTTTGCAAGTCGTCATGCAAAAAAGGCTTAATTAAAATTAATTAGGAGGATTTTCACTATGCCTATTCAAAACAAAGCAATGTTAATTACTTATTCTGATTCAATGGGTAAGAACATTAAAGAAACTCATGAAGTTCTTAAAAACTATATTGGTGATGCTATTGGTGGTGTTCACTTACTTCCATTTTTCCCATCAACTGGTGATCGTGGTTTTGCTCCATACCGTTATGATGTTGTTGATTCAGCATTTGGTAACTGGGATGATGTTGAAGCCTTAGGAGAAGAATACTACTTAATGTTTGACTTCATGATCAACCATATTTCTAAAAAGTCAGAAATGTACCAAGACTTCAAGAAGAACCATGATGATTCTAAATACAAGGACTTCTTCATTCGTTGGGAAAAGTTCTGGGAAGCTGCTGGTAAAGATCGTCCTACTCAAAAGGATATCGATATGATTTACAAGCGCAAAGACAAGGCTCCTGAACAAGAAATCGAATTTGATGATGGTAGTAAGGAACATCTTTGGAACACATTTGGTGAAGAACAAATTGATATCAACGTTAAGAGTAAGGTTGCTCAAGAATTCTTCAAGCAAACCTTAATTGACATGGTTAAACACGGTGCTGACTTAATCCGTTTGGATGCTTTTGCTTACGCTGTAAAAAAGGTTGATACTAATGATTTCTTTGTTGAACCAGAAATTTGGGACCTTTTGAATGAAGTTCGCGATATTCTTGCTCCATATAAGGCTGATATTTTGCCAGAAATCCACGAACACTACACTATTCCAGAAAAGATCTCTAAGCATGGCTACTTTGTTTACGACTTTGCCTTACCAATGACTACGCTTTACACTCTTTACTCTGGTAAAACTAACCGTCTTGCTAAGTGGTTAAAGATGTCTCCAATGAAACAATTTACTACTCTTGATACTCATGATGGTATCGGTGTAGTTGATGCTAAGGATATCTTAACTGACGATGAAATTGATTACGCTTCTAACGAACTTTACAAGGTTGGGGCTAATGTTAAACGTAAGTACTCAAGTGCTGAATACCACAACCTTGATATTTACCAAATCAATTCCACATACTACTCAGCATTGGGTGATAATGATGATGCTTACTTACTTTCTCGTGCGATTCAAATTTTTGCACCTGGTATTCCAATGATCTACTATGTTGGTTTATTGGCTGGTTCAAATGACCTTGACTTACTTGAAAAGACTAAAGAAGGTAGAAACATTAACCGTCACTACTACACTAAGGAAGAAGTTGCTAAAGAAGTTCAACGTCCAGTCGTTGCTAACCTCTTGAAGCTTCTTTCATGGCGCAACGAATTTGCCGCTTTTGACCTTGATGGCTCAATCGATGTTGAAACTCCAACTGAAACTACTATCAAGATCACTCGTAAAGATAAGGATGGTAAGAACGTTGCTGTTTTAGATGCAGACGCTGCTAACAAGACCTTTACCATCACTGCTAACGGTGAAGAAGTAATGAGTCAAACTAAATAATCTAGATAGTCTATTTATAATTTAAAAAGCTAGAAATCACATTAGTGGTTTCTAGCTTTTTTGTTTGAGCAAAATTAAAAGGAAAAACTAATGAATTGGGCATAAAGAGCTTATTTTTATGAGTAAGCAGGCTTTGATAAAATTAGGATAATAATTATTAAGGAGGAGTAAGATGAAAATTTCATCTGATTCAGAAATTGTTAATAGTGTTGTTAAGAATTTTCAAGATATTGAAGTAAAGGGAAAGCAAGTTGAACTAGGAAGATCAAATTGTCGCGGAATGATTGAATGTCAGTTAGTTGATAAAGATGTAATTAAGTATGCGAAGCAGCTAGTTAAAGGTGTGCAAGAATTTACTGAACAATTTAAAAAGGTTGATGCCAAGAAACAAAATGAAGATGGGCAAGATAAAGGAAAGTTTGAGATGTAATGAAGCCAGAAGAACGAAGAAAATTAGAAGAAGAACTTAGTGAATTGTACCAGCAAAAGAACAAGGCGATTGAAGTGATTGATCGTGCAGCTGTAGAGCTTCAAAGCTACGATCGACAAATATTAGAAGCAGTAGGGCTAATGGCTCAAGCAGGCAACCAGACGATGGGATTAATTTATGAGCAAGTCCAAGATAACCAAAGAAAATTAAAACAAAGATGTATGCAAGAACTTGACCAGCTTGAGGAGGATTATCGCAAGCAAAAGCACCAGCTGCAAGATAGGATAGATGAAAGGTAAAGTTGGAATAAATCTATGGGATTAATTTATGTAAGCAGTGAGTCTGAAAATTTAATTGAGACTACCCGTCACAATATTAGAGAAGTAAAAGAAGTAGTAAGTAAATTAAAAGCGGCCAAGAATAACTTAGTTAATAGGGTCGGTAGGTCTGGGATGGAGGGACTAGCTTATGAAGCTGGAAAGTTTGTCCTAGAAAATGAAGTTACACCACTGATTAATCAGTTAGAAAATGTAGCTGAACAAATGCAAAGGAACTTAAATATTTATATTCAGGAAGATAGTTCAGTTAATCATTGGGGATATTTAGATGAAGACCGACTTGAATCTTTAATTGCTCGTACCAGGTCAAAAATAGATAGAATGCATGAACTCCA
Organism: Lactobacillus sp. PV034; assembly: GCF_014522305.1. NCBI lineage: Bacteria > Bacillati > Bacillota > Bacilli > Lactobacillales > Lactobacillaceae > Lactobacillus > Lactobacillus sp. PV034. The sequence continues at coordinate 642,481 of NZ_CP041982.1, read as the reverse complement.
AACAGCTTTAGATAAGGTGGGAGTAAGTGGACTTTTAGATTCATTTTTTCAAAGTGCTGAGGTTCAATTACATGAGTATCAGAAGATGCTAAGAGACTTGCGAGAATTTAACCACAATACAGCCAATTTATTTACCAGGGTAAGCAGCGAACTACGTATGCTTACTGGTAAATTAACAGGCATCTTGTTTGATAAAGTAAACTTTGAACAGATTCTAGACCACAAAATACAGGGTGACGAATCTGACAAACTATACCAATTTGAAGTGGGTATTGTAGTAGCCTTAATTGCCAGAGGAAAATCCGAGCAGGAAATAGACCTATTAAAGCAGCAGTTGACACAGCAAGTAAAAGAAATGGCCGGAGCAGGTGAATGGTGGGATCCAGCCGCAGTCAATGCGTATTTAAAACATATCATCAAGTATACGGTGGATGATGCCAAAAATTCTTATCTTTCATTGACTCAGACTATCAGTGGTTACTGGAATGAACTTCATCTAGTAGGGTCTGATCTTTATACGGATGTTTTTGAAGCCTCAAAGTTAGATCAGATGCATAAATTAAAATTAATGCAGGATCAATTAGGAAGTGAGGTTGAAGAGGATGGTGACAATCAATATCACTTCTTACAATTAAATGCTAATGGTAACGCAAAATATCATTTGCAAGGATCGATTAATCCATTAAGTAAGTTCTTCCCTGTTTTTCGGCAAACCGTAATTGATGCTTATGGTGAAAAAACAAATGGCCTTGATTGTAAAGATGATTTAAAAGTAGGAGCTACGCCATTAGGCGAAGTCCTACACTTGTTCAGATCCTATCTTGATCGTACCTATATTCAGTTCATTAGGGAATATGATGGTGAGCTTCACAATTTACCAAAGAATGCGACCGATTATCAAAGACTCTTGCAATTCCTAAAAGATAACCATCTTGAGGCAGATTACCAAACCGGAGCAAATTATCATAACCGTACTTTGAAAGGGCAATTTAAGTATACTGACAACATGAAAGTGCAACTCAAAAGGGACAGTAAAAAAGAAAAAAATAATGATGCGCGCATGATCGAGTATATTTTCAATATCAAAACTGGACAATTGGTAAGTGAATGGAATGCCTATGACAAACATAGGCTAAAAGATGGGAAAATAGATTCAAATCCAGCAGATTATACTGAGAAAGAATTGTATCAAATAGCAAATACAGAATCATTTAACTATGGGATACCAAAAGGAAGTCATAAGAAGTTGTCGAGACAGTATAAAGAAACACATAATACGCTTGATATAGACCATCCAAAGGATCCAGCTCTTAGAGATGCAGCAACTCACAAGTATGTTTCTGAAAGAGATATAGGAGATAAGAAAAAAAGTGGGAATTATGTCAATATTGTTGGAGCAGGCGGAGAGAAAGATGTGAAAGCCTGGAATAAGATACCGGATAGAGAGAAGCCAAAGAAATATAAGGGATATGTTAAATGGGTGAAAGAAAAAACTGATAAAAGACAATTTATTGGATTTAATGAATATATGAAAGAGAACGAATAATGAGATGAAAAAAATTATTTATACATTATTTTTATGCTTTTTGGTAGGAATTTTAACTGGTTGTACGGATAATCACACAACAATTAAAGAGAAAATTGATAAGGCCAGTTATGTAACAATAGATTTACCCCCAACATTACATATGGATTTGAGTAGTAAACGCTGGTATGGTAATGGTCATGCAATAAGAGAAGATATGAACTATACATACGAAGGTACGTATTCAACAACGACCAGTGGATTTAATTATTATAAAGATATTTATTTACTATATCCAATAATTGCAGACAAAACTACGGTTGGGGAAGTAAAAAAATCAAATTATGTGATAGTGAAGGATGTCAAAAACAATTCTAAACAAAGAAAAATAATTAATATCTCACATGGTGATGGGTTTAAAGGATATAAAGTGAAAATATTTTATAATCATGATTGTTTACCAATAAAAGCTCAGCTAATAGATAAACAGACAAATAAGTGGAAAACGAGTGTGAAATATTCCTATCCTCGTATAACGGCTAAGCAGTATGAAAAGAATTGGAAAAATTATGTGAAAGAAGTAAAAGAGGGATACTTTTTGGATTAGTAAAGAATAAATGAAAAAAGTAAGAGTTATTCATATATTGTTTTTATGTGTTTTTGTAGGAACTTTAATTGGTTGTTCGAATGAACACGCGACAGTTAAACAAAGGATTGATCAAGCTAATTATGTTCGAGTTTATTTACCGTCATCTGGGATAAGTCTAGATATGAATTTATCCACAAAACAATGGTATGGATATAAATGGGCAGTTAAAGATGATATTGCATATACTTATAATGGAAATTTTAGAGCAGATTGGTTAAGTTTTAACTATTTTAAAAAGATAAATCTTTTATATCCAATTGTTGCGGATAAAACAACAATCAGCAAAGTAAGAAAATCTAACTATCTGATAGTTAAAGAGGTAAGAAATAATTCTAACCAAAAAGAAATAATTGATATTTGGCATGATAATGGGCATAAAGGTAATAAAATGAAAGTTTTTTACAATCATGCTTGCTTACCAATAAAAGTACAAATGCTTGATGCTGACACTAATAAATGGAAAACAATTGTTAAGTATTCTTACCCTAATTTAACTCAAAAAAAATATGAAAGAAACTGGAAGAATCATGTAAAAGAAATAAAAGATGGGGAATACATTGATTAGGAAGCTATGTGATTGGATGTTGATTATTAATAGTTTGAAGTAGAGGTGAATATTTAAATTAAGTTTGGAGAATAAATAGCTTATCTTGATCGTACTTATATTCAATATATTAGAAATTATGATGGTAAGCAGCACAATTTACCAAAGAATGCGACCGATTATCAAAGACTCTTGCAATTCCTAAAAGATAACCATCTTGAGGCGGATTACCAAACAGGAGCAAATTATCATAACCGTACTTTGAAAGGGCAATTTAAGTATACTGACAACATGAAAGTGCAACTCAAAAGGGACAGTAAAAAAGAAAAAAATAATGATGCGCGAATGATTGAGTACATTTTTAATATTCAAACTGGACAAATTGTGAGTGAATGGAACGCCTATGATAAGCACATGCATAATGGAAAAATAGATTCAAATCCAGCGGATTATACTGATAAAGAATTGTATCAAATAGCAAATACAGAATCATTTAACTATGGGGTACCAAAAGGAAAATATGAACTCTCAGCTGAATATGATAGTACACATAATGCACTTGATATTAATCATCCGCAGGATCCAGCTCTTAGAGATGCAGCGACTAATAAGTATGTTTCTGAAAGAGATGTAGATGATAAGAAAAAGAGTGGAAATTATGTCAATATTGTTGGAGCAGGCGGAGAGAAGGATGTAGAAGCTTGGAATAAGATACCGGATAGAGAGAAGCCGAAGAAATATAAGGGATATGTTAAATGGGTGAAGAATAATAAAAGAGATAATCAATTTGCGGGATTTTACGAGTATGTGAAAGGAGAAAAAAAGTAAGATGAAAAATGTAAAAATTATTTTTGCCATGTTTGTCCTTTTTCTAATCGAGAGTGTTGCTGGTTGTGTAAATACCCAAGAAACAATTAATGAAAATATAAAAAAGGCAAATATTGTAACATTGCATTTGCAAAAATCAGGGGTAAAACTTTACTTTAATTTGGCTGCTAAAAAACTATATGGAGATAGTCAAGGGGTGAAGAATAATACAGTCTATGATTACGATGATAATTATCAGGATAAATTGTTAGGCTTTAATTATACGAAAAAAATAAATCTATTGTACCCATTAATTGCGGATAAAACTACCGTAGGTGAAGTGAAAAGATCAGATTATGTAATAGTAAAAAATGTAAAAAATAATTCAGAACAAAAAAAATTAATGGATTTTCTACATGACTATGGCTTTAAAGGATATAGAGTAAAAATATTTTATAATCATGACTGCTTGCCAGTAAAAGTTCAGTTAATAGATAGAGAGACAAATAAATGGAAAACAATTGCAAAGTATTCTTATCCTCGTATAACGGCTAAGCAGTATGAAAAAAATTGGAAAGAATATGTGAAGAAAATAAAAGCAGGGGACTTTTTGGATGAATAGATGCAGTTAAATATTTAAATTAAGCTTGAAGGCAAAGTCCTCCACTTATTTAGATCCTATCTTGATCGTACTTATATTCAATATATTAGAAATTATGATGGTAAGCAACACAATTTACCGAGGAATGCGAGTGATTATCAACGCTTCTTGCAATCCTTAAAAGATAATAACCTTAAGGCGGATTACCAGACTGGAGTGAATTATCATAATCGAACTTTGAAAGGGCAATATAAGTATACTGAGAATATGAAAGTGCAACTCACACAAGATAGTAAAAAAGATAAAAATAATGATGCACGAATGATCGAATTTATTTTCAATATTCAAACTGGACAAACTGTAAGTGAATGGAACGCCTATGATAAACACATGCATAATGGAAAAATAGATCCGAATCCAGCAGATTATACAGAGAAAGAATTGTATCAAATAGCGAATACTGAATCATTTAACTATGGGGTACCAAAAGGAAAATATGAACTCTCAGCTGAATATGATAGTACGCATAATAAGCTTGATATACATCATCCACAGGATCCAGTTCTTAGAGATGTGGCAACTCACAAGTATGTTTCTGAAAGAGATGTAGATGATAAGAAAAAGAGTGGGAATTATGTCAATATTGTTGGAGCAGGTGGAGAGAAAGATGTGAAAGCCTGGAATAAGATACCGGATAGAGAGAAGCCAAAGAAATATAAGGGATATGTTAAATGGGTGAAAGATAGTCATGGTGCAAGAGCATTTTCGGGATTTAACGAATATATAAAAGAGAATGAAAAATACTAAAATGAAAAAAATTAAGTTTATTTATATATTATTTTCGTTTATTTTTATAGGAACTATTACTGGCTGTACAAATAACCAAGCAATAATTAAAGAAAAGATTGATAAGGCTAATTATGTTCGAATTTATTTGCCATCATCCGGCATAAGTCTAGATATGAATTTATCGACAAAGCAGTGGTATGGGTACAAATGGGTGGTTAAAGATAGTCTACTTTATACTTATGACGGCAAAGTTAGAGATAATAAGTTGAGTTTTAACTATTTTAGAAACTTATATTTTTTATATCCGATACTGGAAGATCGAATCACAACTAGTGAAGTAAAAAAATCTAACTATGTAATAGTAAAAAATGTAAAAAATAGGCCTGAACAAAAAAAGATAGTTGATGTCTGGCATGATGATGGATTTAAAGGATATAAAGTAAAAATATTTTACAATCATGATTGTTTACCAGTAAAAGTTCAACTAATAGATAGAGAAACAAATAAATGGGAAACAATAGCCAAATATTCCTATCCTCATATAACGGCCAAAGAGTATGAAAAGAATTGGAAAGAATATGTGAAGGAGATAAAAGCAGGGGATTTTTTAGACGAATAAACTATCGAAGAATGGTTCCATCAATGATGGAGCTTTTGTCTATAATTGATCTTAATTGCTGATTACTACTCTTTAGATTGCCTATA